>CALAGF010000348.1 GCA_937892345.1 uncultured Rhodocyclaceae bacterium | reverse complement strand
CTTTTGCCAGCAACTTGAACGCTTTTTCCGGCTGATCGCCGAAGATTTTGTAGAGGGATTTGACCTCGAGTTTGACTGTCATATTGTCCTTTTTTCTTGGCCGACGCCTTGCCTGGCAAACCGTCGAACGTGAGCCAATTACTTTTAACACTAAGCAATTTCACACCCAAACAAAAGAACCAATTGAAGCCGCCTTAAAAGGATTAAATTTAAGTCATTGATTTTTATTGGTTATTTTCATTCATAAAAATCCATTAAATCACGATAAAAACGCCTATAACAGACAGGGTCGCCACAGTATCGATGCACTTGCAGCACATTTCATTAATGATTAAAAGGCGTTAGCAGCAGGCGAAAAGAGAGGGTGGGGACGACGGCGCCCATCGGAGCAATGAATGGCCATTTAATTACATTACTAATCATTTTGATGCCGCGCACTCGGTATTGCTTCAGGCAACTTCAACCATGCCGGTTCAGCCCCCTTCTCTTTGCGGCAACAGGGCACAAAAAAGCCCCCGGCTGTCGCAAGGGGCTCTTCATGGCATCAGAGGGCTCAGCGCCGCTGCCAGGTCTCGAAACAGTAGGGATGGGGGTTCTTCTCGTCGGGGTGATGGGACTCGCGCTCGATGCACGACCAGTCGTTCTCATCGAAGGCCGGGAAGCGGGTATCCCCTTCCACCGCCAGATCGATACGGGTCAGATAGAGCCTGTCGGCCCGTGGCAGCAGCTGGCCGTAGAGATGACCGCCCCCGATCACCATCAGCTCGGCCACGTCGCTGCCCGCCAGCAGCGCCAGTGCGGCCTCCACCGAGTCGATAACCTCCACGCCGTCGGCCCGGTAGTCGGGGTTGCGGCTGATCACCAGATTGCGGCGCCCGGGCAGCGGTCGTCCGATGGATTCAAAGGTCTTGCGCCCCCATCAGCACCGGCTTGCCCAGGGTGACCCGCTTGAAGTGGGCCAGATCCGCCGGCAGGTGCCAGGGCATCTGGTTGTCCAGCCCTATCACCCGATCATGGGCCATGGCGGCAATCATGGAAATGTGCATGGGTTCAGCCTCTTGCAGCCTGTCTCAGACAATGGGCCGGTTACGGTACACGACCAGAGAGGGGATCGCCAAACCGAAACTCAGGGCCCCCACGATAAACAGCGCCTTGAGGCCGTTCTCCACCGCGCTCTGGATAAGCTCCATGGTCACCCCGGAGATGTTGAGCTCCACTATGGCTATCATCGCCTTGAAGGCATAGCTGCCGGGGATCATGGGGATGATGGAGGCGACGCTGAACACCGGACGCGGCGCCAGCAACCGGCGCGACCAGTAGACGCAGACAAAGCCGACCGTGGTCGCCGCCGCCAGGGTGGCCCACTCGATGGGCATGCCGTAATGGATGAGCAGGGTACGCAGACTGTGGGCCAGGGCGCCGCCCATGGCGCAGTACTTCAACATCCGTGGCGGCACGTTGAACAGCATGGCAAAGCCCACCGCCGGAATGGCCGACCAGAAGGCATCCTTGGCCAGCAGCCAGAGCAGTTCCATCATACCTTCCACCCCCAGATACCGGTCACCGACATGGCGAGAATAATCCCTATCGCCGCGCTGATGGTCAGCAGGGTCGCCGTGCCCCAGCGGGCCAGCCCCATGTTGAAGTAACCCTTCACCATGTCGGAGACCGCATTGATGAGCGGGAACCCCGGCACCAGCAGCAACACGCTGGCGGCCATGGCGAGATAGGGTTGTTCGCCCCAGCCGAAGAAGGTGGCGCTGGAAGCGAGCAGGGTGGCGATAAACCCGGTGGCGGCAAAGTTGATGAGGGGACTGTGGTGATGGCGGGCAATGAGCTGGCGCACCCGCATGGCGACCGAGGCCGAGCAGCAGGTCACCAGGAAGATGGGCCAGTCACCGCCAAACAGCAGGCTGAAGGCACCGCAGGAGAGCCCCACCATGGGCACCACCAGCCAGGGGTGATAGTGGAACGGCGTGATGGCCTCGAGGCGCTGACGTACCTCGCGCGCGCCGATAAGCGACTTTTCCGTCATGATGCAGATGCGCTGGATTTCGCACACCACCTGCATGTTGATGCCGTGCTCCCGCACCCGGCGGGTGGTGGTGACGCAACTGCCTTGGTAGAGGCTGGTGAGGACGATGGCGCTGGAAGAGATGGCCATCTCGACGCTCTCCAGCCCGAGCGCCATGCCGAGCCGGACCGTGGTCTGCTCGATGATGCGGCTCTCCGCCCCAAACTGGGCCAGCATCTGGCCCGCCTTGACGATGATCCGGGTGATTTCCGTCTGCTGCTCCCGCGACAGCTCCCTTCCTGGTGTGATGCTGCTCATGATCCCTTTGAGTGTTAGCAAGGTGGAATATGCCGTGATATTACCCCAACCCTTATATTCCTTCATCTATATCTGCTGATTTACCTGATCACTATGTTATTCAACTTGTACTACAGGTCCATTTGCAGCAAATAAAAAACAAACCACCCAGCTTATTAACATTGGATGGTTTGAACTGAATGAAATATTGGGAAATAACGAGACTGGATGCCTGCCAACGCATTATTTATCCTTCACACGCTCTACCAGCCAGATCACATTGTTCGGCGGCACAATCTCTTCGCTCTCCTCCTGAGACGCCTCCTGCAGGTGAACGATGTGGCGGCGCATGGCATGAACGGATTCGTGCATCATATTGGCGATCCGGATGCAGCTGTCCATATTGTTCCTGGCGAGACGACGCTGACAGTCGATGCGAAACTGCAGGCCTCGCAACCGCCGTTGCTGGTCCGGCCCCACCTGCGCGATCAGTGCCTCTATCTGCTGGTGCAGCAAGGCATCGAGCCGCTCCGGCTCGGCCAGGGCCCAGTGTTTGAGCGTATCAAAATCTGGCAGCTCCATATCCCCTCCAGCCCAGACGCCTCCCACATCCAAGTGCGACCACGCCCGGCACATCATTTCGCTGTCCATAAACAGGTTATATAAGATGGTGGCGATTTAGGGTCAGCCCGCACCGATCCACAGGAGTCTGATTTTTCATCCATTTGGCGACTATGGGTCGAAAGGAAATATTTATTCGTTATGATTCATGAAATTATCCTCATGCGACCTGCGTCACTTTTTTTATAAATTTTAAAGGCTTTTATGGTTCTTCTTATTCCCTATTCATCGATAGCGAATAGATCTGCTTTTCGTTCGACTCTCAATTTAGACCTTGCCATGTCGCACCCAAGCCGATGGTTTAACATATCTCACTGATTATGTTATTTTATTTACCACTTTTTCCAATGACCAAGGGTTGAGCATGAGCAAGGCAAGAATCGGTATCGTCACCGTCAGCGATCGCGCCAGCGCGGGCATCTATGAAGATCTCTCCGGCAAGGCCATCATCGACACCCTTGACGCCTATCTGACCTCGGAGTGGGAGCCCGTCTATCAGGTGATCCCGGATGAGCAGGATCAGATTGAGGCGACCCTGGTTCGGCTGGCGGATGAGGAGTCATGCTGCCTCATCGTCACCACGGGCGGCACAGGGCCGGCCAAGCGGGATGTGACGCCGGAAGCCACCGAAGCCGTGTGCGATCGCATGATGCCGGGCTTTGGCGAGCTGATGCGGGCCGAGTCCCTCAAGTTCGTGCCGACCGCCATCCTGTCGCGCCAGACCGCCGGCCTGCGCGGCAGTTCCCTCATCGTCAACCTGCCGGGCAAGCCCAAGTCCATCCGCGAGTGCCTGGATGCGGTCTTCCCTGCCATTCCCTACTGCATCGACCTGATGGAAGGGCCCTATCTCGAGTGCGACGAGGCCATCATCAAACCGTTCCGCCCGAAGAAATAAGCACTGGGCGGGGATTTCCCCCGCCCTTTGCTCATTTGCGCCCGTACACCTTGACCCGTGCCCTGCTCCCTTCCGAATTGCCGTACACCTCGATCCGCTTGATGCAGAGCCGGCTGCCGAGGGATTGCCACCCCGACTCCTGATCCTCTTTCAGATCCTTGTCAAAATAGAGGGTCTTGCTGCGATCGTTGCCGTAGAACACCTTGACCCGCTCCAGGGTCAACTCCCGCCCTGCCTTGACCATGATGGATTTGGTCGGCCGGCAGGCGAGCATGGGAATGATGGCGGGATGATCGCCGACCCCGAGCAGAATGGTCTGCCCCAAGCGGATATCCTCGTCGGCCATGGCCGGGGGAACAGCAGCCCCCAGCAGCGCCATGGGTACGCAGATGCGCAACGCGCGGGCAAGAGTGGACGAGGAGTGAAGGGAAAACAGCGCTGACATGATGCCTCCTGAAAAAAGGAGTCATGATAAGGGCCCGATGCCAGACCCAAGCTGTACTGGCCCTGTACCAGGGGCCATGACAATGGCCGGAGGCCCGTGTGGGTAACGGGGGCCTGGGCCCCCGTTACCCCTGCCGGACGCGCTAACCGCCCCACATGGCCGACAGCCGCGACTCCATGGCCTCTTCCTGCTCATCCGGCAGCTCGGTGAAGAAGTCGAGTCCGGTCTGCTCCTCCACCTCATCCACCGTCACCACATAGTCCGCCAGCCGACTGGCCGAGACGTTCTCTTGCGGCAGGATGAAGGCGATGGCCCGCTTGCCCGCCAGATCCATCACCACCCGGTAGTAGGCGTGGGGCACGGTCACGCCGTTGCCGATGGAGGCGTCGGAGTTGGTGAAGATGGGGCCCGTGATCACCTGGACATTCTCATAGGCGATGGCCCACTGCCGGGTCTTCTCCTCCAGGATGCGCCAGGCCCCCTGATTGAGGGCCGGCAACTGCGGCGTCATGTTGGTCAGCAGGAAGCTCTGCTTCATGGTGTTGGCGGTGGAGCGCATGTCCGCCGCCGGCGCCTGGTGGCCGCGGCCATAGCCCGAGCCCTTGTAGTCCGACAGGGTGGCGCGAAACTGCACCGGCACCTCCTTGTCCTCGGCGAAGGCATCCTTGCGCGGCACCTGCCCCTGGGCGCTGGCCGCCGTCATCCGGTAAGAGACCCAGTCAGAGACCTTGGTGTCGTAGTTGTAACCGGCGGCATAGCCCTCCCGGCACAACAGCTGACTGGATTGACCGGGTACCCCCAGGGTGACGTGCTCCCCGCACTGGAATCCCGCCGCCAGGCTCGGGAAGGTGGTGAGAGTGAATCCGATAGCCAGAACTAATTTATTGATATTATTCATTATTATGCCACTCCTTGTGTTAGGCGGAGTGATTTGACACCAGGTCGGATGAGCAAGGCAATCGCACAAATAGCGAGCAGCGCGGAAATGTGAGGGGGGCGGCAGATCGGTGAAATCCCTGTCGCCAGCTGGGGGATTGCCATCCCGTTCTCGCTGTGACAGGAACGGCACTTTGACTTGGTTATCAGATAGATAGGTAGACAACAAGCGGAGCCACCGGCTCCGCCACTCTCCTCATGTAGCTCAGCTCTTCACCTCAGGCCTGGGGGTATCGGGCCGGGACGGCGGCAGTATGGGCAGCACTATCTGCGGCTGCTCCCCGGTCAGGCTCTCGAGGTAGGCGGTCATGTCGTCGGCCTCCTGCTCGCTCAGGCGCTGGCCGAGCTGGATGTCCGCCATGATCTGCACCGCCTCCTTGAGATCCCAGACGGCGCCGTCGTGGAAGTAGGGGTAGGTCAGCGCCACGTTGCGCAGCGAAGGCACCTTGAAGTTGAAGCGGTCGGCATCCTTGCCGGTCACCGCGGAGCGCCCCTCGGCCGGGCTGGCGGCCTTGTACGGCTCGACCAGGCCCATCTTCTGGAAGGAGTTGCCGCCGACGGCCTCACCGTTGTGGCAAGCGACGCAGCCACTGTCCTTGAAGAGTTTGTAGCCCGCCTGCTCATCAGCGGTCAACGCATCCTTTTTACCCAAAAGCCATTGGTCGAAGCGCGAGTTCGGGGTAACCAGCGTCTTTTCGAATTCGGCAATCGCCAGGGTGACTTGATCGATATCGATCTTGTTCTTGCCAAAAACCTGCTTGAACTCGCGGACATAACCGGGAATGGATTCCAGGACGCCCAAGGCCAGCGTATGCGTAAAGGCCATTTCGCCCGGATTGGCAATCGGGCCGCCGGCTTGGGCCTTGAGATCGGCGGCGCGGCCGTCCCAGAATTGCGCCACATTCAGGCTGGAGTTGAGCACCGTGGGCGCGTTGATTGGCCCTTGTTGCCATTTGTCGCCAATCGAGGTCGGAATATTGTCGGTGCCGCCCATCGAGAGGTTGTGGCAGGAGTTGCAGGAAATGAAGCCGGATTTGGACAGTCGCGGATCGAAATAGAGTTTTTTGCCCAGTTCAACCATGCCCAGATTGATATTGGCCGGTGGTTTGATCGGCTGAATCGGTTCGTCGGCAGCCAGTGCCGCGGATTGGAAAGCAAAGCCGGCCAGCAGGGCGATGGCGCCCGGAATCATCTTCAGTTGCATCATTGTTCTCCCTCATTGAAATTGAACTGCTGCGCCATTCTCCTGCTGCCGGCTGTGCTAGACTTGATCCAAGTCAATGATTTTTATGGGAATTATCTATAGCGACTATAGGTATTCCCTATAACAAAAAGGGGCTTTTGACCCCAATCTGTTTCAGGAGAGCTGTATGACCTTGACCGAACTGCGCTACATCGTTGCACTGGCACACGAAGGCAATTTCAGTCGTGCTGCCGAGTCTTGTTCGGTCAGTCAGCCGACGCTCAGTGTGGCTATTGCACGGCTGGAAGATGAATTGGGCGTGCAGTTGTTCGAGCGCGGCAAGGGCTTTGTCAGTCCGAGTGCAGTGGGTCGCCGGGTGGTCGAGCAGGCGCAGCATGCGCTTGATGAGGCGGAAAAGGTCAGGCAGATTGCTCACCGCGGCCGGGATCAACTGGACGGTACGCTCCGGCTCGGCGTAATTCATACGATAGGGCCGTATTTGCTGCCACAGTTGATTCACTCCTTGAAAGATGTGGCGCCCCACATGCCACTGGTCATCGAGGAA
Source organism: uncultured Rhodocyclaceae bacterium (assembly GCA_937892345.1). GTDB lineage: Bacteria > Pseudomonadota > Gammaproteobacteria > Burkholderiales > Rhodocyclaceae > Azonexus. The sequence continues at coordinate 12,929 of CALAGF010000348.1, read as the reverse complement.
AACATGACGGCAAATCTGGCCGACATGCTGCGTGAAAACGAACTGGATGTGGTGATTGTCGCGCTGCCTTTTGAATTGTCCGGGGTGCTTACCCGGCCGCTTTACGATGAATCCTTCAAGGTGATCGTGCCCAGCGGACATCCTTGGGAGACGCGCAGCTTCATTGCGCCTGAAGATGTGGCTGGAGATGAGGTGCTGTTGCTCAAGGCCGGCAACTGTTTCCGCGATCAGGTTCTGGGCGCCTGTCCGCAGGTGAGTAGCCCGGAAACCGATATCCGGCTCGGGCACTCGATCGGTACCATCCGCTGCATGGTGGCTTCCGGTTTGGGGGTGTCGGTGCTCCCGGAAAGTGCCTTGCAACACCCCTACACGAGCGACATGATCAGCGTGATTCCATTTGCCGATCCCGCACCATCGCGACGAATTGCGCTAGCCTGGCGCGCCGGTTTTGTCCGGCCGAAGGCGGTGGAGGCCATGCTTGAGGCTGTGCGTGCCCTGAACTCCCCTGCTTACCGCATTTTGCTCTGAGGCAGCGTCAGCGGCTCAGCCCGACGGGGTGTAGATCCGGTAGCGGTTGCGCCCCTCGTCCTTGGCTTGATACATCGCCTCGTCCGCATGGTGGAGCAGGTGCTCGGCGTTAGTGTCGTCGCGTGGATACAGGGTGACCCCCAGACTGGCGGAGACGCGAATTTCGTGTCCGGCAACCTGGAAGTCTTGTGCCAGTGCCGCGACGATGCGCTCCAGTGCGCTGTTGCATTCCTCATCGTCAGCGAGGTCGTTGAGCAGGAGGACAAACTCGTCTCCGCCCAGACGGGAAACGGTGTCACCTGCACGGACGCAGCCTTTCAGGCGATGCGCAACTTCAATCAGCAACTGATCGCCGATGGCATGGCCATAACGGTCGTTGACGGGTTTGAATTCGTCGAGATCGAGATAGCAGACGCCCAGCATTTTGCCGCTGCGCAGGGTTTGCGCCATCGACAGCGAGATGCGGTCGGCAAGCAGCATGCGGTTAGGCAACTGGGTCAGGACGTCGTAGTGAGCCAGGCGCTCGAGTTCCTGCTGTTTTTCCTTCTGCCGGGTGATGTCCGAAAAGAGGCCCACCATATGGGAAATTTTCCCCTGCGGATTGTGGACCGCAGAAATGGTCAGCAGCTCGGCGAAAATTTCGCCGTTTTTCTTGCGGTTCCAGATTTCGCCACGCCAGTGGCCGACACTTTTGACCGCTTCCCACATGCTTCGATAGAAGTTGGTGTCGTGATGGCCCGAGGCAAGGAAGGCGGCGTGTTTGCCTAGTGCTTCGTTACGGGAGTAGCCGGTGAGATCGCTGAAGGTGGCATTCACTTCGACGATTTCACCTTGCGGATCGGTGATCATGATCCCTTCGCGAGCGTTTTCGAACACGCTGGCGGCAAGTTTCTGGCGTTCCTCGGCAGCCTTGCGCTCGCTGATGTCGAGCGCGCTGGCAATCACCGCAGGTTGGCCGAAATAAACGCCGGCGTGCAGGAGAATCTCCAGCGGAAAGATATCGCCATTGGGGCGCTTGCCCCGGTATTCCAGATGTTGTGGTGTGCCGGCAAAGGCCTTGCGGATGCAAGCGTCGATATCGCAGCCGAGGTCTTGGCAGTCGGCGGCCAAATCGCCGGGTGTGCAGCGCAGCAGTTCGCCTGCGGACCGTCCGAATAGTTCCTCTGCGCGCTGGTTGACCGCAAGAAAGTGGTCTTGCTCATCCAGGATGAGCAGGGCCTCGCTGACACTGTGAAATATGCCGCTGAATGTTTCATGGCTGCTTTGCAGGCGCCGGGCATTGCGCTCGTGGGCGAGGATCAGGGCAGTGAGCTGGCTGGCTTGCTGCAGCAGTTCGCACTGAGCTTTGTCGGGCCGGTCGGGTTGGGCGGCGTAGGCTGAAAAGGTGCCGAGCAGTTCGCCTTCCGGGCCGATGATCGGTTCGGACCAGCAGGCGGCAAAGCCGCCCAGTTGTGCAAGGTTCGTAAAAGCTTGCCAGAGCGGATCGGTAGCCACGTTTTCCGAAACGATGCGGCTTCTTCGGCTGGCGGCAGTGCCGCAGGCACCGATTCCGTCACCGATCGGCAGATTGTCGATGGCGGCTCGGTAGGCTTCGGGAAGCCGGGGTGCGGCGCCGACCCGAAGCAGAGTGCCTGCTTCGTTGGCGATCATGATTGCGCACTGCCAGCCACAGACTTCAGCCTCGATCGACAGCGCGATCAGCTCCAGGATGCCGCCCAGCGGTTCGCCCCGGATCAATCCGGCCAGCGCGGCGTTGCGCGGGAGCAAGGCTTCATCGGATTTACTGGTCATGGCGAAAACATGGTGCTGGAGAAACGATCCAAAAATGTCCAACCCTTCTCTTGATTCTAGAACTTGCCAGCCATTGGGCCTTGAGCGACATCAATAAAGATTTGCCTTGTTTTGGTGTGAAGTGGAAGCTGGGTGTTTGCTGTGAAATGCACGTTCTTACTTTGTCACCCCGGCTGCGCTATTCTCGTTGCTCTCCGGGCAGCAGGCCCGGCCGAGGCAAGGCAATGCCTTTGACAGGCCGTGCTGGCGCTGGACCCTTGCGTCCCTTTTGTCGTGGAGCTGTCGAATGCATGAAATGTCGCTTGCCGAGGGCGTACTGCAACTGGTTGAAGAGACTGCACGCCGTGAAGGCGCCAAACGTGTCAAGCTGGTCGTGCTCGAAATCGGGCGCATGTCATCGGTGCAGCCGGAGGCGCTGAGCTTCTGTTTTGACGTGGTGACACGAAACAGTGTGCTCGAGGGGGCGGCGTTGGAAATTGTCGATGTGCCGGGTGCCGGCTGGTGCATGCAGTGCGCTGCCACCGTGCCCATGACTGAGTTGTATGGCAGTTGCCCGACCTGTGGCAGTTATCAGGTTCAGCCCACCGGCGGGACCGAGATGCGGGTCAGGGAAATCGAAATCGAGTGATCGGGAGACAGGTATGTGTACGGTTTGCGGCTGCAGTGCTGGTGAAGTGAAGATCGAGGGCGGTGTGCACGAGCATGCCCATGTGCATGCCGATGGGTCGGTGCATGCTCACCCGCACGGACATGCGCATGAACATCACCACGATCACGATCACGATCACGGGAGCGCCGGCGACATCGACTATGGCAGCGGCCCGGCACGCGCCCATGTGCCGGGCATGAGCCAGTCGCGCATGGTGCAGATCGAGCAGGACATCCTGTCCAAAAACAATGCCTATGCCACCGCCAACCGCAAGTGGTTCGATTCGCGCGGCATCTTCGCGCTGAATCTGGTCTCCAGCCCCGGCTCGGGCAAGACCACACTGCTGTGCAAGACCATCGAACGCTTGAAGGACTCCTTGGCGATCAACGTGGTCGAAGGCGATCAGCAAACCGCCAACGATGCTGAACGTATCCGCGCGACCGGTGTGCCCGCGCTGCAGATCAATACCGGCAAGGGCTGCCACCTCGACGGCCACATGGTCGGTCATGCGATGGAACGCCTCAAGCCGGCCGAAGGATCACTCTTCCTGATCGAAAATGTCGGCAACCTCGTATGCCCTGCTGCTTTTGATCTCGGCGAGCATCACAAGGTCGCCATCCTTTCGGTGACCGAGGGCGAGGACAAGCCGCTCAAGTATCCGGACATGTTTGCTGCGGCGGACGTGATGCTGCTCAACAAATGCGACCTGTTGCCCTATCTGCAATTCGATGCCGATCTGGCCGAAGCCAACGCCCGCCGGGTCAATCCCAAACTCAAGCTGATCCGGGTCTCGGCGACCAGTGGCGAAGGACTGGACGAATGGCTGGACTGGATCAGGGCGGGAGTGGCCAGACAACAGGGGCTGCGCCAAGTGACGGTCGACGCGCTGCAACGGCGGATTGCCGAGCTGGAGCAGCAACTGGCGGCCCGGTGAGCGGGCTGCGGCTTTCCATTCGCGGCCTGGTTCAGGGCGTCGGATTCCGGCCCTATGTCTGGCGCCTGGCCAATGAACTCGGCCTGCAAGGCTGGGTACGCAACGACGGCGCCGGGGTGAGTGTTGCGGTCGACGGTGTGCACAGGGCGGAATTCCTCCGCCGTCTGCCGCTGGAAGCGCCGCCCCTCTCCCGGATCGATACCATCGAGCAGCTGGCGTATACGGTCGACACCCCGGGATTCGAAATTCTCGACAGCATCGCCGGGGAGATTGCCTCGGCAATCGGTCCGGATACGGCGCTTTGCGCGGATTGCATTGCTGACATCTGCGATCCCGCCAACCGTCGCTGGCGCTATGCCTTCACCACGTGTACCCATTGCGGTCCGCGCTACACGGTGAGCGCCGGTCTGCCCTACGACCGGACCAAAACAAGCCTCGCGCCATTTCCCCTGTGTCCGCCATGTGCGCAGGAATATCGTGCGCCGGTCGACCGGCGTTTTCATGCGGAAACGACCTGCTGTCCGGCATGCGGGCCGCAGTTGCGGCTGCTGGATGAGCACGGTCTTGCGGTCGACGGTGATCCGCTGAGCGAAACGCTGGCCCGCCTGCGCGTCGGCGAAATCGTTGCGATCAAGGGCCTGGGCGGCTGTCATCTGGCCTGCGATGCGCGCAATCCCGAGGCTGTGGCCAGGCTGCGTGAACGCAAGGCCCGCGAAGCCAAACCCTTTGCCGTGATGGGCCTGAATCCGCTTTCTTTCGCGGATGTTGCACTGATCGATACCGCGGCGAGCGAGCTTCTGCGCAGCCCTGCAGCGCCGATTGTCCTGTGTCGCAAGGGCGAAGTGGACTTGCCCGGCGTTGCGCCGGACTTGGGGCATCTGGGCGTGATGCTGCCGGCAACGCCGCTGCATCTTCTGCTTTGGCACGAAGTCGCCGGGCAACCGGCTGGCACGGGCTGGCTGGCTGAACCCGCCGACCTGTTGTTGGTGATGACCAGCGCCAATCCCCAAAGCGAGCCGCTGGTGATGGGCAACGACGAAGCGCTGGCACGGCTGCAGGGCATCGCCGATGCCTATTTGCTGCACGATCGCGAAATCGTCGTGCGCTGTGATGATTCGGTCCTGCGTGCCACGCCTGCCGGGGCGCGTTTCGTTCGCCGTGCGCGCGGCTATGTGCCGCTGCCCATCTCGCTCGTCAAGGGCGGGCCGACGGTGCTGGCCCTTGGCGGTCATCTGAAGAACACGGTTTGCGTGTTCAAGGGCAAGCAAGCCTTTTTGTCGCAGCATATTGGCAGTCTGGATAACGCGGTCAGCATCGCCTTTCTTGAAGAGGCAGTGACGCATTTACTGTCCATCCTTGAAGTTCGGCCCGATCTGATTGCCCACGACCTGCATCCGGATTACGCCTCGACCCGGCTGGCCTTGCAGTTGGCCGATCAACTCGGGGTGCCGGCATTGGCAGTGCCGCATCATCAGGCACATCTGGCGGCGATCTGCGCTGAACATGGCGTCACCACGCCGGTAATCGGCCTGGCGCTCGACGGCGTAGGTCTGGGTCCGGATGGCTCGGCCTGGGGCGGCGAACTGCTGCGCCTCGACGGCGCCGGCTGCGAGCGTCTGGGGCATCTCAGGCCGCTGGCTCTGCCCGGTGGCGACCGTGCCGCCCGCGAACCGTGGCGCATGGGCGTTTCGGCACTGCACGCGGCGGGTCTGGGTTACCGTGTTGGCGGCTGGCTGACCCAGCGCCAGCCCGGACACGAAGGTGCTTCACTGCTCACCATGCTGGCGCGCAAGCTGCGCAGCCCGGAAACCACCAGCCTCGGGCGGTGGTTTGATGCGGCTGCCGGCCTGCTCGGCATCTGCGGCAGCATGCAGTACGAAGGGCAGGCAGCGATGCAACTGGAAGCGCTGGCGCTTGCCCACGGTCCGGCAGAAGCGATTGCGGGGGGCTACCAGTTGTCAGCGGATGGCCGCATGCTGGACTTCACGCCCATGGTGCTGCATTTGCTGGATTGTCGCGATCCGGCGCTGGGCGCAGCCCGTTTTCATGCGACCGTCGCGGCCGGACTGGCTCATTGGCTGATTGCTGCGGTCGACCGGGAAAAATGCCGGGAAATCGTGGTGGGCGGGGGCTGTGCAATGAATGAAGTGATGATGAGTGCGCTGCGCGAACGGCTGAATGCGGTCGATCTGGTGCTGCTCGAAGCGCGGCAGGTGCCGCCCAACGACGGCGGACTGGCTCTGGGGCAGGCCTGGATCGCGCGGGCAATATTCAAGGAGAACAAACATGTGTCTGGCGATTCCAGCGCAGGTTGTTGAACTGCGCGATAACGACAATGCGCTGGTCGATCTGGCCGGCGTGCGCAAGGAAATTTCGCTGTCACTGGTCGACGGCGTGACGGTGGGCGACTACGTGATCGTGCATGTGGGCTATGCGCTGAACAAACTCGATCCTGAAGAAGCGGCAAAAACCCTGCAATTGTTCGCCGAACTCGGTGAATTACCGGCGGACGACGCCGCCTTGCATTGATGAAATACATCGACGAATTTCGCGATGGCGAGCTTGCGCAGAAAATTGCAGCAGCCCTGCGCAGCGAGGCCGATCCCGGTCGACGCTACCATTTCATGGAATTCTGCGGCGGCCATACGCACGCCATCTCGCGCTACGGCGTGTCCGACCTCCTGCCGGCCAACGTCCGCATGATTCACGGGCCGGGTTGCCCGGTCTGCGTGCTGCCCATCGGCCGGGTCGATCAGGCGATTCGTCTGGCGCTTGAACACGGTGTGACCTTGTGCACCTATGGCGACTGTCTGCGAGTGCCGGCCTCCGATGGTCTGTCGCTGCTCAAGGCCAAGGCGCGTGGCGCCGACATCCGCATGGTGTATTCCAGCGCCGACGCGGTGACGCTGGCGCAAAAGCATCCGGACAAACAGGTGGTTTTCTTCGCCATCGGTTTCGAAACCACGACGCCACCGACCGCAGTCGCCATCCGTCAGGCCGCCGCCCTTGGGCTGAAGAATTTTTCCGTGCTGTGCTGCCATGTGCTGACGCCTTCAGCGATTTCGAGCATTCTCGAATCGCCGGAAGTGCGCCAGTGGGGAACGGTGCCGCTGGATGGCTTCATCGGCCCAGCCCACGTTTCTACCATTATTGGCAGTCGACCCTACGAATTCTTTGCCGAGGAATATCGTAAGCCGGTGGTGATTGCCGGCTTTGAGCCGCTGGATGTGATGCAGGCCATCCGCATGCTGATCCGGCAGGTGAACGAAGGTCGCGCTGAAGTGGAAAACGAGTTCTCGCGCGCGGTTGACCGTGAGGGCAATCTCAAAGCGCAGGCGCTGGTGGCCGAAATTTTCGAGTTGCGTAAAGCATTCGAGTGGCGCGGCTTGAACGTCTTGCCCTATTCGGCCTTGCGCATTCGCAGCCAGTTCGCCGAATTTGACGCCGAAAAACGCTTTCCCCTCGACTATGTCAGCGTGCCGGATCACAAGGCCTGCGAATGCGGCGCCATTCTGCGCGGCATCAAGCGACCGCAGGACTGCAAGATTTTCGGCACAGTATGCACCCCGGAAAATCCGGTGGGCTCCTGCATGGTGAGTTCCGAAGGCGCCTGTGCTGCGCACTACACCTATGGACGTTACAAGGATGTTTGAACGGACCGCACTTGATACCGCAGCGCCGCAACCGTTGACGCTGCCTGCTTGCCGGGGGAAGCACCGCCTGCGGCTGACCTATAAAACACCGGACGATTTGGAGCGATTGTGAGCGAAGGCAAGGTACGCAGCGGCTATGTCCGTCCGCTGGATCTGAAACACGGCTGCGTCGATATGGCGCACGGCGCCGGCGGTCGCGCGATGGCGCAGCTGATTTCGGAACTGTTTGCCCGCCATCTGGGCAACGATTACCTGGCGCAGGGCGACGATGGCGCACTGCTGCCTGCGGTGGGCGCGGGCCGATTGGTGATGGCGACCGACGCGCATGTGGTCTCGCCGCTGTTTTTTCCCGGCGGCGATATCGGTGGCCTCTCGGTGCATGGCACGATCAACGACGTGGCGGTGATGGGGGCGACGCCCTTGTATCTGTCGGCGGCCTTCATTCTGGAAGAGGGCTTTCCCCTCGCCGATCTCGCGCGCATTGTGCAGAGCATGGCCGCTGCGGCCAGAGATGCCAGCGTGCCGGTGGTGACCGGCGATACCAAGGTGGTCGAGCGCGGCAAGGGCGACGGGGTGTTCATCACTACCACCGGGGTGGGGGTGGTGGCCGAAGGTGCACCGTGGTCCGGGCGCAATGCGCAGCCGGGTGACGTGATTTTGGTGTCCGGCACGCTGGGCGATCACGGCATGGCGATCATGGCCGAGCGGGAAAGTCTCGGGTTTGAATCGCCCATCGTGTCCGATACGGCGGCGCTGCATGGCCTGATTGCGGCGATGCGGGCCAGCGGCGCCGATATCCACGTACTGCGCGATCCCACCCGTGGCGGCTTGGCGACGACGCTGAACGAAATCGCCCGGCAATCCGGCGTGGGCATGATGCTTCAGGAAAAGGCCTTGCCGGTCAAACCGGCGGTTAATGCGGCCTGTGAGTTACTCGGGTTGGATCCGCTCTATGTCGCCAACGAAGGCAAACTGGTGGCGATTTGCGCGGAAAATGATGCCGAAACGCTGTTGGCCGCAATGCGCGCCCATCCGCTGGGAGCGTCGGCCGCCATCATCGGTCGGGTGCATGAAGACCCGCATCACTTCGTGCAGATGACCACTGCCTTTGGCGGCAAGCGCATCGTGGACTGGCTGTCCGGCGAGCAATTGCCGCGGATTTGCTGAAATGGCTTCAGTGACGCTGCGCGATCAGCAGGCTGCGGATATCGCCGACTTCCAGTTTGACCAGTTCGCGGGCATCGGCAAGGTTGAGCGCGTTGCGGATGATGAAGCGTTCGCTGTGCCCGTCAGGAAATCGGACGGCGGCGAAAAACTCCGGACGGATGGCGGCGGGTATTTCAGATTGCGCCAGCCTGCGCTGTGCTTGAAGCATGATGCGAACCCCCTGATGGCTTTTTTTCTCCATCCTAGCCAGCAGAAGCATTCGCTGAAATATCACGAAAGTCATAGATTCATGCTGCGTGGAAAAGTGCCTGCTGCAGCGCCGCGTGTGGCTTTGTCTCATGACTCGAGAATGTTTTGTAAAACCCGAACAACATGCGCATCCTGCTCCTGACTCACGCCTTCAACAGCCTCTCACAGCGTATTTATTGCGCACTCTCCGCGCGCGGTCACCAGGTGTCCATCGAGCTCGACATTGCCGATTGCGTCAGTGAAGAAGCCGTGGCGCTGTTCCGGCCCGATCTGATTGTGGCGCCTTTTCTCAAGCGCCCTGTGCCGGAAAGTATCTGGTCGCGGCATTGCTGCCTGATCGTGCATCCCGGTCCGCCGGGGGATCGCGGGCCGTCGGCGCTGGATTGGGCGATCATGAACGGCGAAAGCGTCTGGGGTGTGACCGTATTGCAGGCCGAGGCTGAAATGGATGCCGGTCCGGTGTGGGCCTCGGCACCCTTCACGATGCGTGCCGCGCACAAGGCATCGCTTTATCGTCATGAAGTCACCAATGCCGCGGTGCAGGCGGTACTTGCTGCGGTCGACCGCGTGCAGTCGGGAAATTTCCTGCCGCAGCGTGTGCCGGGCAAGGCGCATCCCCTGATGTCGCAAGCGCTGCGAAAAATCGACTGGCAGAGCCTGTCGACCGCGGAAATCCTGGCTCGCCTGAATGCAGCCGATGGCTTCCCCGGTGTGGCCGATAGTCTGTTTGGTCAGCCCTGCCATCTCTTCGATGCCTGGCCGGAAGCCACGCTGCGCGGGGTGCCGGGAGAACTGATTGCCCGAAGGGAAACGGCGCTGTGCCGGGCAACGGTTGATGGTGCGCTGTGGATGGGTCATGTCAAACGCCCGGGCAGCATCAAATTGCCGGCGACGCTAGCTTTTCCGGAGAGTGTCGCGCTGCCGGAAAGCCGGCTTGATACGTGGTGGAAGTCGCCTGCCGCCACTTGGCAGGACATTGCCTACGAAGAGGCGGGTGGCGTCGGCTTTTTAAGTTTCGAGTTTTATAACGGCGCGATGGGCAGCGCGCATTGCCGTCGCCTGACCCAGGCCTTCCGTTGGGCGAGTACGCGGCCGACGCGGGTGATCGTGCTGCGCGGGGGCGAGGATTTCTGGTCGAACGGCATCCATCTCAACCTGATCGAAGCGGCGGAAAGTCCGGCCGATGCGTCCTGGGAGAACATCAACGCCATCGACGATCTGGCCGAAGCCATTTTGCGTTGCGAGACCCAGTTGACCGTAGCCGCCGTGGGCGGCAACACCGGCGCCGGCGGCTGCTTCTTGGCCCGCGCCTGTGATCAGGTCTGGGTACGAGACGGGGTGATGCTGAATCCGCACTACAAAAACATGGGCAATCTGTTCGGCTCGGAATTCTGGACTTACCTTTTACCGCCGCGTGTTGGCGATGAGGGCGCGGCGGCCATCATGCGTCGCCGTTTGCCAATGAGCGCCGGTGAAGCCGTGAACAAGGGCTTTTACGACGCCTGTCTGCCCGCGCCCGGGTTCACGGTGGATGTGGCGCGGCGAGCAGCGGAAATGGCCGCATCCGCGGATTTTTCGCAGCAAATTGCAGCCAAAGTTGCGCAACGTGCCGCCGATGAGGCGATCAAGCCGCTGGCCGCATATCGCGCTGAAGAACTGGCGGCGATGCGGCGCAATTTCTATGGTTTCGATCCGTCTTATCATGTCGCGCGCTATCATTTTGTCGCCAAAACCCCGCATTCGTGGACGCCGCGCCATCTGGCCCGGCACCGCGATCTCGACTGGAAACAACCGGAATGAGTCTCTCCCTGCGCCGCCTTCCTGCCATTTTAGTGGTCGATGACGAACAGCGTTCGCAGGAGGCGTTGCGGCGCACGCTGGAGGAAGACTTTGAGGTGTTCTGTGCGGCCAATGCGGCCGAGGGCATGGAAATTCTCGAACGCGAGCAGTCGACCGCAGGCATCCGCATTGTGCTGTGCGACCAGCGCATGCCCGGCACCACGGGCGTCCAGTTTCTGAGTGCCGTCCGCACCCGCTGGCCGGACATCGTGCGCATCATCCTCTCCGGCTATACCGACGCCGAAGACATCATTTCCGGCGTCAATGAAGCCGGCATCTGGCAATACTTGCTCAAACCCTGGCAGCCGGAACAACTCTTGCTGACCTTGCAACGTGCTGCCGAAGTCTGGCGCCTGCAGCAGGAAAACCAGCGACTGACGCTGGATTTGCGTACCGCCGAGCCCGTGCTCAAGAAGCAGGTGGAGAAAAAGCAGGACAAAGCCCGGCGCCAGTTCGGGCTGGGCGCCTTCATCCGCGCACCGGGCAGCCCGGTTGAAGCGGTCTGTGCGCTGGTGGCGCGGATTGCCCCTTACGACCTGTCGGTGATGGTGACCGGAGAATCCGGCACCGGCAAGGAAATGGTCGCCCGCGCCATCCATTACGAAAGCCGCCGGGCCGACAAAGCCTTCGTCACTGAAAACTGCGGCGCACTGCCCGATACCCTGCTCGAATCGGAACTTTTTGGTTACAAGCGTGGGGCATTTACCGGTGCGGTGGAAGATCGGGTCGGACTTTTTCAGCAGGCCGATGGCGGCACGCTCTTCCTCGATGAAATCGGCGAAACCAGCCCGGCCTTTCAGGTCAAGCTGCTGCGTGTCTTGCAGGAAGGCGAGTTTCGGCCCTTGGGCAGCAATCGTTCGGTCACTGTCGATGTGCGGGTGATTGCGGCGACCAACCGTGATCTGGAAGCCGATGTACGCAACGGGCGTTTCCGTGAGGACTTGTATTACCGGCTGGCGACCATCGCCCTGCATGTGTCGCCCCTGCGCGAACGGATCGGCGATCTGCCCCTGCTTGCCCGTGCCTTGCTGGAGCGAAGCATGCGCGCGCTGGGCAAGACGGTGAGCGGGTTCGCGCCTGAAACCTTGAGCGGACTTGCGGCCTATCACTGGCCGGGCAATGTGCGTGAATTGCAGAATGAAATTTTGCGCATGGTGGCGCTCGCCGACGGCCCGCTGCTCAGTGCCGATTTGCTGTCGCCACGGGTGTTGCACCATGCACCGGTCGACCTCGCGGGCGAGGAAAATTGGGCCGACCGGCTGTCCGGCAATCTCAAGGAGCGCATGGAGCAACTGGAACTGCAGGTGCTACAGGCCGCGATGAGCCGCCACAAGGGCAACAAGTCGCGGGCGGCGCGGGAGCTCGGCCTGTCGCGCGTGGGCCTGCGCGCCAAGCTCAATCGCCACGGGATTGCCGACGAATGAAGTTGCTCTGGCTGCAAAGCGGTGGCTGCGGCGGGTGCACCCAATCCCTGCTCTGTCACGAACCCCGCCCCTTGTTTGATGAATTGCGCGATGCCGGCATTGAGTTCGTTTGGCATCCCGCCTTGTCGGCAGAAAGTGGCGAGGAAGCCCTGGCGGTACTGGATGCCTGCGCCAACGGGACGCGCGATTTTGATGTGCTGTGTGTTGAGGGGGCCATGTTGCGCGGACCGAACGGGACTGGCCGCTTTCACCTGATGGCCGGCAGTGCTCAGCCGCTGACCGACTGGGTGCAGCGGCTGGCTGCCCGTGCCAAATGGGTATTCGCCATCGGTTCGTGCACGGCTTATGGCGGTTTTTCCGCCAGTACGCCGGGGAATCCACTGGAAGCTTGCGGCTTGCAATATGACGTGGATACCCCGGGAGGCCTGCTCGGGCCGGGCTTCCGCTCTTCCGGAGGGCTGCCGGTAGTCAATCTCGCTGGCTGTCCGACACATCCGGGCTGGATTGTCGATACGCTGGAAAAGCTGGCGTTCGACGGGTTGACCGTAGACGCGCTGGACGAAGTCGGCCGGCCGCTGCTATACGCCGAACAACTGGTGCATCACGGTTGCCCGAAAAACGAGTTTTACGAGTTCAAGGCCAGTGCCGAAAAACAGGGCGATCTCGGCTGCCTGATGGAAAACCTCGGCTGCAAG
>CALAGF010000347.1 GCA_937892345.1 uncultured Rhodocyclaceae bacterium | reverse complement strand
GCGAGGTGCGGCTCAAATGCAAATATTGCGAAAAAACCTTTGCCCGCGATACGTTCGAGCAGCTGAAGTAAAGCCGCGCTGCCCTCGGCAGGGTAAGCGTAAAAAAGAGGAGGGTGCATGGGGAGAATATCCCCTATGCACCCTCCTCTTACTGTTTCACCAAGCCTTATTGGACAAACCCATCACAGCTTGAGTTTCCCCTTATCCCAAGCAGACTTATGCCACGCACAGCGTCACGGGTGTGCCGAGCTGGGTGAAGCGATTTAGCAATGCGGCACGCACCTGCAACGCTGCCACCTGTCGGTCAAAATCTCGCGCCATCACGCGCTCACCACCCTGCTTGAAGCAACACATCTTGGTTTCCACCAAGCTCCGTCGGCATTTTCTTTCCAAGGCCGCCCGTTTTTACCAAGTGTGCGGAAAGCCCCGTCCTTGAGGGCGGGGAAATTTCAGTGCCGACGCTATCCAGCGTAGTCGACTGATAGAGCACCATCCGCTTGATGGTGCCGAAGGTCGCTCCAGCATACTCGGTGCACGCACCGCACGCATCGCCCCAGAACACCATCTCAATAACCCCGTACAGACTGTTTTCGATCGCCCAATGGCGCAGGGGGTTACCAAGGCGAAATTCGGAAAAAAAGCGGCGAAGGCGACAAGATTGTTGAAATAACCTTCTCTCGCCATCCCCTTATTATTGCGCATCAACACAGCAAACAAACCCCAACCACCGCCAAGGAGCACAGCCATGAGCAACACCGAACTCGCCCGCTACCAGGACCTGATCGACAACCCGACCCCACGCTGCCCCTGCATCCTAGTGCTGGACACCTCCGGCAGTATGGATGGCGACCCCATCCATGCCCTGAATGACGGCGTGCACACCTTCATCAAAGCGGTGCAGCGTGATGAAACCGCCCGTTATGCCGTAGAGGTCAGCGTTATTACCTTCGGCGGCAACGTGCAGGAAGTTTCCCCGATGACGCCGGTACATCAGATCGAACAGATCGCACCGCTCCAAGCCTCAGGCAGCACCCCGATGGGTGAAGCGGTTGCGCGTGCCCTGCAACGACTGGAGCTGCGGAAACAGGAATACAAGCAAACGGGAACCAGCTACTACCAGCCGTGGATTGTGATCATGAGTGATGGCTCGCCGACCGACAGCTGGCAGGGCGCAGCGCAACAAACCAGCAGCGCTGAAAACCAAGGAAAACTGGTAGTCATGCCCATTGCTGTCGGGGATGGCGCCGATCTGACCACCCTGTCGGCGTTCAGCGGCAAGCGCGGTGCCAAGCAGCTCAAGGGCTTGCAGTTCGATGCTTTCTTCGAATGGTTGTCGGCCAGCATGAGTCGGGTTAGTGCCAGCACGCCGGGGATGAAAGTGAGCCTGCCGCCCGCCACCGGCTGGGATGAAATCTGACCCTTTGTGGCGAGCCCCCAAAGCACCACCCCCCACCCGCTGCTTTACCCTTTCAGCCACAAGGAGACCGCACCATGGACATCACCTGTATTTATGACCAGAACCGTCAGCCGCAAATGCTCGGCCAGCGCCTTGGCGGCGGCGGCGAGGGGGAGGTTTACCGGCTTCAGCAACGTCCTGACCTGGCGGTCAAGGTCTATCACGCCGACAAACTGGCCACGCAAGGCAAGGTGTTGCGCGAAAAAATTGATGCCCAAATTGCGCTTTACCACGCCAATGCCGACTTGCGGAATTTGCCGCTGGCTTGGCCGCGTCTGGCGGTATTCAACGAAAAGGACGAATGGATCGGCTACGCAATGAAAGCTGTGCAAGGCATTCCCATGTCTAGTCTGGCGCATCCGATTCAGCAGCGGGAAAAACTGCCCAGCCTGACGCGTCGTGGCATCGTGCGCCGACTGCGACCCCTGCTCGACTGCATCAGCACGCTGCACCGGCACGGCGTATTCATTGGTGACATCAACCTCAACAATTTCCTGATTGAACCCGCTTGCGAAAATAACGTCTGGTTTATTGACTGCGACAGCATGCAGGTGCGCGGTGCCAATGGCCGGTTACACCCTTGTCTGGTTGGCGTGGGTGAATTCACGGCGCCCGAACACCAAGGGGTGGAATTTGCCAAGGCGGTGCGTAATGCCGAAAGCGATGGTTATTCACTCGCCGTTCTGATTTTCAAGTGTTTCATGCATGGACGACATCCCTTTGACCAAGTGGGCGGCGACGCGCCGGAACGCAATATGAAAAAAGGGCATTTTCCCTATGGCAAGAACGGCATTCGTCCGGGCAGCGACGGCAGCGTGCCGCAAGGTCCGTGGTACTCGCAATGGAGCTGGTTGAGTTACAACCTCAAAGATGCCTTTATCCAGACCTTTGTCGAAGGCGGCCAGCAGCCGCAAAACCGAACCGGCGTGGCG
Organism: uncultured Rhodocyclaceae bacterium; assembly: GCA_937892345.1. Classification (GTDB taxonomy): domain Bacteria; phylum Pseudomonadota; class Gammaproteobacteria; order Burkholderiales; family Rhodocyclaceae; genus Azonexus. The sequence goes on along the minus strand of CALAGF010000347.1, from coordinate 8,819 downwards.
CAATGGCAGAAGCTGCTCAAGGAATACGATTACTCCATCACGCATGGCAAAGGCGGTCTATGCGATGAACTGCGCCCGCCTCACCCCAAGCCCCAGGGTAGCGTATCCCGAGTCAGCATCAGCCAGACCCGCGTAGCCTGAGAACCTGTTCAAAGTCTAGTGAACGACGGGGCAGCCAAGGCGAAATCAACCCAAAAACCCCGTTGGGACTGAATCCATCCGCATTTTTTGGGGCATTTGAACGCAGGATCACCCGAGTCTCGCAGACTTTGAACACGTTCTGGGCACCCATCCTCATTCCCGTTCACACCAAGGAGAACCACATGCCACAACGTCTACGCCGCACCCGTCGCAAACCCACCCGTCGCGAACCCACCAGCATGGTGCTCGCCCGCCGCCAGAAACAGCACGCCGCCATCGTGCCCGCGCAGCCCGAACCGGCCATCATGGCCGACTGGCGCGGCAGTGCCGCCACGCTGGTGGGCGCATCCCACCTGCGGCATGCCCCGCCCATTCCTTGCCAAGATGCGGCCGACTTCGGTATCGGCAACAAACCCGTACTGCTTGTCGCCGATGGTGCCGGCAGCGCCAAACGCTCCCACTACGGCGCACAAGCCGTGGTCGAAGGTATCAAGCGCCTGATCGCCACCCTTGCCAACGACTACGCCAACCTGCTCGACCCCGTCTCCCCACCCGACCCCGCCCAAGTGCACAAAATGGCACTGCTTCCGGTCAAGCACGCACTGGGCATCCTGCAGGATCTCGCTCGGCGCGAAGACCATCCCGTTAGCCATTACCGCAGCACCTTGATTCTGGCCATCGGCGGGCGCAGCCGCTGGCTCTGGCTACGCATCGGCGACGGTGCACTGGTCGTACAGCGTCACGGCCAGTTGGAAATGATCGGCGAAGCAGGCAAAGGCGAATTCGCCAACCACACTCACTTTGTGGACGAAACCCTCCATCCCGATCAAGTGCAATACGGCGTGCTCGACAGCGCAGGCCTGAGCGGCATCGCCGCCATGAGTGACGGTGCCGCTGAACGACTGGTACACCTAGGAAGCGGGCAGGTCGCTGGGCAAATGGCGAGCTTTATGGCGCAAGCCCGCAGCGGCGAACTCACCCCCCTAGTCTTGCATCGCTTCTTTGCCGATGAGGAAGTCTGGTGTCGCACCACCGGCGACGACCGCGCATTGGCGGTGCTGGCCTGTCAGGAACAAATGCCAGTATTGCTTTAAGCAAGCTGTTTACGCGCCGCGAAACACGGGCATCTTGGATTGAAATTCGGAAAAAACTGCGTGTGGATTCAGTTCCAACGGTACTTTTTTCCGAATTTCGCCTTGACTGACCCTTCGTTCGTGAGACTTTGAACGGGTTCTAAGCGTGTGCAGTCTAGGCCGCGCTGGAAGCTGTTTAACCGTCTTTCCTTGGATCAGGGAATAGACAAGCTTGCCTTTCTCCTCCCTTGCCGCTACGTCGGCATCATTCGTTCACGGCTTCGGTGTTGCCTTGCTCGGCTCTGGCAGGTTTCCCACGGCGCGATGTCTTGTTTGCCCTTTTCAATCCCCCAAGGAGAAACCTCTATGTCCGTGTCCGTTATGGCACTCACTGCCCCCAACACGCTGCGCACGCCGCTGCGGAAGCCCTTGAATGTTCTGGTCACTGGTGCAGCAGGGTCGGGGAAAACCAGCACGATTGATGCCTTGTTCAAGGCTCGCGACGGACAGATCTGCCTAAAGACATTTTCGGCTTCATCTGGCATGACACGCTATGACTTCGGCGGACTGGTGGTCTGGGAATGCCCAGGACTGGGAGGGGATGAGGCAAACGAGGCACACAATGTTCACGTTCTGCGCCAGCTGCTCGGCGAACACGATAAAGACGGATGTCCCTTGATTGACTTGGTACTGCTACTGGTGGATGCCTCTCGGCGCGATCTGGGAACGACGTTTGACCTGCTGAATCAGGTGCTAATACCCAGCTTCGAGGCGTGCGAGCATCGCTTGGTTGTGGCGCTGAATCAGGCGGATATGGCTATGAAAGGCCGGCATTGGGATTTCGATGCGTGCATGCCTTTGCCACCTTTGCGCGAATTCTTGGATGAAAAAGCCGCATCGCTGGCTCGTCGCCTACACGAAAACACGGGGCTGCACTGTGCGCCGATTTATTACTCGGCCGGCTTTGGCGGGGAAGGGGAGAGGCAGAGCCCGTACAACCTGCAGCAATTGCTGTGGACGCTGGTGCAGCAAACGCCGCCCGAACACCGGACGCTGTATAAGGCCGCCCTTTCCGATGTGGCAGAAAACTGGAAAAGCGGCGAATTGCACGAGCAGGCGATTCAGTCGCTGAACCAAGCGTTGTCCGAATCGTTGCCGGCAGCGCAAACATATGCCGAGGTGTCGCAACAGGACGAGGAGAGCACGCCTAACTCGGGTGAAGGCGAAACTCCGATGCAGGAGGCAGGCTGGTTCGCGGGGCTGAGAGCCTTTTTTGCCGGCTGGTTTGCCAAGCCCGCGCCTGTTCGGCGCGTACGCTGAGTCCGACAAGATTGTGATATTCAGCGCAGGACGCAATCGCGGCATCATGCATTCATTCCAAAACCAAGAAGGAGCAAGTCCATGATTCTGCTGTAGACATTGCCCGATGCGCCACACGACAGCTTGCTAGGTCAACACAAAAAATCATTCATTTCCCAGGAGAAACACATGACGACCACCCCTTCTTTCACCACCACCAGCGGCGACATTTTCGAGGCGCTGGGCAAAGATATCGCCCATGCGCCCATCAGCGAATCAGATCGCGTAACCATGCTGCGCAATTTGCAAAACCTCCGCAATCAGAAAATCAACCTGCTGATTACCGGCGCAACTGGTGTGGGCAAGAGCAGCACGATTAACGCCCTGTTTGAAACGGAAGTCGCCAAGGTTGGAACCAGCCCAAATCCCGAAACGATGGACATTTCCAAGTACGAACTTGGCAATCTGGTGATTTGGGATAGCCCAGGATTGGGGGATGGCAAGGAAGCGGACACCCGTCATGCTAAGGGCATCATCAGCAAGCTCAACGAGGTGGACAGCAAGCAAGCACCGCTGATTGATGTGGTACTGGTGCTGGTGGAAGCCGGCAGCCGCGACTTGGGAACCACGTTCGAGCTGATAAACAACATCATCATTCCGAATCTCGGACCCAACACCGACCGCCTGATTGTAGCCTTGAACCAGGCCGACCAAGCGATGAAGGGGCGTAACTGGGACCGGCAGCACAATAAGCCCATGCCGGCCTTGTGCGAGTTCCTCGATACGCAAATTGCTTCCGTGGCGCGACGTATCAAGGAAAGCACTGGGGTGGGGGTGACACCGATGTATTTCTCGGCGGGCTATAAAGATGCTCAAGAAAACCAGAAGCCCTACAACCTGTCCAAACTGCTGTACCACATCGTGAAACACACGCCGAGCGAGAAACGGGTGGCCTATGTAGACACGATTTCGCGCGATCCTGAAATGTGGAAATGCGACGACAAAGTGAAGGAATACACCAAGGAAGTCCAAGCCACGCTGTGGGAATCCGTCACCAGCGCCGCCAGCAAGGGTGCCAGTATCGGGCGTGATATTGGCCGAGTTTTTGGCGGTGTGGGAGAAACCATTGGTGCCGCAGTTGGTGGGTTTGTGGGTGGCGTGTGCGGGGCGATTGGCAGTCTTTTTGGCTGGTAAGTACCCTGCTTGAGCGGGCTTTGACCCGCATCCTTGCCCTTATTTTTTCTTTGCTAGGAGTTCTGCATGAGCCAGTACAGTCATTACCGCCTCGACGAAATTACCCAAAAGCTGAACCGCGCTCGGTTTTACCCGCTGGACGTTATGGTGACGGGTGTTACCGGCGCGGGCAAATCCTCCACGCTTAATGCGCTCTTCCAGCGTGAAGTCGCCAATGTGGGCACGGGCTGCGACCCCGAAACCATGGCGGTGAACCATTACCAGATGAACGAGCGCGTGCGGTTGTGGGATACGCCGGGGCTGGGGGACGGACTGGAGCAAGACATCCGCCACCAGAAAGCGCTGATTAATTTGATGGGGCGCACCTACCAGCACAACGATGGCGTTTTTGGCTTGGTTGATCTGGCGTTGATTGTTCTGGATGGCGGAACTCGTGACATGGGCACCACCTACAAGCTGCTCAATGAAACCATCCTGCCACATCTCTCCCCAGATCGGGTCATGGTGGTGATCAACCAAGCGGACATGGGCATGAAAGGGCGGGGCTGGGATTCGGCGCGGCGCACGCCAGACCGCACCTTGTGCACGTTTCTGGATGACAAGGCGCAGTCCATCCAGCAACGGGTGCGGGAAGCAACTGGGCTGTCCATCCGCAAGCCGGTGTATTACTCGGCTGAACATCATTACAACATTCCGGCGTTTTTCGATTTCATCATTGACCACATCCCGGCTGAACGTCGCCGTCTGCACGTCGATGGTCGTCTGGCGGCATGAATTTTCACTGGATAGTGCCAATCCGTCCGGTTAAACGGATTTTTCAATGCGTTGGGATTTTACTACTCGTAAATTTTTATCATGAATCATATTATTCAATGAGATAGAATTATGACTAAATCCATTTTTACAAAGAACTGTGCTTTGCCATGACCCGCCTGAGATGAAACATGCCGAGACGGCGTTATTCCGATAATAATATTGCCGCCCGCAACAGATACGGTGCACAGGGCATGATGGCTCTAACACAACAACCCAAGGAAAACAGAACAATGAATCAAACCAGAAAAATCCTGCTGTGCGTGTCCGGCATGTCGCCACAAATCGTGACCGAAACCCTGTATGCGCTGGTGACTGAAAAAAACTGGATTCCAGATGAAATCCGCGTATTGAGCACCAAGGAAGGGTGTGATCGCGCCAAAGCCGAATTGCTGCATGAGTCGCGCAATATGTTTGGCAAATTCTGCGACGACTATCTGCCGCAAGGGCCACGCCCCCGCTTTGATGAAAACAGCTTTGTCACCTTCAGCAGAAGCTCGGAACCCAGCGGTAATCCGGTGGCGCTGAATGACATTGTTGACCTAGAAGACAGTGCGCAAGTGGCGGATACCATTGCCAAAGAAGTCTTCGAGCTGACCAAGGATGAAAATACCGAAATTCACGCCTCGATTGCCGGTGGACGCAAAAGCATGGGCTTTTTGCTTGGCTATGCCATGTCGCTTTACGGTCGCCCGCAGGACCGCCTTTCCCACGTACTGATTACTGCAGATTTTGAAAGCAGCCGCGATTTTTATTTCCCACCCAAGAAGCCAATCATTGTTCATGGCCGAGAAAACAAACCGCTAAACACCGAAAATGCCAAAGTGATGTTGGCGGAGATTCCTATTCTGCATTTGCGGCATCGACTGCCCAAAGACATGCAGAAAAAATCTGCGTCCTTTGCCGACTTGATTGCGGTCATGAATCGCTCAATGGAGGAAGCATCCATTGAATTACGCCTCGCGTGCAAACAAGTCAAATGCCATGGCATCGATATTGAATTGAGTAACAGCAATTTTGCTTTCTATTATCTGGTCGCCAAAAAAACAAAAGAAGAAGGCTTCTTTGATATGGACTCGCTGACTCGGGACGAGTGCATTTTCTTGAAAGAATATGGCCATGATGCTGTTTATTGTTCAGAAAACAAGCTGGAATATGAGGCGATCGACTTGTTTGAAGATAAGAACAAAAATCGTGAATCTTTTTTCCGGGATCGCCGAAACCAGATTAAGACCGCCCTAAATGACCGCCTCGGTATTGTTGCGAAAATCTATGAGGTGCGATCCAAGAAATCCAAAAATTTTATTGCCGTGGATAGCGTGGATGAAGATCTGATTGTTTTTTGCGATTAATCTACTCGGCGAAACGAAGCAACAATCTTGTCCAATCACCGAAGGCGGGCATGTGGCTTAGGATAACGCCTGTTGTGACGCAATGTGCACGCAGCCCAATCCATCCACCCGACAAGGACGCCCGCATGACCTTCAAACTTCGCTTACTACTGACCAGCAAGTGCACGGCGCGTTGTGCGTATTGCCACAACGAAGGACAAAGCAAAGCGGAAAACCTTCTCTCGCTACCGCTAATCAAGCGCGTTCTGGATGAACTGGTGCTGAAAAACCGTCTGCCGGAAGAAATTGTGCTCAGCGGCGGCGAGCCGACACTGCACAAACAACTGGGTGAAATCGCACGCCTTTGCCGCGCAACGGGTGCTTGGGTTTCCATGGACTCCCACGGCGGCCATCCGGAACTTCTGGCGGCAGCCTTGCCTTATCTGGATGAACTGAAATTGCACATCGACTCGTTTGACACGGCGCAGCAATACGCCAGCATGCGCATTGATCTTCAGGAGGTACTGAAGAGCGTCGCACTCGCCAAAACGAGCGGCGTTCAGTTGCGCATCAATCACCCAGTCAAAGGGGTGGCACATACGCAGGCTTTTGTTCGGGAGGCGTGCGAACGTCAGCTGGACTGCAAACTGATTGAAATGTTCGGACAAGACGACGTCACGAATCTGGCCTGCCTAGACTGGCGGCAGGACGGTTATAAACGTCAGCAGGACGGCGACTGGCTGCACACGGCAACAGGTCATCGCGTGTCCGGAAAACGCTGTGGCGGTAAAGCCAATCCGCTCGACTCGCTTTTTGTTTCAGCAGAAGGCATCCGTCGGTCGCTCGATGGCGAAATCATTGCCCCCGTGCACGCATTCAGTGTGGCGTGTTTGGACACCGCACCCAGTACCTCGACCACGCCAGCCCAGCGTATTGTTCAGCATCGCAAAGGCACCCCGCGAACCAGCTCACCCGCATCTCGCAGCCTTTGAACAGGTTCTCAGAGGAGGAGGCAACCCTGTCGGGTCGTTCGAAGAAACTCAACAACCACACTTCAAAAGCACACCTAATCATGTTCGAAAGGAACGCCTGATGTCGCCTCTGATTCAACCCATGCCGTCTTCGCAACTACATGGCCATGTGCTGTGCTTGCCCGATCTTGCCGTTGCACTGCCGGACGCGCTGAACGCAACTTGGCTACCCTTGGGCGCAGATACGCTGATTACCCTACATCAGGCGCTGGAGCATGTGCCAAACCAGCCAGACTGGATTCTGGGCGACGAAAACACCTCCGCCTTGCCTTGGTTGTTGGCTATCGCGCGTTTTCCCGATGCTGGGCGCGCACTCAGTCAGCCCGACGGCTGGCTCGTTCTCAAGAGCAAGGAAGGGCAGCCGCTTGAGCCAAGCGAGTTCACGCCGGCCTCTGGCACCCCTATCGCGCCGACTGTTGCGACACCAGAGCCCGCTACACCCCCTATTACTGAAATCCATGAGCCGGCGACGGAAACCAAGCACCAGCCCGATCAGGCAGTCGAAACCGTCCAACCTGCCGCCCAGCCGACGGCTGCCAATCTGGAGGCAAGCGACACCACATTGCTGTTCGACCTGTTCAAATACACCGCTTGGGGCAATACGGCGGACAATCGCATGCAGTGCGAACGCATCGAACAGCAATTGCAAAAACGCGCTTTATGCACACCATCGCTGACCAAAGAAATGGCCAAAAAGCGCAAGAAAGGCGAAAAAGCCCGCGTGCTTGCAGAGGAATTGCAGCAGCGCTGGAATAAGGACGGCGACACGGCGGAATTTGGTGCCTGGTTTGATGCCATCAAAAGCAGCGAAGGCAAGTGGGTATCCGACTATCTCGACCTCAAGCTGAAAAAAGCGCAGACCTACAAGCAACGCCTAGCAGAGCGCAGCAAAGCCGCTGCGGGCAGCTACACCAGCCAGTTGCCGCCCGTGGCGCTGACAGATGGACACCACCCCAACAGCCTGCGCCATCTGCCGCCTGCCGCCCAATGGGACATCCTGATCGACGAAACCGGCCAGTATTTCGACCAGAAAGCCGACGATCTGGCCTACACAAGCAACGATCTAGGCCGCATTGTTGCGCTGGCGATTCCGCAAGGTGTCAAACTGCCTCCCCTCAAATCAGGGTTTCATGCCACCAATGAAACCGGCCAAGCGGTGGACAACGCTGTGGCCAGCCTGATAGCCGCGCGGGTCGGACTGTTCGGCTTTACTGCCAACGATGCGGGCAGCCAAGGCATTCACTGGATCAACCATGTGCGCCAAGTGGTGCGCTGGGTGCTGATGCAACTGCCTTTGTGCCCAGATTGCCAGAGTGTCATTCATTGCTACATTGAAAATCGTGGTCAGTACACCCCAGGCATCAAACTCGACGCACTTGAAGAAATCATCAGCAGCGAATTGTACGACCTAGACCCAGAACGCTTTGCTCGCCTGACCTTGCGGCTTAACCTCATCGGCAAGGAAGGCCATCTGTATAACGGCTATGTCGATGCAGTGGCATTCACCTGGGGCAGCCCAGCGAGCATCTCGCGCGATCGACTGAAAAAGTCGGCACTGCAAGGACATTGCCTGCTGCACCCAGACCAAGCCGCCATGGAGCGCCTGTATCTGGCACTGACTCGCCAAGCCGTACTGTCCGCCAGCGACTGGTACGCGCTGTGCGGTGCGCTGGACGAAGAAAACGAGGATGGCCTGATTCACCACCACCTGCGCGAACTGGGCAAGCGCACCCAGAAAGCCCCGCAGCAATGGCGGCATTACCTTGATACCGTGCAAACCTCGCTGCGTCTGAAGCAATACCGCCTGAATACGCTGGCTCATGCCTTGCAATGGCTTGATGACTGGCGACCGGAAGGTGAGTCTTTCAGCGGCCCGCTGCAACTGGAATTCGCGGCCGCCCGCCTCGCACTCGCCAACCATCGCGGCCGCATCGAGC
>CALAGF010000346.1 GCA_937892345.1 uncultured Rhodocyclaceae bacterium | reverse complement strand
GCAGCGATCCTGGCTAGGCGCACGACCGCAGACAGTACAAGCAGTACGGCAAGGTTGGGCAACGACGCCAGGAGGGTTTTGTGAGCGGCTCTAAGTCAACCAATTCGAGTGAGACTCAGCGATGCACCATAAGACAAAAGAAATGCTCCGCAACGCCTTGTTGGCGCAGTTGGAGGAGTCCGGCGGTTCAGCAGGCAACAAGGCATTGCGCGAAGCGATGGAGGCCGCGCTGGGGCGCGAAGTGTCGCAGGAGGACTACGACGAGGTGAAAGAAGAACTCGTCGCCGAAGGCCTGCTCGGGCGCGGCAAGGGCAAAGGCGGTTCTGTGTATCTCGCAGCGGCGGATGACGATGAGGATGCAGGCGAGGACTTCTCGCTGGCCGTGCAGGAAGCCCCGGAGCCAAGCGAGGCCAAGCCGCGCAAGGCCAAGGCCGCCGCGCCGGGCGGCCCAGCCAACCAGCCCAATCAGGTGCTGGCTTATCGCCACGACGAAAAGCGCAAAAACAATCCGCATGTGGGCATGGTCGACGTGGCGAGCGACCACGAAGAAAGCGAAACGACCTGGGCCTACGATCCGCACATCGACCCGGCGCTGCAATTCGACCCGCAGCGCGCAGGCATCGAGGCGCTGATCGACGATGCGCTGGCCTCCGGCGATGCGGCGCAGATGCGCGCCGCGCTGGAAGAACTCAAACGCATGCAGTCGCCCTATCTCAACTGGGCGGGCAAGGCCGAGCGCACCAGCTTTGAGGTCGACACCGTCTCGCTGCATGTGCATGAGCGCATCGACCCCGCCACCATCCTCGCGGCGGTGCAAAAGCGCATCAAGGACAGCAAGGGCAAGACGGTGGGCGGCTTCCAGCCGGACATGTTCCACGCCCCCTTCGAGAATCTGCCGCTGTCGCAGGCCATCGACTTCTACAAGCACGACCGCGACTGGGCCAACCGATTGATCGCGGGCGACTCACTGCTGGTGATGAACTCCCTGCTGCAGAAGGAAGGCATGGCCGGGCAGGTGCAGATGATCTACATCGACCCGCCTTACGGCATCAAGTACGGCTCCAACTTCCAGCCCTTCACCAACAAGCGCGACGTGAAAGACCGCAAGGACGAAGACCTCACGCAGGAACCGGAAATGATCAAGGCATTCCGGGACACCTGGGAGCTGGGGATTCATTCCTACCTGACCTATCTGCGTGACCGGCTGCTATTGGCGAAGGAGTTGCTGCATGAGTCGGGCAGCGTGTTTGTGCAGATTTCGGATGAGAACTTGCATCACGTTCGGGAGATCATGGATGAAGTACTGGGGACTGAAAATTTTGTCAGCCAGATTTCCTTCCAGAAAACAGGTGGGATTGAGTCCACGCTTCTATCTTCGACAGTTGATTACATCATTTGGTATGGCAAGAATCGGATAGAGGTCGGTCAGAAATTTAAACGGCTGTATCAGTTCCGTTCTATGGGAGATACATCGCTCGACCGATACGACCAGATCAAATTAGATGCAGGTGCTTCAAGGAGGCTTTCGCCAAAGGAAATCTCTGGCGGCGTCGTTGGTACAGGTCGCCGTTATCAACTCGCACCGCTGTATTCGGACGGCGCATCCAATTCACCTCAGCGGTTCGAGTTTTGTGGCTCGGTGTATGAGCCACGGACTGACGCTCATTGGAAAACTAGTGTCGAAGGGCTGGCCACTCTTGTGCGTGCTGGCCGAGTTGAGAAAATGGGGAGCGTCGTTCGATATTGCCGTTTTGCCGATGATTTCCCGGTAATTCCTGTCAGTGACCGATGGGAGTCTATGCAAATTGGTGTTCAACGTTCATACGTTGTGCAAACTGCAGCAAGCGTGCTTGAACGCTGCATCCTGATGGCTACAGATCCCGGCGATCTTGTTCTCGACCCCACATGCGGATCGGGCACAACAGCATTCGTCGCCGAAAAATGGGGCCGTCGCTGGATCACCTGCGACACTTCGCGTGTGGCGGTCACGCTCGCCAAACAACGCTTGGCCACAGCGAGTTTCGACTACTTCGAGCTGAAGTATCCCCACGAAGGTCTGCGCGGTGGCTTCATCTACAAGACGGTGCCGCATGTCACGCTGAAGTCCATCGCCAACAATCCCGAGATCGACGAGATTTACGACAGCCTGCATCCGGCCGTCGAATCGGCCTTGACAAAATTGAATGCGACGCTGAAGGGACAGGCGATTTCCTTCGTGGTGAGCGAGGG
>CALAGF010000345.1 GCA_937892345.1 uncultured Rhodocyclaceae bacterium | reverse complement strand
TTTTTTATCCTGTACATTGTACTTGGCAAGGTCTACGATGCGTTCTGGATGTCCATGCAGCGGGTCTCGGAGCTTGTGTATGGCCAGATCCTTGGCGCGATGGCAACCGATGGTATTTTGTACATCGTGATCTGCCTGATGTCCGCAAAGCTCTGCAACCTGTTGCCGGGTATTGCGGCAATTGCGGGGCAGTTGGTGATGGCTGCGATCTGGGCATCTTGTGCACATAAATGGTACTACAAGACCTTCCCACCGCAGAAGACCGCTGTGGTCTACGATGTGCGTCATGGCATGGAAAAACTCATCAACGAGTACGGTCTGAGCCAGAAATACGATGTGCAGGTCACCCTGAGCGTGTCGGAGTGCTTGGCAGACCTGAGCATTCTGGACGGCATGGAGACTGTTTTTGTCAGTGGTGTTCACAGCCATGAGCGAAACATTATCCTGAAGCACTGCGTAGGGAAGGGCATCAATATGTTCGTCATCCCCCGCGTTGGCGACGTTATCATGAGCGGCGCATGGCCGATGCATATGTTCCACCTGCCGATGCTGCGCGTCGGTCGTTACATGGCAAGCCCGGAGTTCCTGTTCGTTAAGCGCGCGATGGACATTATGATCTCGCTGGTGGCACTGATCATCCTGAGCCCGTTGTTCCTAATCACAGCCATTGCGGTCAAATCCGATGGTGGTCCCGCCTTCTATAAGCAGGTGCGTCTGACCAAGGATGGCAGACAGTTTGAGATTCTGAAGTTCCGCTCCATGCGGGTGGATGCCGAAAAGGATGGTGTGGCCCGCCTTTCCACCGGCGACAAGGATGACCGTATCACGAAGGTGGGTCATATCATCCGTGCCTGCCGTCTGGACGAGCTGCCCCAGCTGTGGAATATCCTTGTGGGGGATATGGCGGTCATCGGCCCGCGCCCGGCGCTTTGGAACCAGTATGACCTGCTGGCCGAGCGGGACAAGTACGGTGCCAACGAACGCAGCCAAAAGCTCAAGTACCACATCCAAACCAGTGGCCGCAGCCTGCACGCGCAGGAGATCCAGTTCAACGACATCCGCACGACGTTGCAGGCGCTCTATGCCTTGTTCGACAACTGCAACTCGCTGCACACCAATGCCTACGACGAGGCAATCACCACGCCGACCGAGGAGTCCGTGCGCCGCGCCATGGCCATCCAGCTGATCATCAACCGCGAGTGGGGCGTTGCCAAGAACGAGAACCCGAACCAGGGCGCCTTCGTCATCGACGAACTGACCGATCTGGTCGAGGAAGCGGTGCTCAAGGAATTCGAAGCCATCGCCTCGCGCGGCGGTGTGTTGGGCGCCATGGAAACCGGCTACCAGCGCGGCAAGATCCAGGAAGAGTCGATGTACTACGAGCACAAGAAGCACGACGGCTCCTACCCGATCATTGGCGTGAATACCTTCCTGAATCCGAAGGGCATGGCGCAGCAGGAAATCGAGCTGGCGCGTTCGACCGATGAGGAAAAGCAGTCGCAGATTCAGCGTCTGCGTGATTTCCAGGCCAGAAACGCGTCGACCGCAGCATGCATGCTGGACAAGCTGAAACAGACCGTGATTGAAGACGGCAACGTCTTCGCCGTGCTGGTTGAGGCGGTGAAGCATTGCTCGCTGGGTCAGATCAGCTCGGCGCTGTACGAGGTCGGCGGTCAGTATCGACGCAGCATGTAAGGTCTCAAAAGGAGCACAGCTATTCGCCGCCGACGGGTTAGAACCTGAAGGGGTGGAGGAGAAAAAACGACGGCGGGGCCAAGACCCCGCCGTTTTTACGTCCGTCTGCGCTGGCTCCGGTATTGCGCTGCTTGGCAGCGCGCTCGGCTGAAGGTATTTTTGAGCGTGACCTGACAGAAGGAGTGAAGCATGCTGAAACCATTCGCTATTGTTGCCGCGCTGGCCGGGGGGATCAGCCTGTACGCCCAGGCCCAGGACAATCCGGTTCCGGAGCGTTTTCTGCGGATGGATCGGGATGGTGACGGCCGAATTTCGCGCGCGGAATGGCTGGGGCCGGAGAATCGCTTCGATTTTTTGGATCGGGATCGAGACGGTTTCCTGAGTGCCGGCGAATTGCCGAATCCCGGTTCGCGCGCTGCGGCTGACGGCAGGCCAGCCCAAGGCGAGCCCCCATCAATCAATCGTCCGGCCGGGATTGAGCATCTGATTGATGGTGGTGAAGTTCGTGGCCCGCATCGTCGCGCCATCGCTTCTCCTGGCACCAGCAAGGCGGATTTGCGTGCCGCGGGCATGGATATGAGCGGTCTGGTGACGGTTTTTCCCGCAGGGAGCCGTTGTTACACCATTGATCATGTGTTCGGCGAGCAATGGAAGGGACCGGCAGACACCCTGCATTCGGGGGCAGATATTCCTGCGCCCATGAACACACCAGTGCTGGCGATGGCTGACGGGGTTGTGATCTACAAGACCGATGGCACGGATAGCGGGCGAAAATCGCGGGGGACGCAAGTGGTTCTGCAGCATGCGCCGGCGGATACCGGTCTGCCGTTCTGGCTATATACGCTGTATTCCCACTTCAATCAGATGCCGGCCTGGGAAATCGGCCAGCGCGTTCGTATGGGTGAGGTGCTTGGCCCCAACGGCCGCTCCGGCGTGCCGGGCGCCAAGCGCGAACCCCATTTGCACCTGACCTTGCTGGTCAGCAGTTCTCCTCGCTACGGGATGTTGAATGGGGTCGTTGTGCCGGAATTCGGGAAATTTATCGATCCGCCAGCAGTTTTTCGCGGCAATCTTTCGGTCGACACCGCTGAAATCCAGAAAATCGCGCCGGAGGAACGCAGGGTCGACGTGGCGGTGATGTATCAGGATGGGCGGGTTTCCCCGGCTGGTAGCCGGGTGATTTGGCCTTTCCGCTGCGATTGACGCTAACGCGCAATCAGCGGTTAAGGGTTGTCCGTAATGGAGTGATTCTGGTGATTATGGTAAATTCGGTATGGTTTGAATATTTATAATTGAATGTCCGAGTGTCGCTGATCCCCAAGGAAGACAACCTGCCACGCATCCACCTGATCGGCTCTTTGCTGATTGTGGTGTTGCTCACCCTCGGACTGGCCGCGTTCTACTCCTGGCAGCATGCGCGTAGTGAGCAGGACGCAGCCAAACGGGTTGAGCAGGTGGTGATCGATCAGGTTCACGCCCGCTTGCAAACCGAGATGGACAGCGCGGTGAGTTTTATTGAATTCACCCGCATGCAAACCGATGCCGTGCTTCGCCAGCGCCTTCGAGCCCAGGTTGATACGGCTTACCAGATGGTTGCTGCGATTTACCAGCAAGAAAAGGATCGGCACCCTCCCGCCGAGGTGAAGGCACTGATCATCGAGAGCTTGCGCCCGATGCGGTTTTTTGATGATCAGGGCTATTACTTCATCGATGACATGAGCGGCCGATTCGTGCTGCTGCCGGTTGCGCCGGAGTTTGAAGGCAAGCTGGCGCCGGACAACCGGGACGATAAGGGCAACTTTGTCATGCGGGGCTTGATCCAGGCGGCAGGAAAGCCACCCGGCGAGGGCTACTCGCAATATCGCTGGTATCTGCCCGGCAGCAAGGAGGAAATGGCCGACAAGCTGGCCTATGTCCGCCACTTCGAGCCCTATGACTGGCTGATTGGCGCGGGTGACTATCTTTTCAAATGGGAAGAGCGCCAAAAGCAGGAGGCCCTTGCGCGCCTGCGGGCCGTGCGTTTTGGCAAAACCGGGTATATCGCGGTCCTGGGGCCGGATGGCCGTGGGCTGCTCTCGCCGGGCATCCCCATGCTTGAGGGCAAGTTTCTAGCCGATCTCTCGCCGGAAATGCGCGAAACCGTTTCCCGCCTGTTTCTGGCCGCCACTGACGAAGGGCGCGCAGTCCGCTATCAGTGGCTGAATCCGGAAACCGGCCTGGTGGCCGGAAAAACCGCCCTGGTTCGGCGTGTGGCGCCATGGAACTGGGTGGTGATGGTGACGATGTACGACGACGACTTCCAGGCGATCCTCAGCAAGGAAATGGCACAGCATGCGCCATTGGGCGTCAGCAGCAGCAGTGATTTGATTATTTCCCTGTTGGCGGCGTTGACCCTTGGGATTGCGGGTTCTCTGCTCTTTTCGCGGTGGACCGGCCGATTGTTCGCTGCGAACCAGCAGCGTTTGCTCGATCAGCAGGACGCGCTGAAGCAAAGCGAAGACAAGCTCAACAGTATTCTCAACAGCGTCGAAGCCTACATTTACATCAAGGGCCGGGATTACACCTATCACTATGCCAATCGTCAGGTGTGCGAATTATTTGGGCGCAGCCTGCCGGAGATTGTGGGGACGGAAGATACGGCCTTCTTTGATGAGCCCACCTGTATGCGCATCCGTGAAAACGATCGCCGGGTCATCGAGCAGGGCGAACGGGTGAGCGAAGAGGAGTTGAACACCACGGTGGACGGCCATGTGACCCGGGCATTTCTATCGGTCAAAATGCCGCTGCGTGACGCCAGCGGCGAGGTGTACGGTTTGTGCGGCATTTCAACCGACATTACCGGACGCAAGCGGGTTGAGGCCGAACTGGAGCAACACCGCAACCATCTTGAAGCATTGGTTGAGTCACGCACCCTTGAACTGGGTGAGGCCAAGGAGGCGGCGGAGGCGGCAAGCCGGGCGAAGAGTGCCTTCCTGGCCAACATGAGCCATGAAATTCGCACGCCCATGAACGCGATCATCGGCCTCACACATCTCATGTTGCGCGAGGCAAGTCAGCCTCGTGAAATGGATCGTTTGAGCAAGATTGCTGATTCCGCCCGGCATTTGCTGGCGGTGATCAACGATATTCTCGACATTTCCAAGATCGAAGCGGGGCGTTTGAAACTGGATGCCCGTGAGTTTTCACCGCGCGAATTGCTGGCAAAAGTCAGCGACATGCTCGAGGAGCGGGCGCTGGCGAAAGGCCTGACACTGCGTACCCGTCTTGACGAAGCGCTACCGCTGCGTTTGTGGGGCGATTCGCTGCGGCTGCAGCAAGCCTTGGTCAATTTTGTCGGCAATGCCATCAAGTTTTCGTCCGAGGGGGAAATTCTCATCTCTCTTGCGCTGCTGTCCGACGACGGCAAACAGGTCACGATCAAGATCGAAGTGGTGGATCACGGCATCGGGATGACGCCCGAGCAGCAAGTGCATCTGTTCGAGGCCTTTGTTCAGGCGGATGAGTCGACGACGCGAAAATATGGAGGAACCGGCCTGGGGCTGGCAATCAATCGCCATCTGGCACGCATGATGGGCGGCGAGGTCGGCGTTGAAAGCGCGCCCGGACAAGGCAGTCGCTTCTGGATGCAGTTGCGCCTGGCGCATGTGCTGCGCAGTGAGCCGGGTGAACCGGGGGTATCGCAGGAAGTGACCGAAAGCCTGATTGCCCAGCGTCACACAGGCAAGCGCATCCTGCTGGTGGAGGATGATCCGATCAATCAGCAGGTCGCCGCCGAGTTGCTGGCGATGGCTGATTTGCGGGTTGATGTCGCGGGCAATGGCGAAGTCGCACTGCAATGCGTTCAGGAAAAGCGCTATGACCTGATTCTGATGGATGTGCAGATGCCCGTGATGGGGGGCCTGGAGGCCACACGCGCCATCCGTGAACTGCCAGGGATGGCGGAAATTCCCATTCTCGCGATGACCGCGAATGCCTTTGAGGAAGATCGTCAAAGCTGCCTTGCCGCCGGGATGAACGACCATATCGGCAAGCCGGTGGATCCCGATATCCTGTTTGAAACCTTGCTGCGCTGGCTGGATGCCCGATCGCAATAAGCCGGTTTTCTCCCATCGCTTGAGGTCGACCGCAGGAGGGCGCGCTTTATCGCCGTGAGGTTTTGTCGGACAATCGTTCCTCTTGTCATGCAATCACCGGGGAGTCCGCCATGCACGAAATCACTGAACTTGCCGATAGTCTTCAGCGCAACCGGGTCAGCCGGCGTCAGGTGCTCTGGCTGTTTGGTGCGGCGGCGCTATCCGGGTGTGCAGCTTCGCCGGTCGGCGGCGGCTCCATTCTGGTAGGCATGAGTGAGGCAGAGGAGAAAAATGCCGACAAGCAGCTTGCGCCGCAGCAGTTTTCCCAGGATCTCGGGCCGGTTCAGGATGCCCAGACCAATAGCTACCTCAGTTCAGTCGGCGAGCGTCTGGACCAGCACACCCATCGGCCGCAGATGCCGTATTCCTATCGCGTCCTGAATGCCAATTATGTGAACGCCTATACCTTCCCCGGCGGCGCCATGGGGGTGACGCGCGGCATCATGGTCGACCTGCAGAACGAGGCCGAACTGGCCGCCTTGCTGGGCCATGAAATGGGCCACGTCAATGCGCGCCATGCGGCGCAGCGTCAAGGGCAGGCGATGGTGGCGCAGGTGGCGGTAGCCGGGGCCAGCATCGTCGGATCCGCCAGCGAGTGGGGCGGCCTGATCGCGATCGGCAGCCAGCTCGGCGCCAGCGTCTTGTTATCCAGTTACTCCCGCGATAACGAACGTGAAGCCGATGCCCTGGGTCAGGAATACATGGTGCGTGCCGGTTATCCGGCCAGCGGGATGACCGGCTTGCACCAACTGCTGGTCAATCAGCAGAAAGAATCGCCGGGCTTGCTGCAAACCATGTTCTCAACGCACCCGATGAGCGGGGAAAGGCGCGATACCGCGAAGCGTCTGGCCGATGAGAAATATGCTGCCACGCTCAAGCGCGATGCCGGTCGCGAGCGCTTCATGGACAGCACGGCCAGCCTGCGTCGCATCAAACCCACCATTGCCGCCTGCCAGAACGGCGAAATGGCCATGGCCGGCAAGAAATACGATCAGGCCGAAGGACAGTTCCGCACGGCCCTCAACCAGACGCCTCGCGATTACGCCGCCAATCTGTTGATGGCCCAAGCGCTGCAGGCGCAGGGCAAAGACAGTCAGGCGCTGGGTTACGCCGATACCGCGAAAAAAATCTACCCGCAGGAAGCACAGGCCCACAAATTGTCCGGTCTACTGGCGCTGGGGCAGAAAAACCCCGCCGCTGCCTATGCCAGTCTCGATCAATACGACCGCATGCTGCCGGGCGATGCCGGGGTGACCTTCCTCAAGGGCGTATCGCTGGAAGGCATGGGCCGCAAACAGGATGCCGCCCAGCACTACGCGCGTTACCTGAACAACAACCGACAAGGCAAAGCCGCGGAATACGCCTACAGCCGCTTGCGGGGATGGGGTTACGCCAAGTAGGGATTGCGTTTGAGGGCGGTGGTTTGAAAAAGCGAAATCGCGTTCTGCCAGCGCCCGAAACGTGTTCAGTTTGTGAGCGGCTTGAATCGATCCGTAGCGGAAGTAGCTTGACCGGGAAAGCGGACGTTCAACGTAGAAGTGAGCGGACCTGCGCGGCTTTTCGCGCAGGTCCGCTCGACTGCCGGGTTGAACGAAGCCGCTACGCGGAGAAGTCGCCCGGCTGCTGCCTCCGAATTATTCTGCATGTCGGTTCCTTCGTTGTGAAGGAACCGATTCTGCAATATTTCGTGAGGACAAACCAGCATGACGAACGATTTTCCGCCGGCTTTTGCCCGGCAATACGACAGCCATCTCAAGCACCTGAAGTTGAAGGGCCTGCAACCCAAGACGATTGACGCCTATGCCCGCGCCATCCGGCGCCTGGGTGGCTATTTCGACTACCGCATTGAGACTCTCTCCGAAGCGCAACTGACCGAGTATTTCAGCGACCTGATCGGCACCCACTCATGGAGCGCGGTGAAGCTTGACCTGTACGGCCTAAAATTCTTCACCCTGCATGTGCTCAAGCGGGCCTGGGCCATGCCAAACCTGATCAAACCGCCGAAGACGCAACGTCTGCCGGATATTGTTACGGTCGACGAAGCGCAACGCCTGTTTCTGGCCACCCGTGTGCTCAGCTACCGGGTGTTCTACTTCACCCTCTACAGCCTCGGTCTGCGCCTGGGCGAAGGGCTGGGCCTCAAAGTGGGGGACATCGATGCCGCCCGCCTGCGCGTGCAAGTGCGCGACGCCAAAGGCAACCGGGATCGCCTCGTACCGCTGCCGCAAGCCACGCTCACGGTACTGCGCCGCTTCTGGCAAACGCACCGCCATCCCGAGCTCCTGTTTCCCAACCGCCACGCCGGCCTCAAAGGCGCACATTTGGCCACTTCGCCGCTGGATCGCGGCGGCGTGCAGAAGACCTTGCGCCAGGTCGCCAGCGACTGCGGTTTAAAAAAAAGATCACCCCGCACAGCCTGCGCCACAGCTATGCCACGCACCTGATCGAGCACGGGGTCGATCTGCTGGAGGTCCAGAAGATCCTTGGCCACTACTCAATTCTGACCACGGCGCGGTACACGCATCTCACCAGCCACACCAACGAATCTGCGCGCATCCGCATCGAAGCCCTGATGCAGCGTTTCACCCTTGATTGGGGGACGATCCGATGATCCCGCTTGCCGAGATCATCCGCCAGCATGAGGCCGACTACCGCAGCCGCTACCGCCAGCAACTCACCCCGGAACGCGCCAAGGCGCTCAGCGCCATGCAGTCCTGCCGCAGCATGATGGCCCCGCACCTGCTGGCCGCCTGCCCGGACTGCACAGAGCGGCGGCTGATTCCGCATTCCTGCGGCCATCGCAGTTGCCCGCACTGCCAGCACCACGAGAGCGAACAATGGTTGGAACGCCAGCGCCGCCTGCAAGTGCCCGCAGAGTATTTCCTGCTTACCTTCACGCTGCCCGGCGAGCTGCGGCCCCTGGCGTTCCGGCACGCCAGAATGGTCTATGCCGCCTTGTTCACCGCTGCCTGGGCAACGGTGCAGACCTTCTGCCGCAACGACCGGAAACTCAAAGGCGAAGCTGGCGCGGTGGCCGTACTGCACACCCACTCACGCCGGCTCGACCTGCATCCGCATGTCCATCTGGCCATGCCGGCGGCCACTCTTGATCCAAAAACGCGGCGTTGGCGGACCAAGAGCGGCTACCTGTTCAATCACCAGGCCTTGGCCAAGGTATTTCGCGGCAAACTGCTCGCCGCGCTGAAGCAGGAAGGGCTGACCCTGCCAAGCCAACTACCCGGGAAATGGGTGGCCGATTGCAAAAGTGTCGGCAACGGTGAGAAGGCGCTCGTTTATCTCGGCCGCTACCTCTATCGCGGGGTGCTTCGGGAATCCGACATCCTGTCCTCTGAGAACGGCCAAGTCAGCTTTCGCTACCGCGACAGTCAAAGTGGTGAAATGAAGGTACGCACCCTGCCTGGTGCAGATTTCCTGCGTCTGATCCTGCAACACGTCCTGCCCAAGGGCTTCCGCCGGGCACGGAACTACGGTTTTCTGCACCCCAATCGCAAAAGCCTGATTGCCTTGCTGCACCTCGTCCTCAAGATCGCACCGCGCACGCCGCCCAGCGAGAAACCCCGGCCGGCATTTCTTTGCCCCTGCTGCGGCATGCCAATGCAGATCATCCGGCGAAGGATTCCGGCCCAAGAGGCCAGGCGACGAAGTTCGGCGCTGATGGCGGAGATGGCCGTGTAAATCCTGGCCACGGAATAGAAGGTGCGCCGGCCGGCGCCACGACGGCGCTCGGCCTGAAATCACACCCAAACCGGGTGTCGACCGCCGAATTTGCCGAATCAGCCCGCCCAGAGCGCTGATACCGGCACCGCCTGATCACTCAATCGGGCAACCCGCCCATCTTCGGGCAGGAAGTCAAAAAGCTATTTGCAGGGAACTCCGAACCGGGCTTGTTCAACAACCGGTTCAGATCGTGGCTGCGCACGATCTAACCTTAATCGTTGGGCATCGCTGTCCCAGTGGCAGAGCGTCAAGCCACCGGATTGCTCTGCAAGAGCTGCATTAGCGCCTGAAATTTGGATTGCGCTTGGCCAGTTGGATCAACGATGCTGTGGCTGAAATATTTCTCGATGTTAGCGGCCGTTATCTCGGTAGTGCGCGAGTTGTATGTTGTTCCATTGGCACCGCCTGCCATTTCCCCACCCTGGCGAATGAGCGCGATCTGGGCGATGCCCTCAGCGGCTTCGGTGTTGCCGCTGGCGACGGCTTTGTCATACAGGGCTTTTTCCGCTGAACTGAGATGCGCAAAGGTGTTAACAAATCCCGTCGCCTTTTGCATGTAATCGATGTCGTCGGCGGTGCGCGAGTTGTATGGCTTGGCGGAGATTTCGGCAAGCTTCTTGTCGTTGGCGCAAAGAAAATCATGGTCTTCCTGACTTCTATTCACTGGGCCATTGGCTCTGATCTCGGCAAGCCGTGCCTCGACCGCCTTGTCGTTGTTCGGAGCGGTGGAAGACGATGAGGCGGCGAGCGCCTCTCGCGCCGCCTGGGAAATGCGGACAGTATCGGCAATATTTGCCGGCGATGCGGTCGGGGTTTGCCGGGCCGCTGGTGAACGCGCCACTGCGTTAGCGAAGAGAAGGGCAGAAGTGGATTGGACGATCATGGCATGCCTCCGTTTTCAGATGCA
>CALAGF010000344.1 GCA_937892345.1 uncultured Rhodocyclaceae bacterium | reverse complement strand
AACACCTATCGCATCCTGCTCAAGGGTGTGGAAATCGGCCTGGGCGAGGCCTTTGCCGGCCAATATCTGGCGATCAACCCGGGTCGTGTCGCCGGTACGCTCAACGGTGCCAATACAACCGATCCGGCCTTTGGCCTGCCGGCGACCTGGATCGATGCCGGGCAACGGGACCAGGCGCAGGCCTATGGCTACACCGTGGTCGATGCCTCGACGGTCGTTGCCACGCATCTCAATCACCTGATTCTGACGCATGCTGCCGAATTGCTGGGCCGTCAGGAGGTGCAGCAATTGCTCGATCACCTGGCCAAGGAAATGCCCAAGCTGGTCGAGGATCTGGTCCCCAAGATATTGCCGCTCGGGACCTTGCAGAAGGTGCTCCAGGGCATGCTGGAAGAAGGTGTCCACATCCGCGACATGCGGACCATCATCGAAACGGTCGCCGATCACGCCACGCGAACCCAGAACGCCGACGACCTGGGCATTCAGGTGCGTACGGCTCTCGGTCGCGCCATCGTTCAGCAACTCTTCCCGGGTAATGGCGAAATGCAGGTCATGTCGCTCGACCCGACGCTGGAGCGCCTGTTGTCGCAGGCCGTGGCCGGAGGCTCGGAGAACACCAGCTTCGAACCGGGTCTGGCCGATACGCTGATACGCGAAACGGCTGCTGCTGCGCAGCGCCAGGAAAGTCTGGGGCTGCCGGCGGTTTTGCTGGTGCCAGGCAGCCTGCGGCTACTCTTGTCCCGCTTCCTGCGGCGGACCATCCCACAACTGAAGGTGCTTTCCCACAATGAAGTGCCGGAAACTCGAATTATCAAGGTGACCTCGATCATCGGAGGTAGAACATGAACGTCAGAAAATTCATCGCCGCCAACGCAAGGGACGCCCTGAGGAAGGTCAAGGAGACACTGGGTAACGACGCCATCATCCTGTCCAACCGCGGCGTGCCCGGTGGCGTTGAAATCATGGCGGTTGCAGCGCGAGACATGGCCATGATCGTGCCGACCCCGGTGGCTGATAGCGCACCGGCCCAAAGACCGCAGGCGCAGATGGATGCTGATGACGACTATCGCGTCGTACTCAATTCGGCGCGGGCCCGCATTTCCCAGCCGGTTCCTCCGGCGCCCGTGCCGCCTGCCCCCCAGGTCCAGCGCCCGGTCATGCACCAGGCCATACTCCAGAAGCCGGCGGCGACGGTAAATGCCGGCATTCCGAAAAGCAGTGCCCTGCGCAATCTGGAAATGAATCGTCCGGCAGTCCAGTCGTCGCCCCAACCTGAAGCGGTCACCACGGTGATCGCTTTTTTGCTTCCGCCAGCCCTCCTTCCCAACCCTTCAGGAAACGCGCCATGACCTCATCCCACTACCTCGCCGGCCTGTTCGCCCCGCGCTCCATTGCCGTGATCGGCGCCTCCGAGAAGCCGGGCAGCATCGGCCACGTGATCCTGAAGAACCTGCTCGCCAACGGCTACAAGGGGCGGCTCGTCGCCGTCAATCCGCGCTACCCGACGGTGCTCGACCAGCCCTGCGTGGCGAGCATCGAGGCGGCCGGCGGCGCGGTCGACCTGGCCATCATCACCACCGCGCCGCGCACCATCGCCGAGATCATTGCCCAGTGCGGCCGGGCCGGGGTGCGCAACGCCATCGTCGTCAGCCACCCGGCCAGCGTGGCCGCCAACAGCGCCACCACCGAGCGGCGCATCCGCGATGCCGCGCTCAATGCCGGTGTCCGCTTCCTCGGCCCCAAGTCGCTTGGCATCGTCTGCCCGCACGCGGCGCTGAACGCCACCTTTACCGACATTTCCGCCCTGCCCGGCGACCTCGCCCTGGTCGCCCAGTCCGGCGCCATGTGCGCGGCGGTACTCGACTGGGCGACCATGAACCGCATCGGCCTGTCGCTGGCCGTATCGCTGGGCGAGGCGATGAATGTCGATTTCGGCGAGGTGCTCGACTACCTGGCCAACGACGAGCGCACCCGCTACATCCTGCTTCACGTCGAGAAGATCCGCCACGCCCGGCGCTTCATCAGCGCCCTGCGTTCGGCCGCCCGCATCAAGCCGGTGATCCTGCTCAAGTCGGGCAACCATGTCGGCGACGAGATGGCCGACCCCGATGCCGCCGAACTGGCCGACCAGGTGTTCGACGCGGCAGTGCGCCGCGCCGGCGTCGTCCGCGTGCGCGACCTCGGCCAGCTGTTCCACGCCGCCCGCGCCCTGGCCTCGGGCTTCCACCCGCGCGGCAGCCGGCTGGCCATTCTCAGCAACGGCACCGGCCCGGCGCGCATGGCGGCCGACAGCGCCCGCCGCCTGGGCATTCCGCTACCGGCGCTGGCCCCGGCCACGGTCACGACGCTCAAGCCGCTGCTGCCGCGCGAATGGAAGGGCCACAACCCGATCGACCTGGGCGGTGACGCAAGCAGCGAACGCTACCTGGAAGCCACCCGCCAGCTCGCCCAGGACGCGCAGATCGATGCCATCCTCGGGCAGTATCTCCAGGAAAACGCAAACAAACTGCCACAAAGTGAGATTCGACTCACCGTGCAGCAGGCCCCGGAGGAAATGCTCTTTTCCGAAGGAACGCTCAATTGGCAGGTGACGCCGTCACGGCCGGGCATTCTCGGTAGTTCCAGTTTCACCATCGCCTTTGCGATCAATGGAAAACCAGCCGGCAACTGCGTGATTCGCTGCCGTTTGGTAGCCATGGGAGAGGTGGTGGTCGCAGCGAT
>CALAGF010000343.1 GCA_937892345.1 uncultured Rhodocyclaceae bacterium | reverse complement strand
GAACCGCTGCCTTGTGCCAGGTTGACCGTAACGCCCAAGCCCTCTCCGGAGAGATCGAGTTTGTCGCGGGCAGTGGCATCCGCCTGCAGCTTGCCATCGATCGAGAAGCCGTCACGCAAACCGACAAAGGTATCCGAGAAATCGGAACCATCGACACTCTCGACCCGCAACAGGGTATCTGCACCATCGCCAGTGACTGTGACATTCGTGCCACCCAGCGCCACATTGATGGCAGAAGCCCCGCTGTAGGTAACGCGGTCATTGCCATCGCCACCATCCAGAATGTTGTCGCCCGAGTTGCCCCGAATCACGTCGTTGCCCGTACCGCCCAGCACGTTTTCGATTTCAAACAGACGATCGTTGCCTTGGCCGGTCGCCACCCCGGTCGCGAGGTTGATGTTGAGCGAAGCAGCCGCCGTTTCATAGCTGACCCAGTCACCGGAACCCGTGGTGTTGGTGCCGCCAATGAAGGTGTTGTCTGCCGAATCACCAACAAAGGTATCGCTTGCGGACGAACCGACTGCGTTCTCGATATGGGTCAGGCCCATGGTCTGGGCCGTGGTGATGTTTTTAATTTCACCCGCGGTCTGGGAAAGATTGACCGAGACGGCATCGCTGCCGCCCACCACCAGCCAGTCGCCCTGATTGGCTGAGGCATAGGTGCTGCCGCTGATCGTGACGTCAGCGGTCCCTGTGAGATTGCCCGCGCCATCCAGCGCAAGATTTGCGGTAAATCCATTGAAGCTGTCATTACCGGCGCTGCCGATGATGGACTCAACACTGACCAGGGTATCGACATCCGTTGCCGAGCCACCCACCACTACGGTCGCACTGGTGCCCAAGGTCACGGCCAACGGCGAAGCAGAAGTCAAGCCGCTGTAATCTGCGGTATCGGTACCGCTGCCGCCATCGATCAGATTGGCCAGCGTATTGCCGACGATACGATCGTTACCTTCGCCACCCATCACGTTTTCAAAACCGATCAGGGTATCGGTCCCGATTGCGCCGGCGTTGAAGATGCCTCGAGCCCTCTCGGTCAGCAGGTTGATGGTGAGCGCATCGGCGATACCGGCATACGTCACGGTATCGCTACCGGAGCCACCGTCAAAACGGTTATCCAGCACATCGCCGGCAAACAGGTCATTCCCCGCACCGCCGGTCGCGTCTTCAATGTTCTTGAGTGTTTGGGCAGCAGAAATGGCATCCCAGGCCGCGCCACTGGTCGTACTTGTCCCCAGCTTCATGAAGCCGTTGCTGCTGGCGTTCAGGTCGACAAACAGACTGACAGCCGCATCGGCCTGGGCGCTGTAGTCAACCCGGTCGGCATCGCCGCCCTGACCATTTAGCGTGTATCCGGACTGTGTACCGTAGAAGGTATCGTTCTGTCCTGCGCCGATCAGCACCTCGAAGTTGTAGAGGGTGTCGAGTGGCAGGCTGGTGACCTTGGCCGTTGCCGTCGCCGTGCCGGCACTGGTGGCCAGCAGGTTGAAGGTGATCGCCGCGTCCTGACCGGTGTAATCGTAGCGCGCGGTATCGTTGCCTGCGCCGCCATCCAGCGTGTTGGCTGCATCGCTCGCATACACCACATCATTGCCGCTGCCGGTCGTCAGATTTTCAATCCCGACGAGGGTGTTGGTACCAATGAACGTACCGCTGGCGATACCGCCCGTGAGATCGGCATTGATCGCCGAACTGCCGCCAAAACGAACGCTATCGGTGCCGCTGGCCCCGCCATCGAAGTAATTGGCGACTGATTCGTTGTCGATGAACGTATCGTTGCCATCGCCGCCAATGCCGCGTTCAAACCCTGCCAGTGTCTGGGTGGTCGTGCCATCGGTTGCGTAACCGGTCGACTGCGCCAGATTGATGGTCAGATTTGTTGCGGAGGTCACTGCGGCGTAGTTGACCGTATCGGCAGCACCGCCACCGCCGTCCAGTTTGTTGGCATAGAGCGCGGTGTTGAAGGTATCCGATTGATCACCGCCAATGAAGGTATCGACACCGACCAGGGTGTCGCTGCCATCACCGGTCACCGTTGCGGCGCTGGCTGAAGTCAGCGTCAGGACCAGCGCGCTGTTTACGCCCGAATAGGTGACGGTATCCAGACCGCCACTGCCACCGTCCAGCTTGTTGTTGCCGGTGCTTCCCCGCAGGATGTCGTTCCCGCTGCCGCCGGTCACATTTTCGATGCCGATCAGCGTATCCGTGCCGGTTTGCGCACCAATCGCCAATCCATAGGTCACGTTGGCACCCAGATCGACCGTGACAGCCTGCGTGGCATTCTGATAGCTGACCGTGTCGCTATCCAGCGAACCACCACCCTCATAGCGGTTGTCCGATCCATCGGCCGCGTCGATAAAGCTGTCGTTGCCGTTGCCACCAATGGCATTTTCGATATTCAGCAGGATTTGCGTATTGCCCGCACGCACCGCAGAACCGCTGGCGCCCAGCGTGATCTGGGTAACACCGCTTTCACCGCTGTAGCTCACGGTGTCGCCGGTACCACCGGCACCATCAAAGGTGGAATTGCCCACGAAGCCTTTGAACAGATCGTCTTGATCCGTACCAATCACGTGCTCGATTGCAGTCAGCGTATCGACGATCAGATTCTGGGTCACACTGCCAGAGAACCCGCTCTGCAAGACCACCGTCACCGCCGAGCCGTCGCCCGCATAAGTGACCACATCCACCGCATCTCCGCCATCCAGCGAGTCCGCGCCGGCGCCGCCATACAAAGTGTCGCTGCCCGCGCCGCCGCTCAGGATGTTGTTGCTGCCATCACCCCGCAGACTGTCGTTGCCGCTGGAACCCACCACATTTTCGATACCCGCCAGGGTCATCGTTTCGCCGGCGCGAACGGCTGTTTTGGTGCTGGTCGACAGGTCGACCGTAACCGCGGTGCTGCCTTCAATCTGAATCGTATCGCCAGCAGCGCTATTGCCGCCGCCATCCACGGTTTGACCATTGATGAAACCGCGGAACAGATCATCACTGTCGCCACCGATCAAATGCTCGATGCTGTTCAGCGTATCGGTGCCCCAAACGGTATACCCGTTCACGAACGCCTGGATTTCGCGATTTGCACCCGGCGCCGTCATATCGAAAGTCAGTGCGCGCACCTCTCCCGTGTACACCGCACGGTCGCTGCCGAGACCGCCATCCATCAAGTTGCCGACATTGGCCATGCCGATCAGGGTGTCATTACCCGCACCAGCGACCGCCGCGTCAAAACCGCTGATCGTCTGACGCTGTGCGAGCGCACCACCAACGGCATTGCGGACTTCTGCCTGCCCCACCGACAGATCAAGCAGCAGGTTGTAGGCATTGGTCACCGCACCGTAATCGACCCGGTCAATCCCGGTTCCGGCCGAAACATTCCAGGACTCCAGCGCCGCGGCATTACTGCCGATCGTCAGCAAATCATCGCCCGCAGCCAGGAGTACCACCTCGATACTCGTCAGGCTGTCAAAGCCGGCACCGCCATCGAATACCTTGGCCGCATTTCCGGCCCCCTGCAGTTCAACGGTGATGTTGGTGCCGTTATAGGAGGGGGCGCTGTAATCCACCGTATCCGATCCGCCACCGCCTTCAATGGTGTCGGTACCGCCGCCGCCGGCGAGGATGTCGTTGCCGCCACCACCCTTCAGCAGATTGTTGTTGCTGTCGCCGATCAGCGTATCGGCAAGGCCGCCACCCACCAGATTCTCGATCCCGGACAGGCTTTGACTGAAGCTGCCACCCGTTGTCGCCAGACCGCTCACCAGGCTCACCGACAATTGCAAGCCGCTGGTGCTGCTGTAATCGACGCTATCGCCCGCCGTATCACTGGCGCCACCCAGCAGCGTCATGTTCTGGGTGGTATCGAAGCCCTGGAAGAGGTCGTTATTCGCCGTACCGACGATGCTTTCAATGCCACTCAGGCTATCGGCACCCTGACCGCTGACCGTCGCATTGCCACTGCCCAGCGCACCACCCAGCGTCACGGTAATGGCTGCGCCGCCAGAGAAATCCGCGGTGTCGATATCGGCACCACCGACCAGCGTGTCATCACCGAGTCCGCCGATCAGGGTATCGGTGCCGGCGGCACCGGAAAGGCTGTTGTTCTGACCATCACCCACGAACCGGTCATTGCCGCTGCCACCGATCGCGTGCTCGAATCCGAGCAAGGTATCGGCGCCAATATCCACCCCGACCGCATTGGCCGCAGCGCCTGCCGCCCCCAGGTCAAAAATGATCCCGTTGCTGGCACCGGAAAAGTCGACCGTATCACCCTTTGCCCCCGTGCTGCCCTGAGCGCCGGCTTCGACACGGTTGTTGCTAGCGGCACCCGGTGCGATGTGGGCATACACATAATCGCTGCCTGCACCCAGCTTGAGGTTTTCAACACCCACCAGCGTCTGGACAGTCACTGCGTCCAGCGCCACCGAGGTATTTACCGGATCACGCATGTCGACCGTAATCGCCTTGGTATCGTCGGTCTGCGCGGCATAGTCCGCCCAGTCACTTGTCCCCAGCCCGCCATCCAGCGTAAAGCCGGAGATCAGACCGATAAAGGTATCGCTGCCTGAGCCGCCAATGATTTTCTCAATGCCGCGCAGGGTATCGGTCGCAGCCCCGGCCACACTGCCGATCACGGTTGCACTGCCCGCCGAATTGACCAGCTGGATGGTCAGACCCTCTCCGCTGCCCACCGTGGTGCTGTAATCAGCCACATCGTTGTCGGCGCCACCGTCCAGCAAATCATTGCCCTTGCCGCCGATCAGGGTATCGTCACCGGCACCGGCATACAGCAGATTGGCGGCATCGTTGCCGACCAGGCTGTCATTGCTGCTGCCTGTCCGCGCCACTTCGATATTGGCGACCTTCATGTTGACGCCGCTGCTATTGGAAACCTGGCCGCCAGCGAGGTTGACCGTCAACGCTCCCTGCGTGCTGTAGTCCAGTTCATCGGCAGTCCCGGCGCCGCCATCCAGCGACATGCTGGCCTGCAGGCTGCCGGTAAAGGTGTCATTGCCATCACTGCCGGCAATACTTTCGACTGCTTCCAGCCGATCAGCGCCTATCGTTGTATCAGCGGCACGGGTAATGCTGGTCAAGGTGTCGCTCTGGACGTTGATGGTCAAGCCATTGGCGTAACCTGCGTAGCTGACCGTATCCAGGCCATTGCCGCCCTGGAAGGTATCGTCGCCACCCGTCAGATCCTGGAAGAAATCGTTATTGCCGCCGCCGTTCAGACGGTTGTTGCCCGCGCCACCAATCAGCGTATCCGCGTACTGGCTGCCGGTGACGTATTCGATACTGCTGAGCGTATCGACCAGACCGCCGGTTTCCACCGCGCGACCCAGGGTCAAATTGACCGACACCCCATTCCCGGCATTGAGCTTGGAGTAATCCACCTCATCCTGGGCCCCGCTGCCGCCATTGACACTATTGGCTGCCGAGTCGAGGTAGAAAAGGTCATTGCCAGCGCCACCGACTGCATTCTCGATATAGCGCAGGGTATTGATCAGATTGGCACCCTCTCGCACCGAACCCGCGGTTTGCGACAGGTCGACCGTGACGGTTTCCACCGCCCCGCCCGCCGCGGCGGGATCGCCGCGCGGTGACGGCAACATCGTTGAACTGCAACGGAATCGGCGCCGACGGTTTGTGCACCACCACCTCGACGGCATGGACCCGCTGATCCTCCATCACGTC
>CALAGF010000342.1 GCA_937892345.1 uncultured Rhodocyclaceae bacterium | reverse complement strand
CATCAGATCGGGGCGGATCGGCTGGCCGTCCTGCAGCGCTTGTTCGTGGGCGAAGAAGGTGCCAGTCCGGCCGCAGCCGACGGCAATTTCGTCGCAGATCAGGTGGACTTCGTATTGATCGCACAAGGCGCGGGCGAGGCGCAGGTATTCCGGGTCGTACATGACCATGCCGGCGGCGCCCTGAACCAGGGGTTCGACAATCAGGGCCGCGGTGTTGCGGCCGTGCTGTTCTAGATGTGCCTGCAGGCTGGCAGCAGCGCGCCGGGCAACATCGGCAGGGGTTTCGCCGGCTTCCGCCAGACGGAAATCGGGCGAAGGCAGCACGTGGGCGGCCGTTCGCACCAGAGGCGCGTAGGCATCGCGGAAAATCGCAACATCGGTGACGGCCAGCGCGCCCACGGTTTCTCCATGGTAGCTGCCGGCCAGGCAGAGAAATCCGGATTTTTCGGGTCGACCGACATTGCGCCAGTAATGAAAGCTCATCTTCAGCGCAATTTCGGTAGCCGATGCGCCATCCGAGGCATAGAAAGCATGGCCGAGCCGTCCACCGGTCAACGCCGCCAGACGCTCGGAAAGCTCGACTACCGGCTGGTGCGTGAAGCCGGCCAGCATGACGTGTTCCAGCGTTTCCAGCTGCTCGCGCAGGGCCGCGTTGATGCGCGGGTTGGCGTGACCGAAGACATTGGTCCACCACGAGCTGATGCCATCGAGGTAGGCCTTGCCATCGAAGTCGTGCAGCCAGGGTCCGGCGGCGCGGGCGATCGGTATCAGCGGCAGATGACTGGGCGCGTCGGGCCGGGCGTGGTGCTGCATTTGCGTGCAGGGATGCCAGACGGCCTGCTGGCTGCGTGCCAGCCAGGCGGCGTTGCTGCTGTCCGCCATCAGTGCATCGTCAGCGAGGCGCCGTTCAGTGCTTCGGGCAACTCGGCATGAATCAGTTCACCATCGACATTCGGGAACAGCGGCGCGCTGCAGTCGTCGCAAAATTCGAGCGGAAAGTGATGGTCGAGAAAACGGATGTCGGTAACCCCGATCTGGCGCAGGGTGCTTTCGATTTCACCGAGGGTGTCGGTACTTTCGTCCTCGGCACCCACCAGCGGCCAGACGACGCCGTGATAGACATCTTCCGCTTCCTTGGGTCCGAAGCTGATCCGGAATTCTTCAAGTTCGCGCTCGTAACACGGGCCGATGACTACCTGGATATCCGCTGGGATCAGGCCGAGCATGGTTTCCAGAAAGGCGGCTGCCGCCCGCAGGGAATAAGCGCGCGACTGGCGGTCTGCAGTCCGGCAGGCCGTGTGGAAGGCGTCGGGCAGGCGCATTTCCCAGGCGCAGCCGGTAAACAGCGATTCGAGGACCGGCCCGCCCTGGCTGGCCCAGGCGTGTTGCGCTGCCTCGCGGGTGCCGTCGGCTTCATGCCAGCGAAAGAGCGGTGCGCCATGGGGTACTGCGATGACGCCGATGAGATAGCGCAGGTCGGAGAGAAAGCGGTTGGTTTCCGGCAGCGCTTTCGGGTCAATCGCCAGCGTGTTGCCGGCGATTGCGGCATCGCCCAGCGAACGGGTCAGGGCGTGCGTATCGCAGAAGCTGCGTGGCAGTTGGTCCGGGCTGAAAAGAAAGTCGCACAGCGCAATCCGGGCATCGCGGCTGAAGACATGGGCGCCGAGTTGGACGCCAAGTTGCTTCACGATGTTGGCCGGCAGGTTGCAGGTGGGAATCGAAAAGCGCGACCAGGCATGGATGGGTGCCGAGAACAGCATGATCTCGTAGGCTTGCCCGTTGAATTCAAGCGTGTGGCTTTCTGCACGTGATTCCACCATGTCCGCGAGTTCGTCATGGGCTTGCGGATTGGCATCGAACATCTGGTTCAGTGCGGTGTTGATGTCGTCCTCGCCGCCATGGCTTAACAGGCTGTCCAGCCGCTCAACCAACTGCGCTTCGAGAAAGGCGTCCTCCAGCTTGCCACCCGAATCCGAGAGGCTGGTGGCCAGGCGTTGCAATTCCGCGGCTTCCTTGGAATGGCGGTCGCGCGTGCTGAAGCGGGAGCGTTTCATCAATTTTCCAGACAATGCAAAGGATGAATTTTAACCGCCAGCGGCCAGTTGCGTCCTTTTCGGTGGTGCAAAGAGGGAATGGAAGTGGATGCAGGTGCCGGGAGGCAGGTCGGGCAGCGCGTAGAGCATGGGAGTCAGCAGTTCCTCGAAAATGCCACGCAGGCTGCGGGCGCCGACCTTGTATTCGATGGCCAGTTCGGCAATCTGGGCAAATACCGCGGTGTCGATGCGCAGCTCCGCGCCTTCCAGCCTGAAGAGCGTCTGGAACTGGCGATAGAGGCTGTCGCGCGGTTCGTGCATGATGCGCACCAACTCTTCGCGGCCCAGCGGATTGAGGCGGGCAACGATGGGCAGGCGGCCGGTGAATTCGGGAATCAGGCCAAATTCAAACAAATCCGTTGGCTTGATCCGGGCGTTCAGGCGTTCGATGATGCGCGAATCGTCTTCGGACGAGGTGCCGATGAAACCGTAGGTATGGCGATTGGCCATAATGTTTTCGATACCGACAAAGGCGCCGCCGCAAATGAACAGGATGCGCCGGCTATCAATCACCGGGCCGCTGTTCAGGCGGATCAGGCTGCCTTCCATGATTTTCAGCAGGGCGTGCTGTACGCTGCGGCCGGCAGTGGCGCGTTCCGGTTGATCCGGATTGGCCAGCTTGTCGATTTCGTCGATGAAGATGATGCCGCGGCTGGCGCGGACCAGATCGCCATCGGCCTGTTCGAGCAGGCGCTGCATCATGGCTTCGAGCTCGTCACCAACAAAGCGTGACTGAGCCAGTGCCGTGGCATCGGCGGTGACAAAGGGCAGTTTCAGGCAGCGCGCCAGCGTTGAACACAGCAGGGTTTTGCCAGTGCCGGTGGGGCCGATCAGCAGGACGTTGCTTTTGGACAGCGACAGGGATTGTTCGCCGGCCTGGTCTTCCAGTTCGGTTTTCCTGAAGTGGCTGTAGATGGCGACGGCCAGGGTTTTCTTGGCTTCCGGCTGGCCAATGACGTGCTGGTCGAGATAGGCGGTGATGGCGCTGGGCTTCATGATCGTCGGTTGGGAAATGAATGCGGCAAATGTATCAGATGCGCTCCTGTTCGATCCGATTCGATCCCGCTGCTTGGCCGGGAAATGCTTTGCAGTAAGATGCGGCTTTGTTCAACTCCCGGTTTTGCGCCCATGCTGTTTTTTCTTTCTCCCGCCAAATCGCTCGATTTCAAGACGCCTCCGCACGTTGACCGTTACACGATGCCGGCTTTTCTGGCGCGCTCGGAAGCACTGATCGCCCAGTTGCGCAAGTTGTCGCCGGCCGATATCGCCAATCTGATGGATTTGTCCGATCCCCTGGCGCTACTCAACTTCAACCGCTACGCCGACTGGGCGCTGCCATTTACGCCGCAAAATGCCAAGCAGGCGGTGCTGGCTTTTGACGGCGATGTCTATGATGGCCTCGCGGCCAGCACGCTGTCGGCAGATGATCTGGATTACGCGCAGTCGCATGTGCGCATCCTTTCCGGCTTGTACGGCATGCTGAAACCACTGGATTTGATGCAGCCTTACCGCCTGGAAATGGGCACCCGGTTTGCCAACAGCGCGGGCAAGGATTTGTATGCCTTCTGGGGCGAGACGCTGCTTGATGCGATCAATGCCGAACTTGACGCCATGTCCAACCCGGTTGCGGTCAACCTGGCCTCCGAGGAATATTTCAAGGCAGCCGTCGGCCGCAAGTTCAAGGGGCGCTTGATTCAGCCGGTGTTTGAGGACTGGAAGGGCGGAAAGTACAAGATCATCAGCTTTTATGCCAAGCGTGCCCGTGGCTTGATGACCCGTTACGCGACAGTCAACCGGATCCTTGATCCCGAGGCGCTCAAAGGTTTCGATTACGACGGTTATGCCTTCGCGCCGGAGGCTTCCGATGAAAAGCGCTGGATGTTCCGGCGTCGCGAAGGCTGATTTTTCTGCATCCTGTTCAGCCGAGCTGCGCCAGCCCGTCGCGAACCTGATCGAGTGATTCGAGCAGCGCCTGCAGGGCGGGTTGCGGATCGGGATGTTCGGGCGACTTGAGCTGGCTTTCCAGTTGGGCCGCGAGATCACCGATTTCAGTGACGGCGAGATTGCGCGCCACCCCTTTGAGCGAATGGGTCAGTCGGCTTGCATCGTCATGCTGGGCATTGTCCAGCAGTTGGCGGATATCGGTTTCGAAGGTGGCGATCTGGGTGTCGCGGAACTTGCGCAGCATGCGCCGGTAAAAATCGGGTTGATTGCGCAGCAGGGCCAGACCGCGCGCGACGTCAACGCCGGGGAGCGGCGGAAAGTCTGCAGATTGCGGGTTGACCGTTGCACTGGGTACCGGTGTTGATGCGGGTGTTGATCTATTTGCCGCGCTTGCCGGCGGCGGGGTTTCTGCACCAGCCGGCGCTTGCCCTGCGGGGTGCAGCAAACGGCCCATGCTTTCCAGCAGCAGGTTGATATCCACCGGTTTGCTGACATGCTCGTTCATGCCCGCAGTCCGGCATTCGTCCTTGTCGTTTTCCAGCACCCCGGCCGTCAAGGCAATGATCGGGAGGGTGGCGTAGTCGGGAATGGCGCGCAGATAGCGGGTGGCCGCAAAACCATCCATCACCGGCATCTGGCAATCCATCAGCACGATGTCGGGGCGACGGTTACGCACTTCAGCGATGGCCTCGCGGCCGTTGCTGGCAAGCCTGACCTTCAGGCCGGCGGCTTCCAGCAATTCACTCATCAGTTCGCGGTTGAGTTCGATGTCGTCCACCACCAGAACATCGCAGCCCCGAAGTGCCGCAGCGGCGGAAAGGTCCGGTTTACGCTGAAGCTGCAAAGTGCTGACGGGTTGTGCATCGGTGGGCAGGTGCCGGATGGTGAAGTGGAAAACACTGCCTAAATTCGGTTCGCTCTCAACCCAGATTCGACCGCCCATCAATTCGACCAAGCGCTTGGAAATGGCCAGACCGAGTCCCGAGCCGCCAAAGCGGCGGGTGGTGGAGGTGTCGGCCTGACTGAATGCAGAGAACAGATGCTCGCGCTGGCTGGATGAAATGCCGATGCCCTGGTCGATCACCTGAAAGTGCAATTCCGGCGGATGCCAGGCCGAGGATTCCAGCGTACAGCGCAGTTGCAGGGTGCCGTGCTCGGAAAATTTGATGGCGTTACCCAGCAGATTGATCAGCACCTGCTTCAGACGCAGCGGATCGGCGAGGAAATTGCCGGCAGTTTCAGGAGCCAGATCGACACGCAGCATCAAGCCGCGTTCCTCGATGCGGCCGATCAACAGGTCGCTGACTTCGCTGACCAGTGCCGAAAGCTTGACCGGCAGTTTTTCAACACGCAGCTTGCCGGCCTCGATGCGCGAAAAGTCGAGAATGTCGTTGATGATGCCGAGCAAGTGGTCGGCGGCCAGGCGAATTTTTCCCAGGTATTTGTTTTGCCTCGGGTCGGTCTGCTGCAAGAGACAGAGATCGGACAGCCCGAGAATGGCATTGAGCGGGGTGCGGACTTCGTGCGACATGTTGGAGAGAAATTCGCTCTTTGCGCGGCTGGCGGCTTCAGCCTCTTCCTTGGCATGACGCAGGTCGCTGGTTTGCGCTTCGACCATCGTCGCCAGATTGTCGCGGTGCAATCGCAGTTCCTCGGCCGTTTCATGCAATTGGCGCTCATTGGCGCGCAGGGCCGTTTCACGGGCTTTGAGCATGGAAATATTGGCGGCAACCACGACCGCACCTTCGAGCTTTCCCGCCCGGCTGTGCAGGAGACTGGCGTGGAGCAAGTAAGGTTGGGGCTGGCCGGTCAGCGCGTGTCTGAGGTGCAGTTCCGCTTCAAAACGCCCGCCGGTGGCGCGAATGGCTTTCAGCAACAGGGCCTTTCCCGTGCCTGCCGGGACGTAGTCCCGCAGGATGCGCTGGTCGGGTAGCGGCATGCAGTCTTCAAGATATTGGCCGGTGATTTCATCCGGGGCGTAGCCCAATTCTTTCTCGATGAGCGGATTGACCTTTGAAATGCGGCCTTCGGCATCGAGCATGATGAAGATTTCGGCCATCGTGCCGATGGCACGTTCCAGCATGCTGTGCAACTGGCTGAGTTCGTCCGAGCTGCGGCGCAATTCATCTTGCTGGTGCTCCTGCTCCGAAATCAGGATTTCCAGCGTTTCGGTACTTTTGCCCAGTTCGGCTTCCAGCGCATCCTTGGCTTGACGCAGCACGTCAACTTCGCCATTCAACTCGCAGCTGTGTCCGCAGCTGACCGATGCCCAGCGGGTGCGGATCAGCTCTGTGGTTTCGGCCACTGCAGCGGCAAGCTCAAGCGAGAGTCCGGGCCGGAAGGTGGCGGGCGGGGCGATTTCCGCTGTAATGACGTCAATGCGGGGCGGGAAGGGCAGGGTTTCGCGGACCGCATGCAGCAGGTAACCGACGCCAGCGCCATGGCCGCCGGTGGTCCCGGTTTCGACGGGAATATCGCGCGGCCGCAGCAGGTGCACGGTGCCTGGTGCATCGCCAGCCATGGCATCAATCACCAGAACATGCGGGCAGCGTTCAAAAAGATGCAGGGCATCCAGTCCGCGGGTGCCGCAATCCACGACTTTGACGCCGGGGGCGCGAATCGTGCGCCGCAGGGCCATCGCGACGGCCGGCCCGAAGCCGTCGTCCCCGTGCAGGGGGTTGCCGAAGCAGAGGATGCGCAGGGAGTCGATATCAGACATTGAAGCTCCGCTTTTTGTGCTGGCCAATGAAGTGGACCGTACACACCAGACAGGGATCGTGCGAACGGACGATGTGGCCGATTTCCACCGGATTGTCAGGGTCCGGAACGCGCAGGCCGATGATGCTCTGTTCCCAGTGGCCGTGTCGGCCAGCGCTGTCACGTGGTGAGGCGTTCCAGGCGGTGGGCGTGACGATCTGGTATTTGTCGATCACGCCGTTTTTGACCCGCAGCCAGTGGCCGAGTGCGCCGCGCGCTGCTTCAACCAGACCAAAGCTTTCGCCGTCCGGCCAGACATCGATACCGGGATCGATGATGTGCGGCTGGTCGAGCACGGTTTTCAGGGCATTGAGCGTGTCGACCGCAAGCGTCAGGAGGCGGCCAGCGCGGCGCAGGCGGGCGAATTGGCGCAGCCAGGTATTGTCGCCTTCGCTGGCCAGCAGATCGCTGATCAAGCTATCGCCGGCAATGCGAAGTTCGGCCAGCGGCCCGGTTTGGACGACATGATCACCGTAGCGCGGTGCCTTGGCCCAGGTGTAGCGGTCGCCGCCGGGTTGGTGATCTGGGATGGTTTCCCCCTCCCAGGGGTGGCGTCCGCCCGGATAGTCGAGGAACCAGCTATGGCGAACATGCTCGTTGATTTGCAGATGATCCAGCGCCTCGACTTGCTGCGTATCGCCATTGAAATAGCCGGCAGGCCAGGCGCTGCCCGAACCATCCGGCAGGTGATTGACGCCGTAGCTCAACAGATGGCTGCTGCCTTTCCCCAGTTGATGCAGGCCGATATCGCGGGCAAAGCGGTTGAACAGGCCGAGCGCGCTGCGCTCGCGTGCCGGTGCCGCTGCTTGCCAGCGGAACAGGGCTTCTGCATTGTCCAGCGCCAGCCAGTCATCCAGATTGCCGCCAAGCACCGTCTGTTCAAACCACGCCCGGACGCCGACGAGAATGTCGCGGGTTTCGAGTATCCGGCGGTGATTGGCCGGCTGGCTGATGCCACCCGGCAGCATGTAGGTGGAATGCGGCCACTGGCCGCCGAAAATGGCGACGATGCCGATCAACTCGCGTGTCGCTTTGAGACATCCGCGAACCACGTCCCCCTTTAGCGGGGCGAAAGCCTGTGTCAGCTCAGCGGCCAAGGGATGTCCGGCGTAGTTCTGATTGCAGAAATCCGGCGTAAAAAACAGGAAGGTCTGTCGCAGGTCGCTTTGCAGGGTTTCGGCCAGCAGACACAGGTTGCGGACATGGACCGCGTGTTCGGGCGGTGTAATACCGGCCAGTTGTTCCAGTGCGCGGGTTGCGGCGTAGAGATGGGCGGTGCCGCAGATGCCGCAAACGCGCGGTGTGATCACCAGCGCATCGCGCGGCGCACGCCCGATCAGCAATTGCTCGAAGCCGCGGTAGAGGGTGCCGATGCAACGCGCATCAACGACCACACCGTCTTCCAGATCAAGCTGGAATTCGAGATCGCCCTCAACGCGGTTGAGATCAATATCAACCGTAATCCGGCTCATGGTTCCATCTCCCGGTTGGCGACCCGTTCCGGTGCAGCGGCCCGAGCGAGATTTTTGTATGCCATGTATTTGGCACGTGCCACACCCAGCGGCAGGAATTTGGGGACGGCACCGATTTTCGGCGTGACGAACAGGTCGCGGCTGGAGGGGAAATCCGGCGAGGTACAGCCAAAGCAGGGGACGCCCGCGCGGGTCTTGCTGCTGTGTCCGTTCCAGAGTTCGGTATTGCAGGGCGCAACTGTCTGCGGTCCACGGCAGCCCAGGCTGAAAAACATGCAGCCGCGCCCGCCGAGAACATCATCCTCGATGTCGTACTCGTGATACTCGTTGCGCGTGCAGCCTTGATGGACGAGGCTGGCGAAAAAGGCCGCCGGACGATTCAAGGCATCCAGCGTCAGAACATCGCCGCTGGCCAGCATTGCCAGCACCTTGGTCATCGTATTCGGGTGTGCCGGACAGCCGGCGACATTGATGACCGGTTGACCGCTGCGCGCTCGCCAGTCGCTGCCCAGCAAGCCGCCCGGTGCTGCCTTGTGGAATTGCAGACCGGTGCAGTCGGTGGGATTCGGCCCTGACGCATGCACGCCACCGTAAGCGGCGCAAGTACCCATCGCCAGCACATGGGTGGCGAGGGGGGCGAGTTCTCGGACGATATCGATCTTCGCCCGGCCTTTCCAGGTGTCGTATTGGCCGCTGCCGTCGGGGCCAAGCATCAGACTGCCTTCGATGCAGAGAATGTCGAGCTTTTTCTGACCGCTGCTTAATTGCGCCAAGACTTCATCAAAGCGGCTTTCTGCGGTCAACGACGGATGCCAGAGCAAATTGATGCCGTACTGCTGCAGCAGATTTTCAAGGCTGGGGCGGTCGGCGCATAGCAGGGCCATGGTTTCGCCACTGCAAGCGCCGGTTTGCATCCAGACGAGGTTGATCATGAGGCACCCTGAAAGAAGTATTAAATAATATTAGTATCAAATCTAACAAAATGCGAATATTTTTTATGTTGGCATGGCTGCCAACAGCTTGCACGCCGCACCCGGTTTGACGATCTGGAAATTCAGTTTCGTGCGCCCCCGCAATTTCAGCAGCGCCTCGTCCTTGCTGACCAGAATATCGGCCTGACTGCGTGCGGCCAGTTCAAGAAATTTCTGGTCGTCAGGATCTTTGCAGCGCGGCAACGGCGGCGATTCTCCTGCGGAAATTTCCGTGACCAGCCCGTGATAGCGCGCGTAGCGCTCGCGAATCATTTCCGCGGTGAGCTTGAGTTGGGGATAGGTGAGCACGCGGCGCAATTCGTCTAGCGTGCGCGCGTCGACCAGACATTCGATCTCTCCGGCTTCCAGTGCAGCCATGATGGGCACCGCATCAACGTTGCCCCAGTGGAAAAGATCGAGAACGACGTTGGTATCGAGGACCAGGCGCAGCATGGGTTCAGTGCGCTACGGTCAACGCTGACGTGAACCCGGAAAGCAGTTCATGCGCGGCGTCGAAATCGAATCTGTCGATCGCCTGATCGATTTTTTGCATTGCGGCTTCGTGTACCGTGCCGGCCAGGGCTGCGCACAATTCATGGCTGGTTTCAACGGCTTCGGCATCGCCGTCAACGAGCTGCTCGGCAAGGCGTGTGAATTGCGGAAGCAGGGATTGAACATCCACGGCGGTGCTGCTTGACGCGGTAGCAGGCGCAGGTGCCAGCGCAGCCAGCCCGCCAAGGACGGTAGCGAGGGTCTGGCCCAGCTTGGGCAGCAACTGATCGATCATTGCTGTCTCGCGCTTGTTGCAGGCTGCTTCCAGCGCT
The DNA here is from genome assembly GCA_937892345.1 of uncultured Rhodocyclaceae bacterium. GTDB lineage: Bacteria > Pseudomonadota > Gammaproteobacteria > Burkholderiales > Rhodocyclaceae > Azonexus. The sequence goes on along the minus strand of CALAGF010000342.1, from coordinate 9,289 downwards.
GCGGCGGCTTGTTCCAGTTCGCGGGCGCCAATGTTGCCGGCATTGCCTTTCAATGTATGTGCGCAGCGGGTTGCCGCATCGGGATCATCGGCCTGTCCTGCATGGGCAAAATCTTGCGCAAAATGCTGCTGACTCTGAAGAAAGCGCAGTAATTGCTTGCGATACAGCGCAGCATTGCCGGCACAGGTGGCCAGGCCTGCCGCGGTATCGATGCCGGGCAGCATCGGCAGCGCTTCATCTGCACTGGTTTGCGCTCGTACCGATGACGAACTTGCGGGTTTTTCCGCGGGTTTGATCCAGCGGGCCATGGTGGCGAACATCTGTTCGGGCTGCAGGGGTTTGGGAATGTGGTCGTTCATCCCCGCCGCCAGCACCTTGTCGCGGTCGCCCGCCATGGCGTTGGCGGTCATGGCGAGGATGGGCAATTTGGCCAATGCGGGATCGGCGCGCATTCTGCGGGTTGCTTCGTAGCCATCCATGACCGGCATCTGGCAATCCATCAGGATGCCGTCGAAGGCGCTGTCCTTGGCAAGCAGGTCGAGTGCCTGCTGACCATCACCCACCACCACAGGTTTTAGTCCCGCCTGTTCCAGCAATTCAACAGCCAGTTCCTGATTCATTTCGTTGTCTTCAACCAGCAATACGCGGGCTCCCTCGAGCTGCGAGCGCGCGCTGGCCTTGTCTTCAGCCAGCAATACGCGGCTGACTTGCGGCGCCTGCTGTACCCCCAGCATGACGCTGAAGCTGAAATTTGAACCTTCGCCGGGTACGCTCTCCACATGGATTTCACCTTGCATCAGGTCGACCAGATTCCGGGAAATCGCAAGGCCCAGTCCGGTGCCGCCGTATTTGCGCGTTGTCGACGCATCGGCCTGGCTGAACGCCTGAAAAAGCCGCCCGCATTGTTCGGATGTCATGCCGATGCCGGTATCGCGTACCGAGAAGTGCATGCAGACCTGCCCATCAACAATCGGCTCTGCTGACACGCTCACGACAATTTTTCCACGTTCGGTGAACTTGACTGCGTTATTGCCCAGATTGATCAGGATCTGGCCGAGGCGCAAAGGATCGCCGATTAAAGCGGTTGGCAAGCTGGCAGGTGTGTCGAACAGCAGTTCCAGACCCTTTTCTTCGGCCTTGAGCCCGATCAGGCTGGCGAGGTTTTCGAGCACATCTTCCAGCCGGAACTCGGTCATTTCCAATCCCATCTTGCCCGCTTCGATCTTGGAGAAATCCAGAATGTCGTTGATGATCCCCAGCAGGTTGGTCGCCGCCAGATTGACCTTATTGATGTAATTGCGTTGTTTGGCGCTCAGTTCGGTATCCAGTGCCAGGCGGGACATGCCCAGAATGGCATTCATCGGCGTGCGGATTTCGTGACTCATGTTGGCCAGGAAATCCGATTTCATCCGGGTGGCCTCTTCCGCTGCTTCCTTGGCTTCAGCCATCGCACGCTGGGCTGCTTTTTGCGGTGAAATGTCGATCAGCGCACCGATCAGACCACTGATCCTGCCGTCTTCGTCCGCGAAGGAAGAAATTGCGTAAATCGTTTCCCGCGGTTCGTGGTCTGCGTAGGCAATGGTGAACTCTTCGCGATACTGGCCACCGACTGCCAGTATTTCGCGAGTGAGTGCGGCGAAACTGGCTTGCTGTTCGGGAGAGACGTAATCCACATCAACCACTGTCTTGTTCAGGATGGTGGCGCGATCAATGCCGAACGCTGCTTCGTAGGCCCGGTTAACCCCGAGATAGCGGCCTTCGCCATCCTTGTAGAAAATGGGATAGGGAATGGCATCCATCAGTGCCTGCTGGAATCCCAGTTGTTCGCGCAGGATGCGGCGCTGGACCTCCAGTTCGCCCTGTCTTGCCTGCAGTGCGGATTCAGAAGCCGCAAGTGCTTGCGCCTGTTGCTGGGTTTGCGCGAGCAGGGCACGGGTGGCTGCATTTTTATTCAGCACATCGAGACGCGGTGCCAGCAGCTTGCTGACTTGAATGAGGAAGGTATGGCGCAGATCACTCATTTCGCCAAAGCTTGCCAGTTCGAGCACGCCAAGTACGCCATCGCGTCCGGGAATGGGGACCAGGATGAGTACGTTCGGGCGTGCGCTACCCAAGCCGGATTCAACACGAAAATAGTCCGTCGGCACGTTGCGAACGACCTGCAGTTTGCCGCTGCGTGCGGCCTGTGCGACCAGCCCGTTGGCGGAGAAGACCGTGTCATCTTGCATGTTGAGGCCGTGAGTGGCACAGCAGATCGGCTGGCCGTTTTCCTGAATCACATGAAAGGCAGCCATCGCACAGTGCAGCATGGGGCTGAGCAGTGAAATGGCGATTTCGCCAAATTGCTGCTGATCCTCGGCCTGCTGCAGGGCGTCTGCAAGTTCCACTGTGCCTTGGCGAACCCAGCGCTCATCCTGCAGGGACTGTGCGCCCTGTTGCATGATTTTGATTGCGCGCGCCATGTCGCCAATCTCGTTGGGGTAATCGGTATATGGCACGTTGCGGTCGAGTTCGCCGCGGGCGACCCCGGTGATGGCACCCTGCAGCCCGGCAAGAGGCTTGCGGATAGAGCGAACAATGGCCCAGGCAGCAAACAATCCCAGCAGTAAACCGCAGCACAGGAGCACCATGGCCTGATGTTGCACCGCGGTAGCTGCTTCCTGTGCCGATTTCAGGGTCAGGCGGGCACCGGTCTCCTTGGCTTCGACAATATTCCGGAAAGCAATTTCAACGTCCTTCGCCGCCTTCTCAAAAGCCTCGCTGTTGGATAGTGCGACAGCCTCGGCATTGCTACTCTCGGTGTTGTGCGCCAGTTGATCGCAAATCTGGTCTACCTTGCTGTAGTAATGCTCGAAACTGCTCCGCGCTTGCGTCAGGGCGTTACGCGTTTCTTCGCGGAAGATCTTGTCATCAACGCGGCTGAGGTTCGCCTCGACTTCTGCGTGGTGCGCACGGATCAAGGCGACGGATTGTTCCCTGAGATGCGTGTCGGCTGAGCGCAGCGCCTGGCGCATTTCCCGGCCCACCCGAATGAATGCACTTTCGGCCCGGCCAATATAAGAAACGCCGAGCAAATCCGATTCGTAGCTGCGCTCCAGAAGTTTGAGCGATTCACGGGAGGTGTGAATGCCCTGGACTCCGATCAACAGGATCAAGCCCATCAGGAGACTGAAGCCGATACCGAGTTTGAACCCCAACGCTCGTTGCTCAAGGCGTTGCATCCAATTTCCGGCAACTGTCGGCATGGCGGGAGAGGGGGTGTTTTCAGGCATGGTCTGGCGTTTGAATCGCTTGCGAGAGGTAGTCAGCCTTGCGCTCGATGTCGGCATCGGAGTCCGCGTAATGGCCGGCGATGGTCTGGAAACTGGCCTGGATTTCCACGAAGGCATCGACCATGTCCGGATCGAAGTGGGTGGCGCGCCCTTCGATAATGATGCCCACGGCTTTTTCGTGCGGCATGCCGGATTTGTAGACCCGGCGGCTGATCAGCGCGTCATAGACATCGGCAACCGCCATCAGGCGGGCGGAGACGGGAATCGCCTCGCCAGCGAGTCCCTGCGGATAGCCGGAACCATCCCATTTTTCCTGATGCGACAACGCAATATCCTTGGCCATGCTCAGGAATGCGACGTCCATGCCGAGCGCGGTTTCGGCATGCTGGATGGCGTCGCAACCAAACCGACCGGGCTTGAGCAGGATGCGATCCGGAATACCTACCTTGCCGATATCGTGCAGTGGCGCGGATTTGAACAGGGTGGCGATGAATTCGTCGGTCAGTACCGCTGCAAAACGGGGGTGAGTGCGCAACTGCTCGGCAAGCGCCTTGACGTAGTACTGGGTACGGCGGATGTGATTTCCGGTGTCTGAGTCGCGTGTTTCCGCGAGTGAGGCCATGGCCAGAATGGTGACATCCTGAATCGCGGTGATTTCACGTGTACGGCTGGCGACTTCCTGCTCCAGATAGGCATTCTGGTCCTTCAGGAAATCCGCGGCGGCTTTGAGTTGCAGTTGGGTTTTGACCCGGGCGAGCACGATGGGCGGGCTGATGGGCTTGGTGATGTAGTCCACCGCGCCCAGTTCCAGGCCGCGTTTTTCGTCTTCAACCTGAGTCTTGGCCGTCAGGAAAATGATCGGAATGTCGCGTGTCCGAATCTCCTGCTTGAGTCGCTGGCAAACCTCGTAGCCGTCGATGTCGGGCATCATGATGTCCAGCAGGATCAGATCAGGCAATTGTTCGCCCTGCATGATTTTCAGGGCGCGCTCCCCATGATTGGCAACCTTGACCTTGTAGCTATCCTTCAGCAGCGCGCTCATCAGCGTCAGGTTGTCGGCAGAATCATCAACCACCAGAACGGTAGGTTTTTCGTTGGGTAGCACCATGTTTGTGACCTGTGATGGAGAGTCGGCGCGGCAAGGACAAGCCGGGGCGCTTACTTTAACCGATCCAGCATGAAACGGCTTTGGTGGGCAACTCGCATCCTCGCGGCCATTCCGGGATAATGCGCGGCTTTTCCGCATTCCCCAAGGCTACCGATGTCGAGAATTCTGCTTGCGCCCATGGAAGGTCTGGCCGACCCGCTGATGCGGGATGTGCTGACGGCGCTTGGCGGCTACGACTGGGGTATTTGCGAATTTGTCCGGGTGACTGAAAGCGTGTTGCCCAACCGGACTTTCCTGCGAACCTGCCCCGAGTTGCTTCAGGCCAGCCGGACGCCTTGCGGTACACCGATGCGTGTGCAGTTGCTGGGTTCCGATCCGCATTTCATGGCGGCCAATGCGCGGCGACTGGTGAAGCACCGGCCGGCGGGCATTGATATCAATTTTGGCTGCCCGGCGCCCTCGGTATTTCGCCATCGCGGCGGTTCGGCGCTGCTGGGCGAACCCCAACTGTTGAACAGTATTGTCAGCGCGATGCGGGCGATGATTCCGGTCGACATCCCGTTTACCGCAAAAATGCGTTTGGGGATCAACGATGCGTCGCTGGCCGTCGATTGTGCGCAGGCGATTGAGGCGGGTGGGGTGGATGAATTGATCGTGCATGGCCGAACCAAGGTTGATGGCTACAAGCCGCCGGCCAAGTGGGCGCAGATTGACCGCGTGCGGGCAGCCGTGCGGATTCCGATTATTGCCAATGGCGAGGTGTGGACCGTAGACGACCATCGGCGCTGTCAGCAGGAAAGCGCGTGCCCGGACATCATGATCGGTCGGGGCGCGCTGGCCGATCCGCTGCTGCCACGCAAAATCCGGGGCGATCTGGCGGATACCGTAGCCGGCTGCTGGCCGCTCTTGCAGCCCGCCATTGCCACTTACTGGTCAGGCGTTCGCCAGCGCGTGCTGCCTGTCCATGCCGGGGGGCGGATCAAGCAATGGTTGATGTTGCTGCGCCGGCATTACCCCGAAGCAGAGACGCTCTATCAAACGCTGCGTCCGATCAAGGCTGCGGAGGATATTGACCGGCAATTACTCGCCGCCGGCATCCTGCAAAGCCTCGACGGTCTGCCAGCGGCAAGCTGAAAGGGACGGACCATGGACGGCAATTCACGCTTCATCAGCAGTGCACAGCAGGGACCGCACGAGGACTTGCCGGCTTTGCTGCAACGCCACCTCGATCATCCTTTTCGCAAGCCGGTACTCGATTACAACCGTACAGCCTTCGCTGCTGCGCTGGCCGCGCATGCAGCTTTCAACCCGCAGGCGCCGATCATTCTTGATGCCGGGTGTGGCGTGGGCTGGAGCACCTTGCGCATTGCCGCCACCTATCCCGATCATTTTGTTTTTGGTGTTGATCAGTCGGTCGACCGTATTGCGCGGGGCAAGCCCTTGCCGCTTCCTGAAAATGCCGCCCTGATCCGCGCCGATCTGGTCGATTTCTGGCGCTTGCTGGCGGAGCACGGCATTCACCTTGCCCGCCATTACAACCTGTATCCCAATCCCTGGCCGAAAATCGGGCATCTGGCACGGCGCTGGCATGGGCATGCAGTTTTTCCTGTTTGGCGCACGCTGGGCGGGCAACTGGAATGTCGCAGCAACTGGCAGATCTACATCGAGGAAATGGCCTTGGCGCTGACCCGGCTTTCCGGCCAGGCGGTCGTTGCCGAAGCTTATGCGACCGATGATCCGCTCACGCCTTTTGAGAAAAAATACCTCATTTCAGGGCACAGTTTATGGCGTTGCCGGGTGGATTTTGGATGAGTGTTTGCCAAACCTGCGGTGCCTGCTGTGCCAGTCTGCGCGTGGATTTTCATCCGGCGGAACTGGCCGGTGGCGCATTTGCCTGGGGGGCCGGCGTGCCGCTGGCAATGAGCATGCCGCTGACCCCGGCGATGGTGCGCATGCAGGGAACGGACGATTCGCCGCCGCGCTGTGTCGCACTGGCCGGTACGGTGGGGGTTTCAGTGAATTGCACGATTTACGACGGTCGACCGTCACCCTGCCGGGAATTTGATACGGAACATGCGGCCTGCAATCAGGCGCGACGGCGTTGCGGTTTGCCGCCGCTGGATGATCAGCTGGTGGCCAGCAGGTAGCTTTCCAGCGGCTGATCGTATTCGAGAAGATGTTTGCGCAGCATGGCCAGTACCTGACCCACCTGCTGGATAGCCGCAATCCCGTTGCCATCCTTGCGGAAAAGCTGACGGATCGCCTGGATTTCCTTGGCAATTGCCAGATGGGCTTCGTTGTGCGCCTGCCGGTGTTCGCGGGGAACGCGATCCGACATGCAGGCGGATTCGACCAGATTGTGGCGCAAGGTGACATCGGCAAAGCGCAGGATCAACTGCTCCAGCGTGTCCTGGCAGAGACTGTGGTGCTCGGAGGGACAAGCGTTGCAATCGCTGCGTGCCTGAGTCTGGGTGCACAAAGTACCTATGCGCTCCATCAGGGCCACCATATAGGCATGGTCCTGACGGAGCTTGGCGACAATCTGCTCGTTATCCATGGGATTTTCCACAATCAGGCTATTGACCGGACTTTGAACAGGTGGCCGCGGATTGGTTCGTCGATGATCTGCAACAGCGATTTCGCAGCCAGCTGGCCACGCCGCCGAAACCCAGTCCGATAGCGTCTGCCAGCAGATCGGCCCATTCGGCAAAGCGATAGCCGGTCATGCTTTGCAGGATTTCAATCAATCCGCCAAAGGCCAGCAGAGCAATGAACAAGCGCACGATGTGCCGGGGGTAGGCCAGATCGGCCAGCAGGTACAAGGCGGCAAAAGCCAGCGCGTGATTGCTCTTGTCCCAACCGGTGGACGGCAGATTTTGCGTACCGGGCAGCAGCGACAGGGTGAGGACGCCAAGCAGGCAAATCCAGAACGGGGCAATCCGCCACCACGGATACTTGTTCATTGATCAGCGGACCAGATCGAGCAACTGGGCAAAGGCGTCATCAAACTGCTTGAGACCGGCGGCCTGCAAGGTGTCCCCTACTTGGTCCAGGTCGATGCCCAGCGCCGCCACGCCTGCCAACTGAGCCACGCGCTGTTCGGCCTCGCTGCCCAGCGTGTCCGCAGCCTCGCCATGATCGCGGAAAGCGGCGAGAGTGGCATCCGGCACCGTGTTGACCGTACCGGCGCCAATCAGTTGTTCAACGTAGATGACGTCGCGGTAAGCCGGGTTTTTGGACGAGGTGGAGGCCCAGAGCAGCATTTGCTGACGCGCATTGCCGGGCAACTGCGGCAGCGCATGCCAGTCGGCAAAGGCTTGTCGCGCCATGGCGATGGCCGTTTTGCCTTGCAGGGCAGGGGGCAACTTGGGATCGAGCAGGCTGTCCAGGCGGCTGATGAAGACGCTGGCGACCGAAGCAATGCGGTCAACGGGCTGTCCGGCAGCAAAACGGCGTTCAATGCCGCTCTGGTAGGCCGCCTGCACCGCTGCCAGTTGGCCGGGGGAAAAAATCAGCGTCACATTGACATTGATGCCATCCGCAATCGCATCGGTGATGGCACTGAGGCCGGCAGCGGTTGCCGGAATCTTGATCATGGCGTTCGGTCGGTCAATGGCTTGCCAGAGGCGGCGAGCAGCGGCAAGGGTGCCGGCAGCATTGTCGGCCAGGGTTGGCGAAACCTCGAAACTGACGAAGCCGGCACTGCCAGCGCTTTGCGTGTGCAAGGGCAGAAACAGATCGCAGGCGCGTTGCACATCGGGTAGCACCAGCGTTTCAAAACGCTGTTCGGCATCGAGTGGCGAAGACTTGAGCTCGGCGGTGGCGGCCAGGTAAGCGACATCGGTACGGATGGCATTGTAAAAAATGGCCGGATTGGAGGTGACGCCGGCAATGGCATCGTCGGCAATCCAGCGGGCGAGTTCTCCGGAGTCCAGCAATTGGCGGGAAAGATTGTCGAGCCAGATTTGCTGGCCGAAGCGGGAAATTGCAGCGATGCGGGACATAGATCGTTCGTCGGTAAACAAAAAACGCGAGTCTAGCAGCCTGGGCGCATTCAGTGAATTTATCCCCGATACGGTCGGACAAGGCTGTGGATAAGCTCGGGGTAGTTGTTGCAATGCCTTGTCCCGCAAGGAAAAAAATGGATTGCCTGTTTATTGTGCAGCGTCGCCTTGGATGGTTTTGCGATTTGGCAATGCTGATCCGGATTGTGGGTTTGCGTGATTTATCCCCGTTTGTGTCGAGCAAATCTGTGGACAACTTCGGGATAGTTTCCGTAATGCACTGAACCAAAAGGGATTTGGGGTGTGTGCTTAAATATTGAGCAAAACCACGCTGTCCTGCGTCGATCACTGGAAAGCCGATGATGAAACATATAATATATATAAGACTCGCTGGCGGCGGCTGGGGTTAGATTTTTCGTGAATCATCTGGCTGTCGCCGATGTCGTAGAATATTCATTTCCCCTAGAGCAACCCTTTACGAAAGGAAGTCGCCGTGCTTGAAGCCTATCGTGCCCACGTTGCAGAACGTGCTGCCCTCGGTATCCCCCCGCTGCCCCTGTCCAAGCAGCAGACCACCGAGCTGGTCGCCCTGCTGAAGAACCCCCCGGCCGGCGAAGAAGCCGCCCTGGTTGAATTGATCACCTACCGCGTGCCGGCTGGCGTGGACGATGCCGCCAAGGTCAAGGCTGAATTCCTGGCCAAGGTCGCCAAGGGTGAAGAAGCCTGTGCGCTGATCTCCAAGGAAAAAGCGACCGAACTGCTGGGCACCATGCTCGGCGGTTACAACGTCAAGCCGCTGATCGACCTGCTGGCTTGCGGCACCTGCGGCCCGGTTGCTGCCGAAGGCCTGAAGAAGACCAGATCGGAAGAGCGTCGTGTAGGGAAAGAGTGTCTTCGCCTGTGTA
>CALAGF010000341.1 GCA_937892345.1 uncultured Rhodocyclaceae bacterium | reverse complement strand
TTACCGATTCGGTCATGTACACAATGGGTTTGCAGGTATCAATCATTTTTAGGTCCTTGGTGCTGGCCTCAAGACAATCCATGGGATGTTGTCTGACCTTCCCTCGGTTTTTCGTCTGCCAAGAGGTGACGAGTTTCATGCTACCAGCTTATCGCGCTGCTGTTGATTCCAGTCGTCCAGGAACTCCATCGGCGACTTGTAACCCAGCGTCGAATGCAGTCGCTTCCGGTTGTAGAAGACCTCGATGTATTCAAAGGCTTCAGCCCGCATCTTGGCGTGCGTTGCGTAGCGAAGACCGTGAATACGCTCGTTCTTGAAGCTGTTGAACCAACTCTCTGTAGGCGCATTGTCCCAACAGTTGCCCTTGCGGCTCATCGAGCAGGTCATGCCGTAGGCTCTGAGCTTCTCCTGAAAGACCTGGCTGGCGTATTGGCTGCCCCGGTCGGAGTGATGCATCAGCCCCGGCGCCGGCCGCTTCCTGAACCAAGCCATGGTCAGCGCATCCGTCACGATGTCCGCCGTCATGCGCGGCTTCAACGACCAGCCAACCACTTCGCGGTTAAACAGGTCGAGAACGATCGCCAGATAGAGCCAGCCTTCATCGGTCCACAGGTAGGTGATGTCCGACGTCCAAACCTGATTCGGCGCCGTCGGCATAAAGTTTCTGGCGAGCAGGTTCTCCGCCACCGGCAGGCCGTGCTTCGAGTCGGTCGTAACCTTGTAGCGCCGCTTGTGGCGGGCGTAGATGCCGTTGTCACGCATCAACCGTTCAACCCGTGCCTTGCTCGCCGAGAAGCCTCTCGTCCGCAGCTCGCGCACCATGCGCGGACTGCCGTAGGCCCCTCTGAGTTCGGCATGAATAGCGCGGATCAGGGCCAGCATCTGGCTGTCGGACAGGCGCTTGCGATCCGGTTTGCCGCCGCGCTTCCAGGCGCGATAGCCGCTGATGCTGACGTCGAGGACATCGCACATTTCTGTCAGGGAATACGTCTTGCCCTGCGCAGCAATCCAGGCGTACTTCACAGAACATCCTTTGCGAAGTACGCCGTCGCTTTTTTTAGGATTTCGTTCTCCCGCTTGAGCCGGAGATTCTCGGCACGCAGCCGGGTGAGTTCCATCTCTTCTGGCGTCACTACTCTGCTACCCGCCCCGGCAAGCTTGCCTTCTGCTGATGCCTTGACCCAGTTGCGCACGGTCTGGTCGCCGAGGCCGAGTTCCTTGCACACCGTGCTGACGCTCTGGCCATCTTTGATTCGTTTGACCGCCAGTTCCTTGAACTCGATCGTGTATGCCTGTTTCGGTATCTTCATTTCCTGCCTTCCAAAAGTGACTCGATTTTATGTCACCCTTGGCAGACGAAATTTCGGGGGAA
>CALAGF010000340.1 GCA_937892345.1 uncultured Rhodocyclaceae bacterium | reverse complement strand
CGGTTCCCCTGGCAAGTTCGTTCCGCTCAAGGAAACCATCAAGGGCTTCAAGGGCATCTGTGCTGGCGAATACGATCACCTGCCGGAACAAGCCTTCTACATGGTTGGCGGTATCGAGGAAGTCATCGAAAAGGCCAAGACCCTGCAGTAATGCAGAGTCTGCATAGGAGCCAGTAATGGTTATGACCGTTCATTGTGATGTCGTCAGTGCCGAAGAATCCATTTTCTCCGGCTTGGTCGAGATCGCGGTGTTCCCCGGTGAAGCCGGGGAACTTGGCATCCTGCCGAAGCACACCCCGCTGCTGACTCGCATCAAGCCGGGCACCATTCGTCTGAAGGTGCCTGAGCAGGCCGAGTTTGAGTTGGTGTATGTCTCTGGCGGCATGCTGGAAGTCCAGCCTGACATGATCACCGTGTTGGCTGATACCGCGATTCGTGCCCACGACCTGGACGAAGCCAAGGCACTCGAAGCCAAGAAGCGCGCCGAAGAAGCTCTTGCCAATCGTCAAGCTGAAATGGACTACGCTGCTGCCGAGGTCGAACTGGCGCAAGCCATCGCCCAGTTGCAAGCAATTCAGCGTCTGCGCAAGCACACGCATTGATCCGGTAGTCACGGACAAAAAAGGCAGCCCGCAAGGCTGCCTTTTTTATTTCCCAAGCGCGCTATCGGGTTTGATCAGAGCTTTACCAAACGCTTTTCCAGGCGAGCCACATCATCGCGCAGCCGATTGACTGCCTCGCCGAATGACGCCATATCTGCCGGTACGACGAGCATTGCCGATTCTTCGACCGCATATTCACGAATATTCTCAGCTGTATTACGTGCGGCGACCTGCAAACTGTCGGCGAGCGAGCGCCCGATTTTCACCAGACGATGGGCCGGAATATCGCCGATGACCGCTGCCAGGTCAGCCTCGGCATCCCATTTGAGATTACGGAAAACGAAGGCAAGTGTTTCGGCGACGTCCACCGAACCGCCCAGCTTGACCGAGGAAAACAGCTTGCTACGATCGAACAGCGCCCGGACGAGAATGTCGGAGGGCAGGGTCAGCGTAACGTCAGGTTCGCCCTGATGGCCATTAAGATCGAACAACCCCTGCGCATTGATGCTCAGGCAGATGTCCAGCAAGCCGGCATCAATCCGTAAGCGCCTTCCGGCATGCCGGGACAGTCGCTCGACGGCCCAGCTCTCCGAGCGGAGCAGATGGTTCAGACCCCGCACGCCGAGATGCTTGACCGTATCCATCATCGTGTGAAACTGGTCAGAACTTGTAGCCGCGATGCAGGGCAACCACGCCCATGGCCATGTTGAAGTACTCGACCTTCTCCAGGCCAACCCCTTCCATCATCGCCTTCAGCTCCTCCTGACCCGGGTGCACGCGAATCGACTCGGACAGATAGCGATAGCTGTCTGAATCGTTGGTGACCAGTTTGCCGACACGCGGAATGACCTGGAAGGAGTAGAAGTCATAAAAAGGTGCCAGCGGCTTCCAGATTTGGGAGAACTCCAGCACCAGCAGACGGCCGCCCGGCCGCAACACGCGCCGCATTTCAGCCAGGGCGACATCCTTGTGGGTCATGTTGCGCAGGCCGAAGGCCACCGTCACGCAATCGAACCAGTCATCCGGGAAGGGCAGTTTCTCGGCATCGCACTGGGCGACCGGCAGCATGTAGCCCTTGTCGAGCAGGCGATCACGACCGTGCGCCAGCATGGCGTTGTTGATATCGGTCAGCCAGACCTGGCCGCTCTTGCCGACTTTCTTGGCGAAGGC
>CALAGF010000339.1 GCA_937892345.1 uncultured Rhodocyclaceae bacterium | reverse complement strand
CGATCGCCGGCAAAGCCGCAACAGGTCACCCCTGCTGGCTCGATGATTTCGCTGGCGCACGCCTTGAGCAGGGTGCGCAACTTGGCATCGCTGCCGTCTTTGCGCACGCTGCAATTGATGTGCAGCGCCACCGGCGCTTGCTGCGGGGTGATGTGCAGTCGGGGTAGCAGGGCATCGACCGCAAATTCGTGGAAGTCGTAAATTTTCAGGCGACCGGCCAACTGCTTCTGCATGCGCGCTGTGCAGGTGCTGGCATCCATGATGATGGGCAGGCGCCCCTTGTCGGACGCGGCGAACAGCGCCGCTTCGAGCTTTTCCGAAAGGGCGTCGGCTTCGGCGGCCATGCCTTTGCTGGCCAGCATCTGGCCGCAACACAGTTGGTCAAAACCTTCCGGCAGGATGGCACGATAGCCGGCACGTTCGAGCAGTTGCACGATCACGTCGCCCAGTTGCGCATCATCACGATCGGAAGGCCCGAAAATACGTCCGCCGCAGGTCGGGAAATAGACCACAGGATCACCCGTCATCTCGTGCGCAACCGGGCCTTTTCCGGGCAGCGGCATGTGTTTTTTCCAGGCGCCGCCGGATATCCGTGCAAGGAAGTTGTCGCCCAGCACGCCGGAGACTGCATGCCCGACGCCCAGGCCAAGCCGCGATCCCTTGACCAGCGTGCCGAAATTTCGCCCTGTCCAGGCGTTGACCGAACGCAGGCTGTCACCCATCTGGCGTCCCCGCAAGCGCCGGGTGAGGTCGCCGGTGTCAATGCCGACCGGGCAGGCGGTTGAGCACAGGCCGCAACCGGCGCAGGTGTCCATGCCCATGTAGGCAAAATCCTCAGCCAGCGTGCCCGGCAGTTCGCCTGCCACTTTGCGCCGCGACAATTCGCGCACGCTGACGATGCGTTGGCGGGGCGACAGGGTCAGCCGGTGCGAAGGACAGAGCGGTTCGCAGAAACCGCATTCGATGCAGCGATCTACGATGTCCTCCGCGGCCGGCATCGGTTTGAGGTTTTCCAGGTGGGCTTTGGGGTTGTCGTTCAGGATCACGCCGGGATTGAGCAGGCTATCCGGATCGAAAAGTCCCTTGATCCGGCGCATCAGATCGGCGGCCTCCTTGCCCCATTCCATTTCGACGAAGGGCGCCATGTTGCGTCCGGTCCCGTGTTCTGCCTTGAGCGATCCGTCGTACTTTTCGACCACCAGCTTGCAGATATCGTCCATGAAGCGGGCGTAACGGTCGACCTCGGCCGCATCGCCAAAATCCTGGGTGAACACGAAGTGCAGATTGCCTTCCAGCGCATGACCGAAAATGATGGCTTCGTGATAACCGTGTTGCCGCAATAGGGCTTGCAGGTCCAGCGTGGCATCGGCCAGGGAGGCAATCGGGAAAGCGACATCCTCGATCAGCACCGTGGTGCCGGTCTTGCGCATTGCGCCCACTGAGGGAAAAGTCCCTTTGCGTACTTTCCAGTACATCTCGCAGGTCGCCGGGTCGGTGGAAAATTGCATGGGTTCGATGGTGCTCACACCGTCGAGCGCATGATGCACGGTCGAAATACGCGCATTCAGGTCGTCGACCGTTGCCGCCCGTACCTCGATCAGAAGTGCTGCGGCCTCGTTGGCCAGTGTCTTGATTACGGGCGGCAGGCCGGCCTTGTCCTGAACCGAGCGCAGGGCGGGCCGATCGAGCAGTTCGACGGCGGCGACGGGTTGCGGCTTGAGGCGGATGACCGCTTCGCAGGCACTGCGGATATCCGGAAAAAAGACCAGCGCACTGGCCTTGTACGGATCTTCGACTACCGTCTCGTAACTGATCCGCGAAATGAAGCCCAGCGTACCTTCGGAGCCGATCATCAGATGCGACAGGATATCGAAGGGGTCATCAAAATCGACCAGGGCATTCAGACTGTAGCCGGTGGTGTTCTTGATCTTGAACTTGTGACGGATGCGTTCGGCCAGCGGGGCATTGTTTCTGGTGTCGCGTGCCAGTCGCTCCAGTTCCCCGAGCAGTACGGCATGTGACTGGCTGAAGGCCGCGCGGCTGAGCGTATCTTCGGTATCAAGTACGGTGCCGTCGGCCAGCATGACCCGCATGCCTGCCAGGGTTCGGTAACTGTTCTGGGCGGTACCGCAGCACATGCCGGAAGCGTTGTTGGCCGCGATGCCGCCGATCTTGGCGGCGCCGATGGATGCCGGATCAGGCCCGATCTTGCGCCCGAACGGGGCCAGGCGCCGATTGACCTCGCCCCCGACCATGCCCGGGCCGAGCCGGACGCTGCGGGCGTCGGCGGCGATCTCGCAGGTGGCAAAGCCTTCGCCGATCAAGGCCAGAATGCCATTGCTGATCGCTTGCCCGGAGAGGCTGGTACCCGCTGCGCGAAACGTCACCGGTACCTTGTGTTGGCGGGCGATGGTGAGCACGATGCGTGCATCCGCCTCACTCTCGATCACCGTGATGACCTGCGGAATCAGACGATAGAAGCTGGCATCCGTGCCGTAGGCAAGCCGGCGCAGATCATCGGTAATGATCTGTCGGGGCGGAAGATGATGACTCAGTGACTGGATGAGTTCGGACATGGGCGTACTCGTATTGCGGGGATCATTGAAAATGCCGCCCGGCAGACATCGGCCGGGCAGGGAAGATGATGAAGATTGGCCTTCAAGCCTTTTCCTTCAGCCGGTCACGCAGACGTTTTGCCGCCGGTTGCAAGGGCGTTCGCACCCGCGTCCAGGCGCCCTGTTGCGAAGGCGTGAGCCAGTTGAAGCGGCTGGTCAGCCAAGTCAGTGCGCGGTAGCGTCCGGGCGAGCGATAGATGCCTGCCCAGAGACGCCAGATGGCGGAAATCCAGGGTGTGTAGCCCGCGCCCTGACCCCGCATCGCGGGCTGTGCAACTGGGGCGGAGAAGGCTTCCTGACGCAGGCGGATCAAGAGATCGGGAATGGGGATTTTCACCGGGCAGACTTCGCCGCAGGCGCCGCACAGCGATGATGCGGTGGTCAGACTGGCCGTGGCATCCAGTCCCAGCATGTGCGGCGAGATGATCTTGCCGATCGGGCCGGGGTAGGTGGTGCCGTAAGCATGGCCGCCGATGCGGCTATAGACCGGGCAGTGGTTCATGCAGGCGCCGCAGCGAATGCATTGCAGGGTCTTGCGCAACTGTTCATCGGCGTAAGCCTGGCTGCGGCCGTTGTCGAGCAGGACCAGATGCACTTCTTCCGGGCCGTCCTTTTCATCAGCCTTGCGCGGGCTGGAGATCATGTTGAAGTAGGTGGAGATGTTCTGGCCGGTTGCTGAACGGGTGAGCAGCGAGAGCAGGGGCGGTACGTGCGCCAGCTTTTCGACGACCTTTTCGATGCCGGTAATTGCAATATGGATGGCGGGTGCCGTGGTGCACATGCGGCCGTTGCCTTCGTTTTCGACCAGACACAGGGTGCCGGTTTCGGCGACGGCAAAATTCACCCCGGAGAGGCCGATGTCGGCTTCGAGAAACTTCTGGCGCAGGACATTGCGCCCGATCTGGATCAGCGCATCCACGTTGTCGGTGTAATCGACGCCCGGCACCTTTTCATGGAAGAGCCTGGCGATCTCCTCCTTGGTTTTGTGGATTGCCGGCATGATGATGTGCGAGGGTTTTTCGCCGGCCAACTGGACGATGTACTCGCCCATGTCGGATTCCAGCGCTTCGATGCCTGCGGCCTCGGCAGCATGGTTCAGCTCGATTTCTTCGCTGACCATGGATTTTCCCTTGACCATTTTGCTGACGCCGTGGCCCTTGATGATGCCCAGGATGATCGCGTTGGCTTCTGCCGGTGTCTCGGCCCAATGCACGTGGACGCCATTTGCGGTCAACTGCGTTTCCAGCTGTAAAAGCAGTTCGGGCAATCTGGCCAGGTTGTATTGGCGAATCTGCTCGCCCAGTGTGCGCAGGCTTTCCAGTTCTTCCGGGTCGGGAAATTGCGCTGCCCGCTTGCTCATCAGGAAATCCATGGCGCCACGGAAACTCTGGCGCAGGAAAGGATTTTCGACGACGGCCTGAGCGCGGGTGCGGAAACCCTCGGCTGGTTTGAAATGCAGGCGGTGTTCGGTGAGGTGTTCGCTCATTGTGCATCCTCCCCGGCTGTGAGCATCAGTACGATCAGCTCCTTCGGCCCGTGCGCGCCATAAGCCAGTGTCTGCTGGATGTCAGCCGTCTTGGACGGGCCGGAAATCAGCAGGGCATTGGTCGGCAAACCCGCGTGCCAGGCTTCGGCAGTCATCGCTTCAAAGAAGGTGTTGTGGATTTTTGTCGCATCGAGGATGACCACGTGCACCGGGGGAACCAGCGACATCAGGCGTGGCTCCAGCGCATCAGGCCAGAGGATCAGGGTGCCGGTTTCGGCGATGGCAGCGCGGGCGGCAGTCAGGCTGGCCGGCGTGTCGTTGAACATTTCGCTTTTCCAGGCTTCGATGGCCATGTCGTAAACGCTGCACTCGATGCCGCGCGGCGGCAGTTCATCGAGCGCTGCATCGCCGTGAGGCGTTCCTTC
>CALAGF010000338.1 GCA_937892345.1 uncultured Rhodocyclaceae bacterium | reverse complement strand
CGTTCCTTCAAATAACCTGGCCAACATCCTGGCCAATGATGAAAAAAGCCGAGCTGATCATGCTTCGCTTCGGCCTGTACGAAAAATAGAGGCAACCATTAAATATACTGGCAAACCCTAGTCAATTCAAGATACTGCACCGCAACATCCCTACAATAGATTGCCAAACGAGCCCTTTTCAAGTGCATCGAGCCTCAATCGCCGCACCGATCTGGGCTGCGGTTGCGCCATCAAAAACAACCGCCTGGCCAATATCCTTGAGCAAAACCAATCGCAATTTGCCATCCTCAACTTTTTTGTCGTGGCTCATCAGTTCCATATAGCGCTCAACACCAAGTTTCGCGGCACGAACGGGTAATCCTGCTCGCAAATGAATCGCTTCGATTCGTGCTACCTGCTCAGCGCTGATCCAGGACAGATCGCACGACAATTGGGCAGCAATTAGTGTGCCGGCAGCCACAGCCTCACCATGCAAGCATTCGCCATAGCCCAACCCTGTTTCAATCGCATGCCCAAAGGTGTGCCCCAGATTCAGCAACGCTCGCTCACCCGTTTCCCGCTCGTCGGCGGCTACGACTTCTGCCTTGTTTTGGCACGACCTACGGACCGCCTCGATTAACGCCCCTTCATCGCGCGCAAGAAGCCGTTCCATATTCAGCTCGAGCCACTCAAAAAAAGGAAAATCGCGTATCAAGCCATACTTGATAACCTCAGCCAATCCGGCGGACAGTTCCCTGTCCGGCAAGGTATCCAGCGTTGCGATATCCGCCACGACAACCCCCGGCTGGTAAAACGCTCCGATCATGTTTTTCCCGAGCGGATGGTTGATTGCCGTTTTGCCGCCTACTGACGAGTCGACCTGTGACAACAGGGTCGTAGGTACTTGTAAAAATGGCATACCCCGCTGATAACAAGCAGCAGCAAACCCGCCCATGTCTCCGATCACCCCGCCACCCAAGGCAATCAACGGGGTTTTGCGCTCACAACGACTTTCCAGCAAGACATCGAAAATCTTATTGAGCGTTTCCCAGTTCTTGAAGGCTTCACCATCAGGAAGAATCACCGGTATTACTGAAATGCCGATATTTTCGAGGGTAGACCGCAATACTTCCAGATACAACGGCGCTACCGTGGTGTTCGTCACTACAACCGCTTTTTTGGCATGGATATGCGTTGCAAAAATATCCCCTTGCAACAATAGCCCGCGCGCCATGTGGATCGGATAACGCCTTTCGGCAAGTTCTACCGTCAGAGATGCTTTGATGCTTGCTTGCATTGTTCGGAAAATTCCTTCAACAGGTAGTTCACAACGCCCGAGGCTACGAGCTGCCCACCACTCACAACGATGTGAGCAGTTTCTCGGTACAGTGGATCACGCTTCTGGTGGAGCTCTTCCAACCTGGCCAAGGGATCACTCACCTGCAATAGCGGCCGGTTCCGATCATTCCTGGTTCGCTGAAACAGCATGATAGGTGGCACATTCAGATAAACAACCCAGCCGGTAGCGTGCATGTTTCGACGATTTTCCTCATCGAGCACGGCCCCCCCTCCGGTAGCCATCACAATCCCTTCTTGCGATGTCAGCGCCGCAATTGTCTGCGATTCACGCTTTCGGAAACCCGATTCACCCTCGATTTCGAAGATTGTAGGAATGGGAACGCCGGTTCTTTCAACAACTTCATGATCGGAATCGTAAAATGGGCGACCCAGCTTTTTCGCCAGCTGGCGCCCCACGGTTGTTTTACCAGCCCCCATCAGGCCGATAAGATAGATATTGGTTTGCGGATTCACCGACACATTTTAGCCGACTCTGTTGCTACAACAAAAAAGGGGTGGATAACGCCACCCCTTTTTGATGCTTTTTGGCCCAACGATCAATCGACGCGCAGCTTGTCGGAAATGATGCGTGGCGTAATGAAAATCAGCAATTCTCTGCGTTTACCCAAATCATTTTTGTATTTAAACATCCAGCCCAAAAACGGGATATCGCCTAACAAGGGCACTTTTTCCACCGAACTCTGATTATTCGTGACATAAACACCGCCAACCACGACAGTCCCGCCATTTTCGACAACCACATTGGTTTCCACAACAGAGCTCTTAATCGGCGGATTTCCCAAAACAGCATGAGTCCAGTCAGCCTCTTCTTTTTTCACAACCAGTGCCATTTTGACGGTCCCCTCCGGCGTGATTTGCGGGGTCGCTTCCAAGGAAAGCTTAGCTGGTTTGAAACTGACGGTCTGAGTAACCGATCCACCACTATTTTGCGTAGTCACATAGGGAATTTCCGTTCCGTCCTCAATCTTTGCTTTGACATTATTGGCTGTAATCACCCTAGGGCTGGACACAAGCTTACCAATCCCATCTGTTTGCAAAGCCGCTATTTCCATGTTGAGAATTCGTGTTGCAGCAGCATTAAATAGTGAAAATGCCATCGTCCCACCAGTCGAAGCATAGGAGGGCAGATTGATGCCTACCAGCGGCGTTTGAGTTAGTGAGGCAGAAGTCTCCGTTGTCTTTGCAACACCATTTTCATAGGTCGTTGTCGAGGTACCCGGCTTGACGCTCCCTCCAATCAAGTTCACTCCGCTACCCAAGTTAGCTCTATTGGAGTTGATAAATCCCAGCTTTGCTCCAATGGACTTGTTAAAGTCATCGTTTGCCTCAACCACGCGAGCCTCAATCATCACTTGACGCGCACCAATATCGATAGCACGAATGAACCCTCGAATTTCCTCCAGCTTCGAAGGAATATCGTTGATGAACAACAGATTCGTTTGACTGTCAGAGATGACACTACCCCGCTTGCTCAGCATTCGAAGCGCTTTAGAGTCGGTGCTGTTTTGTGCTCCATCAAGTGGCGACAAGCCTGCCAATAATTTGGCGACCGCTTCCGCCTTTTGATAATTGAGCTGGAACTGCTCCGACTTCAACGGCTCAAGGTCGTTCAACTGCTGCTTGGATTCAAACTCCAGCTTCTCGCGGGTTGCAATCTCGTCACGCGGCGCGATCATGACGATGCTATCGCTTTTCCGCATATCCAGACCCTTCTGGCGGAAGATAATGTCTATCACCTGATCTGCCGGCACATCCTTCAATACCAGCGTGGTAGTTCCGGTAACCGTCTCCGAAATTACGGCATTCAAGCCCAATTCCTCAGCCATCAGTCTCAACAATGCCCTGACATCGCCGTTTTGGTAATTGATACTTACACGTGGCCCTTGATACCCCACCTTTGTCCCCTGAACCAGCTTATTTGGATCCTCTATTACCTTTTTAACCTCAACCACGAACTGGTTGTCAGTCTGATAGGCATTGTGCTCCCACAAGCCTTTGGGAGTAATTACCATCCGGACATTTTCTCCGATGGCAGTTGTAGTGACCGACATCACCGGCGTCGCAAAATCGGTAACATCCAAATTACGGCGCAGGCTATCTGGAACGGATGTTTTAAGGAAATCAACAACCAACTTGGCCCCTTGTTGACGCACATCGATTCCGGTACCTGAATCGCTGAGATCAACAACAACACGGCCTTCGCCATCTTTCCCGCGACGGAAGACGACATCCTTCAGAGCATGCTTCGCTCCTATCAAACTTTCTTCAGCAAAGCGCATGGTTCGCCCTGCAGCAACATCGGATATCCGCTCAATTGGAGAGAGGGTGATATATAGCGCCTTACCTTCCAGACGGGTCTTGTAATTCATGTTCCTTACAAGATTGAGCACCAAGCGCGTCCGATCTGCGACCTGAACAACATTCATACTCCTCAAGTCACCTTGATTGAGGATTTCCGAAGTTCGCCCCAGTGAATTTGCGGTTGAAGAGAAATCAAAAGCGATTTTGGCTGGGTTTGCGACTGCAAAGCCAGGAGGCGGGGCAGAAAGCGCCTCTTTCAAATCGATTTTGATTGCGATATCGGACCCTTGCCCGGAAACGTTAACGGCCTCAATCGAGTTCGCAGCCGTTGTTTGGGCGGTAACAGGGGCGGCAATCGCCATCCAGGCCGAAGCGGCAAATACGACATACTTTACGAAATTCATTTGCTGCTTCCCTCCTTGCTCTGCAGGAGTAAGGAGCTTTCTCGTTCGCTCCATTCCCCGGCAGAATCCTGAACCAATTCCCGCAATTTCACTTCATTTTCAGCAATCGCGGTCACCATACCAAAATCCAGACCAATGTAATCTCCGACCTTCACCTGCTTCACCTTATCCTCGAAGCGTATTGCAGCCATGGGTGTCTTGTTGATTACCAAACGACCAATCATCGTCAACGACTCCAGCGGATACTTTTCAAGGACATTATTTCGAAGCTCCCTAGCCTCGAAATCTGGCTGCAACCCCCCACCCTTACCTGAGCCCAGCTTCCCTCGCCCTTCCGGTTCAATTTTTCCAGGCCGGAATGGATCGGTTATTCCGTAAACGTCATAGGGCACCGGGACATACGCCTTCACTTCAGGCAAAGGTTGCACCCGACCGCGCATATCCTTGGTATTTTCATCCATCCATTGCCGTAGGTCGCCATGATCTACGTCCGAACACCCTATTAAAGCCAGTGACCCGGCAATCACCAATAGTAGACGTTTCACTTAGCACCCCCACTTTCAGGACGCTTCTGCTGCGAAATCTCGGACTCGTCCAAATAACGGAAGGTCTTGACTACTGCATCCAGCGTAAGAGCACTACTATCCTTGACTGGCGCCAGAACAATGTTGTTAAGCGTCACAATACGAGGCAACTTGGCAATATCAGCAGCAAACGCTCCGATATCATGGTAGCTGCCATTAATTTTCACGGTAACCGGCAATTCGGCGTAAAAATCCTTGATTTCTTCAGGTCCCGGCCTGAACAATTCAAATTGCAAACCACGGCCAAGACCCGCCTGATTGACTTCGATCAGCAGGGCCTCGATTTCGGATTTATTAGGAAGCTGCTTGAGCAAAGCGCCGAACGAACGGTCAATGTCTGCCAATTGCTGCGTGTAAAGATCAAGGTTTACCGCTTGGCGTTTTTTAACAAGATAATCCTGCTTTAGCGTTTGCTCTTCCTGCTGCTTAGCTTCCAGATCAGCCCACTGATCCCCCCAAAAGAGAAGCCACCCCATCACAAGGATCAGAATAAAAACACCAACAAGAATCACAGTCTTGGGAATTAAAGGCCAAGAGCCCGGATCGTTGGGGTTGAGATACTGGAACTCTTCAAGCGCTGCCTTGAAATCAAACTTGGCGATGGAGTTCAAGCTTGCCTTAGCCTTGGCACTCATTTAATTTCCCCTTCGGGAGCGACTCTAGTGAGCAAGAAATTCATACTGAATTCATTGACACGCCTGCCATTCAACATAACCGCCTTCGACTCTACCAGTTGCGGCCTTTCAAGCCATGATGAGCCCTCAATATTACGCATCAGCGCCGAAATTCTGGCATTTGACTGCGCATAGCCGGCAACACTAATTGCCAGCCCATCCTGCTTGACTGAAGTCAGATAAGCCCCCTCGGGAACTTCTTTGACTAATTCACTCAACAGATAAACAGTTTCCCCTCTATCACGCTGAAGATCTTCAATCACCTGCTTGCGTGACAGCAAGGCTTGGGTCTGCTCCTTGAGTCGCTTGATTTGATCAAGCTCCTTGTCCAGAGAAGCAATTTCCTGCTTGAGAAAATTGTTTTGCTCTTCCTGCGTAGCGATTTGACCGCTAATCATGGAATAGACACCAAAAGCCACCAGAACAGCGAGAGCGACAACCAAGCCGGCCAAGACGAAAAACTGCTCGCGCCTCGCCTTTCTCGCCTCTTCGCGATGCGGTAAAAGGTTGATACGAATCATGCTGTGTCAAACCTCCGCAAGGCCAAACCACAGGCCACCATCAGTGCAGACGAATCCGCGAGCAAAGTACGCGCCCTGACCCGCTCTGACAACACCATGTTGGCAAACGGATTGGCAACCAAGGTATTCACCTGCGTGCGGGTTGCTACGATCTCGTCAATACCAGGAATGACCGCACACCCACCAGCCAGAACAATGTGATCAACCTGATTGAATTGGGTTGAAGTGAAGAAAAACTGCAGCGCACGAGACACTTCAAGCGCCAAATTTTCCATGAACGGTGCCAGCAACTCGGCTTCGTAGCCTTCAGGCAAATTTCCGGCACGCTTTGCCAACTCCGCATCATCCAGTGACATGCCGTAGTGGCGTGAAATATCCAAGGTCAGCTGGCTACCACCAAAGGCCTGTTCTCGCGAATAAACCTGATGCCCGTTACGCATCACCGAGAGCTTCATCAGGTTTGCGCCAATATCAAGCAATGCAACGACCTGATTTTTCCCTGCATCGGGAAGCTGCCGCTCAATCAGCTCAAACGCTGCCAGCGTCGCAAATGAATCAATTTCGACCACGACCGCTTTCAAGCCGGACGCATCAGCAACAGCAACCCGGTCCTCGACCCGCTCCTTCTTGGATGCGGCGATCAGCACCTCAACCTCACCCGGCACAGAGGGGGCTGGACCGATCACCTGAAAATCGAGATTTACCTCATCAATTGAGAAGGGGATGTACTGATTGGCCTCTGACTCAACCTGAGCTTCAAGTTCGTCATCGCGCAAGCCTGCCGGCACGATAATTTTCTTGGTAATCACCGCCGAACTGGGAAGCGCCATGGCGACGTTCCGTGTCGAAGTACCCAGACGCTTCCAGGCACGCTTGACGCAATCAACGACACCTTCGAGGTTGGTGATATTGCCATCGGAAACGGCATCCCGCGGCAATACCTCAATCGTGTAGCGCTCGACTCGGTAGCCGTCTTTCCCGTTGGCCGTCAGTTCGACCATCTTTACTGCGGACGAACTGATATCCAGCCCCAGCAATGGGCGGGCCTTGGGATTTAATAATGCGGATATATCGAAGCCCACCAAACCCCCGAAAAAGTCTTATGAAATGCGACGTTAGATGAAAATTCAATAATTCACTTCAGATGCTAGCAACAAGACCCAGGACTGTAAAGCACTTTCACGGGCGCTCACAGGCTCGTCGTATAATCCTGCGACCCTTATCTAGGCGCGATTATCTTGTCTCCCTCCCCCATTCTCCGTGCATTACTCTACCCGTTGATTGCCCTCGCCGGGATACTCGCAATCGCTGTCGCAGCTGTCGTCATCACGGTGGTTCTTGCCTACCCAAAACTACCTACGCTAGATGTATTGACTGACTACCGGCCGAAGGTGCCGCTCAGAATTTACACCGCAGATGGACATCTGATTGGCGAATTTGGCGAGGAGCGCCGAGCGGTCGTATCAATCAGCCAAGTCCCCGATATCATGAAGCAGGCCATCTTGGCAGCGGAAGACGATCGCTTTTACCAGCATGGCGGGATCGATTATCTCGGTATCGCACGAGCAGCCTCCTCCAACCTTATCAGTGGAGGTAAACGTCAGGGTGCATCGACGATTACGCAGCAAGTCGCGAAGAATTTTTTTCTTACGAGCGAAAAAACCTACACCAGAAAGCTGTACGAAGCCCTGCTCTCGATCAAGATTGAAAACAACCTGAGCAAGGACCAGATTTTCGAGTTGTACATGAATCAGATTTTCCTGGGACAGCGAGCCTACGGCTTTGCCGCCGCGGCACAAATCTACTTCGGCAAATCACTGGACCACATTTCCATTGCAGAAGCCGCCATGCTCGCAGGCCTGCCCAAAGCCCCGTCGGCCTACAACCCAATTGCCAATCCCAGCCGTGCCAGACTTCGGCAACACTACGTCTTGCGCCGCATGCATGAACTGGGTTACATCACGGACATCCAGCATCAGGCAGCCCTCAAGGAACCGCTGGTGATCAAGCGTGAGCTGTCGGAATTCCCGGTCAACGCCGAATTTGTGGCCGAAATGGCACGCCAGATCACCACGGAGCAGTTCCCGGAAGATGCCTACGCTCGCGGCATGAAGGTGTACACCACCCTGATCAAGGCTGATCAGGTAGCCGCCTACCGCGCCTTGCGGCGGGGTGCCCTCGACTACGACCGGCGCCACGGTTACCGTGGTGTCGAGTCCTATATCGACATGGCAAACATCAAATCGGACACTGACGAAAGCATCGACGTTGCGCTGCAGGAAATCAACGATGCAGGAGATCTCTTCCCGGCACTTGTGCTGGCAGCCTCAAACAAACAGATCAAGGCCTATCGCAAGGGAGGCGAAACGATTGTGCTTGAGGGGGACAGCCTGAAATTTGCTTCAGTCATGATCGGCGACAAAGCGCCACCGAATAAACGCATTCAGCGCGGCGCAATCATCCGTGTCATGAAGGACGATGACGGCAAATGGCAGATTACGCAGCTGCCCGAGGTTGAGTCCGCGATCATCTCCATTGATCCCCACGATGGCGCAATTCGTTCACTGGTCGGTGGTTTCGATTTCAATCGCAACAAATACAACCATGTTACTCAGGCATGGCGCCAGCCGGGATCCAGCTTTAAACCCTTCATCTACTCGGCCGCACTGGAAAAAGGTTACGGCACGGGAAGCATCGTTTCCGATGACCCGATCACGGTCGCGGCGAGTGAAACGGGAGCCCAGGCATGGCAACCCAAAAACTATGACGGCAAGTACGAGGGACCGATGAGCCTGCGGACGGCGTTGGCAAAATCCAGAAACATGGTTTCGATTCGCCTCCTGCAGTCAATCGGCACGCGCTATGCGCAGGACTATGTCACCCGTTTCGGCTTTGATGCAGACAAGCACCCACCTTATCTCACCATGGCACTGGGCGCCGGTTCGGTCACAAGTTGGCAAATGGTTTCCGCTTATGCCGTATTTGCCAATGGCGGCTACCGCGTCAGCCCTTACATCATTCGTGAAATTCGCAACGAGCGAAATGAAGTCGTTGCCATGTCGAAAAATCCGGAAGCCGGCGATGAAGGGATCCGGGTCATAGATCCCCGCAATGCATTCCTGATGGATACCATGCTGCGTGACGTCACTCGTTACGGCACGGCAACGCGTGCCTCGGTACTACTCAAACGCAAGGACCTGGCGGGCAAAACCGGCACGACGAACGAATCAATGGATGCCTGGTTCTGCGGGTATCAGATGAGTGTCGTCAGTTGCACCTGGATCGGCTTTGACCAGCCACGCAAGTTGGGAGACAAGGAAACCGGTGGCTCGGCAGCCCTGCCGATCTGGATTAACTACATGCGGGAAGCCCTGCGCAATGTGCCTGAGCAACTGCCTGAAGCACCAGAGGGACTCACTCTGCTTGGCGGTGGCGAAGGCCGATTCGCCAACCATGTTTACACGGAAAACCTGCCCAAGACAGCGGGTACGGACAACGACACGGCTGCCGAAGCGGCCTCGGTCCCGCCAGCACCACCACCGGCTAACCAGGCGCCTGCAGACTGATCACTCAAGAACGAGGTTTTCACCGGACTGCTGGCTAAGCAGTCCGGACAACTTGCCCATGAGTTCGGCACCATCTCGCGTATCGCGCCAAGAAGCGCCGTCCCAGCGAAAATGGAACCCCCCCGCTCTTGCAGCAACCCAGATTTCCCGCGCCACACCATGCCGGTTGACGATGATCTTGCTGCCATCCTCACATTCGATTTCCAACACGCCACCTGCGGCAAGCTGAAAGTCGATATCTGCGTCACATGCCTCCAGTGCCGCATCAATCCGCGCCAGCATGGCGTCGGCCTGAGCATTGAATTCGCTGTCATCCATCGTGATACCATCCCGCTCTTCGCTCTCAGCGACCCCGAAAATGTCCCGAATCGCCTCTCTGCTGATCATCCTGAGCCTTGCTGCCTGCGGCATCAAAGGCCCGCTCGAATTGCCCGCCAAAGCCGGCCCACCGGCTGCCGTTGGCGGCGCCGATGTTAGCACGGCCCAACGCACCCCGACCCGATGACCCACTTTGCCTTGAAAAACGGCGTCCTGAACGCTGAAAACCTTGCCCTGACTGCAATCGCGGAACAATTTGGCACCCCCGCCTATGTCTATTCCCGAGCCGCACTCAGCGCCTCGCTACGTGAATTCCAGGACGTACTCGGGGCGCACCCGGCTGGTGCTGGCGCACTCGTCTGCTACGCAGTCAAGGCAAACTCCAATCTGGCCATCCTGAATCTCTTTGCCCGCCTCGGCGCGGGTTTCGACATCGTGTCCGGTGGCGAACTCAAGCGCGTACTGGCTGCGGGCGCCGATCCCAAAAAGATCGTCTTCTCCGGTGTCGGGAAAACGGCTGCTGAAATGCGGCAGGCGCTGGATACCGGCATCTTCTGTTTCAACATCGAGTCGATTCCTGAACTTGAGCGCTTGAACGACGTGGCTGGCCAGTGTGGCAAGCGGGCACCGATCAGCTTGCGCGTCAATCCGAACGTTGACCCCAAGACCCATCCCTACATTTCCACCGGCCTCAAGGAAGCGAAATTCGGGGTTGCCTACGAAGACGCACTGGCCCTGTACCGTCGTGCAGCCGCCTTGGCCAACATCACCATCGCGGGGATTGACTGCCACATTGGCTCGCAGCTTCTTGACCCCTCACCCTTCGTCGAGGCACTCGACCGCATTTTGGCCCTGATCGACCAGTTGACCGCTGAAGGCATCCATATTCACCACCTCGATCTGGGTGGTGGCCTCGGCATCAAGTACAAGGCCGACCAGGTGCAGCCTACCGTTGCTTCCTACCTCAACCCGCTGCTCGACAAATTGGCCGGACGCGGACTGCAGGTCGTACTCGAGCCCGGCCGGCGCCTGGTCGGCAATGCCGGCCTGCTGCTGACTCGTGTCGAATTCCTCAAGGAAGGCGAAGGCAAGAATTTCGCCATCATTGATGCAGCGATGAACGATCTGATGCGCCCCGCCCTCTACGAGGCCTGGCATGACATCAACCCGGTCGTGCCGCGAGAGGGTGCCAGCCGCGAATACGACGTGGTCGGTCCGGTGTGCGAAACCGGCGACTTCCTGGGCCAGGCGCGACCGCTCTGCGTGCAACCGGGCGATCTGCTCGCGGTGATGTCTGCAGGGGCCTACGGCATGGCCATGGCATCCAACTACAACACCCGACCGCGTGCCGTCGAAGTGATGGTGGATGATGCAAAAGTCCACGTCATTCGCGCCCGGGAAACCGTGGAGCAGCTTTACGCTGGCGAGTCTCTGCTACCGCAGTGAGCGGTATTCGCCTCGACAAATGGCTGTGGGCTGCGCGCTTTTTCAAGACGCGCAGTCTCGCCACCGATGCTGTCAGCGGCGGCAAGGTCAAGCTCAACGGCGCGCCGACCAAGCCCGCCCGCGACACCAAACCCGGTGACCGGCTGGACATTGCCAACAGCGAAACCCGCTGGACGGTGACGGTGCTGGCCTTGTCGGACAAACGAGGCCCAGCCAGCGAAGCCCGATTGCTCTACGAAGAAACTCCGGAAAGCATTGCCGCCCGCGAAGCCGAACAGATGCGGCGCAAGTTCACACAGGAACCGGCCGCCGACCTGCATGGCCGCCCGACCAAACGCGACCGGCGACAGATCGACCGTTACCGCTAGCGTTTTTGCCCGGTGACAACGGTCGACCGCAACAAGCACGCAAAAATCAGAGCACCAGCACCAAGGCCAGCGGCAGAAATACCAGCGCAGCCAGGTTGCCGATCAGCACAATGGAGGCCACGCGCTGCGGCTCCTGCTTGTAGCGCTCGGCAAAGAGAAAATTCAAAACGGCCGGCGGCAAGGCGCCAAATACCAGCAACATGGCCGCATCGCGTCCTGCCAGACCCAGCAGCTGAATCACTGCCCAGGCAATCGCCATCCCGGCCAAGGGGCGCAGCACGGCACTACCGACAGCCAGCTTCCATTCGCTGAAATTGACATCGGTCATGCGTACACCCAGCGAAAAAAGCAGCAAGGGCACTGAAACGTCGCCCAGCATCTTGATCGCGATCACCGCCGGCTGCCAGATCGGCAATTTGAGCAAGGCAACGGTCAACCCGGCAATGGCGGCAAAAACCACGGGAATGCGCCACAAGGTCACGATGCGCGTATTCGGGTCGAGCAGGCGGGCTCCAAAAGAAAAGTGCAAGGTATTTTCGACCATGAACAGGATCACTGCTGCCGGCAATGCCTGCTCGCCCCAGGCCAGCACGGCCAGCGGCAGGCCGATGTTGCCGGAGTTGTTGAAGAGCATCGGCGGCACCAGTGTCTTGGGCTGCACACCGCATAATTTGGCGATCGGCCAGGCGAGCAGACCGCAAGTCGCCAGCACCAGGAAAGCGCCCAGCGCCAGCGGTGCAAAGGCCCCCAGATCAATTGCCTTGCCCGCCATCGCAGCAAATACCAGGGCCGGCACGAAAACATCCATATTCAGCCGGTTGGCGACGGCCATTTCCGGTTTGTGCTTGCGACCGTAGAAGAAGCCCGCAGCCACAATGGCAAAAATCGGGAAAAGGATGGCCAACAGGCGAAAGGTCAAACTGTGCTCGTCCACTCGGGCGGCCTTGAAGAGGGTTTTAACAGGCCGATTGTGCGGGTCGCCAAGGCACCCGCACAGTCGGGAAAGCCCTTAGAACTCAGAGCACGTAGCGCGAGAGGTCTTCGTCGGCGGCAACCTCGCCAAGCTTTTCATCAACGTAGCGCGCGTCGACCGCAAGCTTTTCCATCCCCGTCCTGCCCGCCTCGAAGGACACTTCCTCCAACAGCTTTTCCATGACCGTGTGCAGACGGCGGGCACCGATGTTCTCGGTTTTTTCATTCACCAGATAGGCAATTTCAGCCATCCGGCGAATGCCGTCATCGGCGAATGTCACCTCCACCCCTTCGGTCGCCAGCAAGGCCTGATACTGCTTGGTCAAGCACGCATCGGTCTGGGTCAGGATGCATTCGAAATCGGCAACAGACAGCGAATCCAGTTCAACCCGGATGGGAAAGCGCCCTTGCAGCTCAGGTATCAGGTCGGAAGGCTTGGACAGATGAAATGCCCCGGAGGCAATGAACAGGATGTGATCGGTCCTGACCATCCCGTACTTGGTTGAAACCGTCGTACCTTCGACCAATGGCAACAGATCGCGCTGCACCCCCTGACGCGAAACATCCGCCCCCTGGACGTCGGAACGGCTCGCCACCTTGTCGATTTCATCGAGGAAAACGATGCCGTTTTGCTCGACTGCCTTCACTGCATCCAGCTTCACTTCCTCATCATTCACCAGGCGAGCGGCTTCTTCATCCGTCAGCAGCTTCAGGGCCTCGGCAATTTTCAACTTGCGTGACTTTTTCTTGCCGCCCCCCATGTTCTGGAACATGCCCTGAATCTGCTGGGTCAGTTCCTCCATGCCTGGCGGCGCGAAGATTTCTGCCTGCATGCTGGGCGCGGCCAGTTCGATGTCGATTTCCTTGTCGTCCAGTTCGCCCTCGCGCAGTTTTTTGCGGAATTTCTGACGTGTCGTCTGATCGCTTGCGGTCGACTCGGAGTTTTCGGCAAAAAACCCGGGGCTGCGGGGCGGCGGCAAAAGCACATCGAGAATGCGATCTTCGGCTGCATCCTCTGCCCGCGCACGATTCGCTTTCATCGCCCGTTCGCGATTTCCCTTGATCGCCATTTCGACCAGATCACGGATAATGGTCTCGACGTCCCGTCCGACATAACCCACTTCGGTAAACTTGGTTGCCTCGACCTTGATAAAAGGCGCATTGGCCAGCCGTGCCAGACGTCGTGCGATCTCGGTCTTGCCAACACCGGTCGGCCCGATCATCAAAATGTTCTTGGGCGTGATTTCCTGGCGTAGCGGATCTGCCACCTGCGCCCGCCGCCAGCGATTACGCAAGGCGATGGCCACTGCCTTTTTGGCCGCATGCTGACCAACAATGTGTTTATCCAGTTCGGAGACGATCTCCTTCGGCGTCATGGTCGTCATTCGAGCGTTTCCAGCGTGAAGTTGCGATTGGTATAGATGCACAGGTCGCCAGCAATTTCCAGTGACTTGGTCACGACTGCCAGCGGGCTGAGTTCCGTGTTTTCCAGCAAGGCACGTGCGGCGCTCTGGGCATAGGCGCCACCCGAACCAATGGCCACAATGCCGTGCTCAGGCTCAAGCACGTCACCATTGCCGGTAATCACCAGCGAGGATTCCCGGTCCGCCACCGACAGCATGGCTTCAAGGCGACGCAAGGCACGGTCGGTTCGCCAGTCCTTGGCCAACTCCACCGCCGAACGCACCAGATTGCCCTGATGCTTTTCCAGCTTGGCCTCAAACCGCTCGAACAGCGTAAACGCATCCGCCGTACCGCCGGCAAAACCGGCCAGAATTTTCCCCTGATACAGGCGACGCACCTTTTTGGCCGTGCCCTTGATGACGATATTGCCCAGCGTGACCTGGCCGTCGCCGCCCATGGCAACAGAATTGCCCCGGCGCACCGACAGAATCGTGGTGCCGTGATATTGCTCCATTGTTTTTTCCTGGAATTAAGTCTTTGGAACGATGATGCGCGCGTGCTTGTTGATGCCGACAATGGCCATCAACTCGGCGATCAAATGATTCGGACTGCGGATGATGACATCCTTGCCATCAATCTTGAAGGGCATGATCTGATTGAGCAACTGTCCCGCTGATGCAAAGTCCAGGCGGGTGACTGCCGAAAAATCAATCACGGGCAATTCACTGTTTTTGAAACGCTCGGGCAATTCGGCAAAACTGTGTTGCTTCAATTCACCCGACAGGTAGTACGCATCATCACGCCGACGCAGGCTGTTTGTCGCCCGCGGCGGCAACTGGGCAGCCTGGACCTCCCAGGACGGCGGAGAAAGCTCGAAGCTGACCGCAAAATCAACCGCTCTTTCCTCAAACTGGGCCTGTGTGCCGTGGCGTTGCAGCATTTCCAGCAGCAGGCGCCAGGCCGGTTCGTGAACCGCTTCACCCACGTGCAGACGTTCGTCAAGGCGACGCAGGAAAGCATGAAAACCCGTCAGGCGAACCAACTTGCCCCGACGCCGCGCCTGAATCAGAATCTCGGCCAACTGGCCAGCCATGGCATCGTCACAACCAGCCAGCTTGCTGCAATCAATTTGACATTCTCCGATTTGCCGCAAGGCGGCAGCAAGCGCCTGCAAGGGTTGGGGGTCCTCTGCGGTCAACACGCCCTGAAGGGAAAAAATCTCGGGACCGCTCGCATCCCCGGCAAGCTGCTCTGCATCGCTACGCCAGGCTGGCGGAGAGGTTTCGCAGGCTTCGGCAAACTGCACGGAATAGATGTCAAAAGCCGCCCGATCACCCATCAGTTGCAACAAGTCCAGCAACAAACACCAGAAACGGAATCCATCCGGGCCACGATAAGCCTTGACCAGCCGTTCGAGCGTCGTCCGGGCCACAATATCCTGTCCAGCCGCGTACAACGCGCACACCTGCTCCACATCGGCCTGCAGCGGGTCGAGATCGTGCTCGACATTGATTGCCATGACGCTTGATGCGGTAAATTCCTTGTCGAAAGCATCCATCGCCGGATCAAAATCCGCGTCGTCGATTTCGAAACGGGAGGGCGGTTTGTCCGCCATCGCGGTACGCGTCTGGGGCGCCATACCGACGGGCGGCGGGCTCAAGGTAAATTCCAGTGCCGGCAGGGGATCATCCAGGGCCGCCGCTGCTTCGGCAGCCACCGGCGCAAGCTTCATCTCGGGAAGCGTCGGCCGCGGCCGAGCCGCCGAACGTCCCGGCATCTTGGTTTCAGGTTTCTTGAAAAATGAGAAAACCATCGAAGCTCCCTGTACAGGAGTGGGGTTTTAGCACGTTCGGCAGAGTTCGTGCAATGGCCGCCCAGGCAAGCGAAATGCACGCATCATGCCGCAGAAAATCGGCATGCCGCGCATCCCTGTTCACGCAAGGAAAACCCCAAATACCAGCAACATTATTGCCAGCACCGGACCAAAGGGCTGATCGAGGCCCAGCGCCAAGGCAAAGGCCAGCACATAGGCGCAGACACCCAAACCGACCGCCAGGCGCAAGCCGTTCCGCCAGTTCCGCCCGCGACGAAATGCCAGCCATGGCGGAATGAAAATCAAGGCAAATGCTCCCATGACGCCCAGACTTAGCGTGGCCAACGCGAGCAAAACTGCCGCCAGCAGATCAAAGCCGGAAAGAATGGGCCAGCTGCGTTGACCGCGCAAACGACAGAAGTCGGGATAGACATGCGCCAGCAGCAAACCCCGTGACAGGCGCAACAGGCAGATCAAGCCCGCCACGGTTGCCGGCACGATCAGGCCAAGCATGCCGGCATCCGCAAAATAAAGCTGGCCATCAAATAGCGCATGACCCAGGCGTTCTGCCATGGGCAGATTGGCCACCAGCAAGACTGCCGACGCCCAACCGCCCATCAGCATCAAGGCGTGCGCCGTACTGCCACTCAGCCGACGTGCGACACTGCGCTTGCCCAGTCCTGCCAGCCCGGCGGCCACGATGCCCCCGAGTGCTGCGGGCAGGCTGGCAACTGCCGCCAGCAAGGCCCCTGCTGCCGCAACATGCGCATAGGCAAAAGCCGCCAGCCATTCGTCGCGCAACCGCAGATAGCAACCCAGCCAGGGCAACAGCACCGCGAGCAGCAATCCGCACAAAAACGGCAGAAGAAAAAGCTCATGCCACATCATGTGCCTCCAGTACGAGCACCCGGTCGCATACGGCTTCGACAAATGCCGCGTCATGGCTGACCACCAGCAGCCCGGTACCGCCTGCGGCCCGGTCGCGCAAATGGGCCGTCAAATGGGCAACGCCGGCTGCATCGAGATTATTGGTCGGCTCGTCGAGCAGCACCAGATCCGCCGGTGCCTGCAGGACAGCCCACAAGGCAAGGTAATGGCGCTGGCCGCCGGAAAGATGATCCAGCCGCAGGTCAAGGCGTTCCTGCAGCCATGCCGGCAGCCCCTCTGCTGAAGCGCCCGTCAGATCGAGCAGTTCACGCCCGCTGAGCGGCAAGCCCATGACTGGCGGCACCTCCTGCGTTTGCAAAGCCACGCTCAACCCCGGACGCCGCAGCATGCGCCCGGAAAACACCTTGGCGCGGGATGCAATGGCGGCCAGCACGGTACTCTTGCCGACGCCATTGGGGCCGGTCAGCCCGAGCACCTCGCCGGCGGCAAGTTGCAAGTCAAGCGGCGCCGTCGCCGGCGCCTCCCAACCGGCAACCAGGCCTTGCAGTTCCAGCAGCGGGCTCAATGCAGCGCCTTCAGCATGCGCTGCAGGCTGTCATCGAACAGCCGGAACAGGTCGCTGGCCTCTGCCGTGCCGCCCACCGTATAGGGCAGCATGACCGCAGGGATGCCGGTTTTACCGGCGATCCACAAACTGGGGCCATCCTGCTGATAGGCGGTGCGCAACACCATCCGCGCCGGCCGGGTCTGCTGCCGGACCAGAAGGGCAGTCAACTGAGCACTGCCCGGCTCGATACCCGGTTTGGGTTCCAGCGTGCCGACCTCCTGCAAACCCAGCCAGTGGGCGAGATAGACGAAAGAGGCGTGATGCACCAGTACCGGCACGCCGCGCAAGGGGGCCGCCTGCTTTTCCCAGCGGGCGATGGCTGACTGCCAGCGAGTCGCAAAGGCCGCATAACCGGCGCGATACGCCGGCGCATTGGCCGGGTCGATGTCGGCCAGACGCGTGCTCAGCGCCTCACCGACCTTGAGCACATTGTGCGGGTCGAGATGGACGTGCGGATTGCCTGCCGCATGCACATCACCCTGCGCCCGATCGAGAGTCGCCGGCACATCGCGTCGCTGCACATAGCCAGAGGCCTCGAAATAACCCGGTCGACCGGGCTGAATGGCCGAATTCCCGGAGTCACGCAGCACCAGCGGCAACCAGCCGATTTCAAGATCGGCGCCGACGGCAATCACCAACTGCGCCTGTCGGGCTTTCGCCAGCAAGGAGGGTTTCGCTTCAATCCGGTGTGGATCCTGAAACGCGGTGGTCGCGCTATAGACCTGCAGCTTGTCGCCGCCAATTTCACGCGCCAGCGCCGCCCATTCGGGGACGGTGGCAAACACGTTCACATCGGCCGCAGCCAGTCCTGCGGTCAACCCCAGCCATCCGGCAAAAATCAGCTTGAACATGGCGTTT
This sequence comes from uncultured Rhodocyclaceae bacterium, assembly GCA_937892345.1. Lineage (GTDB taxonomy): Bacteria > Pseudomonadota > Gammaproteobacteria > Burkholderiales > Rhodocyclaceae > Azonexus. The sequence goes on along the minus strand of CALAGF010000338.1, from coordinate 11,257 downwards.
CTCCTTAGAACTTGTGAGCGCCGTGGGCGCCAAGACTCATGATGTATTGAAGCGTGAACTGGTTGTCGGTCAGCCCCTGCATCGATTTATCCTGCGCATACTGCAAGCGCAACCGGACAAACTCGCTCCAACTGTAATCCACCATCAGCGTGGTTTTTTGCGGTTTGGCACTGTCGACCACCAGATTGGCGGCATTGATGCCGAAATCGCGGGTACCGCTGTCCAGTTGCTCGTAGCGCGCGCCGGCACGCCAGTTCGGGTTGAATTGGTAGACACCCTGGGCGTACCAGCCGGACTGCCGGGTGCGGTAGTTGCTGGTTACGCTGGCACCGGCAGCCCCGGGGTCACACAGATTGCCGGCAAGTTCATCATCGGAACAATTGAGTTCCCCCTTCTCGCGTCGCATGAAGTATTCGCTCTGGAACTTGAAGTTGCTGTATTGCGGATTGCCATTCGGCGCCCACTTCCAGACGAAATCCGCGATCACGGTCGACGAGTCGCCAGAGAACTTTCCCAGCGCCTCCAGTCCGCCCTGATCCGTGAAATGTGCCTCGCGGTTGCGGGCAGCGGTTTTCAGCCAGGAGACACCGGCGCGCCAGTGATGAGCGTCGCCGAGATCATCACCGACATGCGCAAACAAGGCCCCGGCACCGCTGCCGTTCTTGTTCCGCTCACTGCCGGGGAAAGTCGCGCCACGCCCGACTTCTGCACCGAATTCGAGAAAGACCGGCGTTGGTGCGAGCCATTTCACTTGCAGACCATCCTGGGTGTAGCTCCCTTCCGAACCAAAGAGCGCCTGATACATCAAGGGCGCGTCAGCAAAATCCCAAGCATGCGGGTGTTGCTCGTTGAGATAACCAATCCCCGAACGCAAACGCCCACCTTTCAGCCCCAAGCCCATCCCCAGCCCGAGTGACTGGAACCAGGCTTCCTCAACCTCGGCGCTGCCATCGACGGCGGCGATGATCGCCTGACCCCGCCAATACGGATCCACATTGGCCGACAACAGCAGCTCGGTGTGATCGACCGAGAAACCGCGCTTGTTGCTGCTGTCGATGCCGCCATGATCGTGCCCGCCAGCGGCGACAAAGCCACTGATGCCGCGCCCGGCAAGCTCTTTCATGTTTTTGTAACGGCCTTGCAGAATCAGCGAGACCTCGGGATTGAAACTGCTGGCGGTCGACCGCGCCTGCGGCCGATTTTCTGGCGGTTCGCTACGGAGGACTTCGACAACGGGCCTGGCTTCGGCCTGAACCAGTTTTTGTTCGAGCGCGGCGATGCGCTGCTCGTAGACTTTTTTCAACTCGTCAATCTGGGCGCGAATCGCTGCCAGATCGGCGTCGGAAGCTGCCTGCGCGCCAAACGATGTGGCGAGCAGCGCAGCCATGAACAATGGCTTGTGCATGATGAAACTCCTGAAAACGCAATGGGGTCGGGCGCAGCGCTTGCTGCGGTCGACGACAAGAATCGGGCGTTTTTCAGGTGTTCGGCGGACCCCGCTGGCGGGCAAGCGGCACCGGCATGCCGCGTCGTTCATTGACCTGTGGCGGCTCGGGCACAAGGCGCAGTGCCAGGACCGGCGGCAAAGCCGCGAGCGACGGCAAGGCCGAAGCCAGATTGTGCGTCACCAGGCAAAGCTCGCAGACATGCTGCGGCAAGCCATCATCCTGATTCGCCACATGCTCGACCGCATGCGCCCCGCTCGCCAGCTGGGCGAAGAGGAGTGCGAAAACGAGAAGGAGATGGCGCAAGGGAGTCAAAGCAATCGTTTAATCCACCTGGACGAGCAGGCCTTTGAGGTATTCGCCTTCCGGAAAGTTCAGTGCCACCGGGTGATCGGCAGCGCCGGACAAGCGACGAACAATGCGCGCCTCGCGTCCGGCATCAATGGCAGCCGAAGCGACGATTTTCTGAAACAGCTCCAGCCCGATCCCACCGGAACAGGAATAGCTCATCAGCAATCCCCCCGGACGCAAGAGCCGGAAACCGAGGATATTGATATCCTTGTAGGCACGCGCGGCCCGCTCGGCATGTGCAGCGGAGGGCGCAAACTTGGGCGGATCGAGCACGATCAGATCGAAGGTTTTACCGGCCTTGCGAAAATCGCGCAGCGCCTGAAACACATCAGCCTCCAGCCATTCGGCTCGCTCGGCGGGCAACTGGGGATTGAGCGCCAGATTGGCGCGCGCCTGCGCAAGTGCCGGGCCGGAGGAATCAATCGAAAGGACGCTTTTCGCCCCGCCAGCCAAAGCCTGCAAGGAAAAACCGCCGGTGTAGCAAAAGCAGTTGAGGACATCCTTGTCAGCAGCCACTTCGCGCAACCAGGCTCGGTTATCGCGTTGATCCAGATAAAACCCGGTTTTATGTCCGCCCACCACGTCAACCGCAAGCCGAACCCCGTTTTCATCAATACTCAGGCCGCCCGCAGGCGCTTCCCCATGCAGCCAGCCGACGGTGGGCGTCAGACCTTCGAGCCCGCGCACTTCAGAATCGGAACGCTCATAGATTCGAGCACAACCGGTTGCCTTGAGCAGAGCGGCAACAATGGCCTTGCGCCATTTGTCGGCACCGGCCGAGGTCAGTTGAACCACCACGGTGTCGCCATACTGGTCGGCAATGATGCCGGGCAGGCCATCGGATTCGGCATGAATCAGGCGCAGTCCCTGTTGGCCGCGCAACTCGGGCAAGGCCTGACGCCGAGCAACCGCCGCCGCAATCCGGCGCTTGAAGAAAGCATCATCGACGGACTCTTCGGGATCAAAAGTCCAGAAGCGGGCACGAATCTGAGACTCCGGACTGTAAGCCGCCCGCCCGAGCGGACGCAGATTGTCGGCCAGCACTTCGACCGTATCACCCGGCCGGGCGCGGCCCTCCAGACGACCCACCGATCCGGCGAACAGCCAAGGATGCGCTTGCTTGATCGCCGAACGTTCCTTGCCGGGCATAAGTATCAACTGGGCCATGCTTTCCTCGCTTCAAATTCGCTGCCAAAAATGCAAGAAGCCCCGGCTACCTTGCGATAACCGGGGCTCTGAATACAGTAAGACGCTTAGTTGCCCAGCTGCTTGCGATTGCGCTGATGGCACTCGACCGCGTACATGGTCTTGAACAGGGTCTTGCCCAGGCCCTTGAACAGGCGCTTGACGGACTTGGAAACGCAGCGGCGTTCCAGAATGTTGCGGCGGGTACGGTTAATGGCCATGGATGACTCCGGAATTCGGCAAATTTTGAAAGACGCGAATCATAGTGCTTGCCACGGTGAACGTCAATTACAGCTTGATTTCTTTTGTTTTTTGCCGGTTATTGCCGTGAGATCGGCCGTTTGATCGCAAGCCCTCAACGCTTGGCCCGAGGATGCGCCTTGTCATACACACTGGCCAGATGCTGGAAATCCAGATGCGTGTACACCTGAGTCGATGCGATGCTCGCATGCCCAAGCATTTCCTGTACTGCGCGCAGGTCTCCGGACGACTGGAGGACATGCGAAGCAAAAGAATGGCGCAGCATGTGCGGATGTACGTGACGCGGCAGGCCAAGGCGCAATGCACGTTGTGCCAGCCGCAGCTCAACCATTCGCGGTGAAATGCGGCGCCCCCGGCGATTCACAAAGAGCGCCTGTTCATCCGGCGCAGCGAGCGTGTCCCTGAGCGCCGCCCAGGCACGCAGGGCAACACAGGCTTGCGTACCGACCGGCACCAGGCGCAATTTGGCACGCTTGCCCAGTACCCGGACTTCACCTTCATGCAGAATGCCATCCAGCGCTTCGCAATTCAGCGCCACCAGTTCGGCAAGACGCAATCCTGATGAATACACCAGTTCAAACATTGCCAGATCGCGCGCTTCCAAGCGGCTATCGTCCTCATCCAGTGGCATCAGCAACCGCGCGGTTTCATCGACCGAAAGTGCATTCGGTAAACGGCGTGGCGATTTAGGCGGACGAATCCCCTCGCAGGGATTGGCCTTGATCAGCGAACGCTCGCCAAGCCACGCGAAGAAGCCTCGCCACGCTGACAGAATGCGGCCGAGCGAACGTCCGGACAGCCCCTGGCCATGCAACTGGGCGACAAAACGCCGAATCTGATGCACGCTGAGCGCGTCCAGCGCCTGCCCGTCGTGCAGCTGCAGCAGCTTGCCGAGGTCGCGCCGGTAGTTGCTGAGCGTATGCGGCGACAGCCGGCGCTGCGCCGAAAGTTCGGCCAGCCAGGCGTCGACCGCAAGATCAGGGCTCACAGCGTGCTGCGTGTCACCCGGGCCAGCGCTGCCGATACCATTTCGCCGATCCGCTCAAGATAGAGCGTCCCCATGTCGGTATAGAAGCGTTGTCCTTCCTCGCTGCCCAGTGCTACCAGACCGATGGTGCCGCCGCCGTTGCGCAAGGCAATCAGCGCCTGCGAACGAATATGTGGTGCATGTTCGCCAAACCAGGAGGCCGTGCCAAAACCTGCGGTAGAACCACAGTAGGGGCGTGCCAGTGTTTCGGCAAACACCTGCAACTCTTCGCTGACGCCGGCAAATTCCGGCAAATCCTCGATACCCGCCGGCTTGTCCCAGAGGCGTAGCGCCACATGCGGCACGGAAAAGTCATCGCGCAGGTGGAAATTCAACAAATGGATCACCGCCTGAAAGGTTTCAGCTGCAATCAGGCCGACCGCAAGCCGATGCACCTTTTCGCTGATCTGGTCGTTTTCTTCCCCAAAGGCAATCAATTCACTCAGCTTGCTCTCGGTCGCACGATTCTTTTCACGCAGGGTCAGCATCTGGCGCTCCGCCAGGGAGACCGTTCGGCCGCCATGCGGATGCGGCAGGAAAATCTGCGACATCAAATCGGCATAACGCTCGAAAAACGAGGGATTGTTCTTCAGATATTCGGCAATTTCTTCCGGAAACATGGCACTCATAGTTCAATTTCTCCGCTGAATACGGTCACCGCCGGACCCGTCATCATCACGGGTCGTCCTTCACCGCCCCAGGCAATGTTCAGATCGCCGCCTCGCGTGGTGACGCGCACCGGCGATGCCAGCAAGCCGCGTCGAATTCCCGCCACCGCCGCCGCACAGGCACCGGTTCCGCAGGCCAGCGTCTCACCGGCACCGCGTTCATACACACGCAAACGAATTGCGTGCTTGTCCAGAATCTGCATGAAGCCGGCATTCACCCGCTGCGGAAAGCGTTCGTGCGACTCGATCAAGGGACCATGGGCAGCGACAGGCGCCTGGTCCACACTGGCCACCACCTGTACCGCATGCGGATTACCCATGGAAACCACGCTGATTTCGAGGGTTTCATCCGCCACATCCAGGTTGTAGATCACCACATCCTCATCGTGCAGAAATGGAATTTCCTGCGGCGAAAATCGCGGCATGCCCATGTCGACCGTCACATTGCCGTCACCTTCCAGACGCGGTGAAATCACGCCCTTCATCGTTTCAACGCGTATTTCACGCTGATCGGTGAGGCCCTGATCATGAACAAAACGGGCAAAGCAACGCGCGCCGTTGCCGCACTGCTCAACTTCACCGCCGTCGGCATTGAAGATACGGTAACGAAAATCGACGCCGGCCTGCTGCGCCTTTTCAACCAGCAAAATCTGGTCGCAACCCACACCGAAATGGCGGTCGCCCAGATAGCGCAATTGCTCCGGCGTCAGCGAAACCTGCTGCCGAACACCATCAAGCACGACAAAGTCGTTGCCCAGGCCATGCATCTTCGAAAATTTGAGTTTCACCTTGTATCCTGCCACGTAAATTTACAAAAAGGATAGCAGAGCCAATCGGTTAGCTCAAATTGTTAAAGTTTTTTCTCCATCACGAAATCATCCATCACGTAGCCGTGACCGATGTCGTCTACAGTCGTGGTGCGTACCGCAAAGCCATATTTCATGTAGGAATTGATGGCTTTTTCATTGCGTTTGTTAACCTGCAGGATCACGCAAGGATGCCCCAGCTTCTTTGCCCGCTCGGCCACGTGTGCGATCAACTGCCCGCCCACACCCTTGCGCTGGACATCGGGGTGGATATACAGCTTGTCGAGCTTGAACTCACCTTTATAGATTTCACTGAAAGCAAAACCGACGCGGCGGCCATTCTCAAAAGCCTGGTCGAGCCACTTGTCCGCATCCTCGATGTCGTCATACAGGCGTTCGTGACCGTAGCGCTGCTCAAGCATGAAATCAATCTGCTCCTGGGTAATGATGCCAGGATAGGTTGCCTGCCAGATTTCACGTGCCAGAGCGGAAATCGCCGGCACATCGGGCGGCGTCACGGGACGGATTTCGATATTCAGACTGCTCATTTGTAAAACCTCTGTTCTCCGGGTGGCCGGGTTTTGAAACGTTTGTGCAACCAGAAGTACTGCTCCGGCATTCGCAGTACCTGACTTTCGATGAAGCGATTCATGAAAAGCGTATCTGCCTCGACGCTTTCACCGGGAAAATTTTCCCACGGCGGCATGACTTCCACCTCGTAACCGTCCGGCCGCATATGTGCAATGCAAGGCACGACGCAGGCGCCGGTCAGCCGGACAATACGCGAAAGCGCTGGAATCGTCGCCGCCTGGACGCCAAAAAACGGCACGAAAATCGACTCTTTCGGGCCGAAATCCATATCGGGCAGATAGTAAAAGCGGAAGCCATCCTTCATTGCCTTGATGATCTTGCGCAGGCCATCCTGACGCGACAGCAGCACCACATCGGTAAAGCGTGCACGACCGTCGTAAAGCAATTTGTCGAGCACCGGATTTTTTTGCCGGGAGTAGACGCTGCAACCGGGTACAAACATCGAAATCCGGGTCGCGCCGGCATCCAGGCCAACAAAGTGCGGTGACAACATGATCACGGGACGACCACCAGGATCGGTCAGATGTTCAACCCCGGAAATCCGGATCAGACGTTCGAGCCTTGCCTTGGGCGCCCACCAGCACAGCGTGCGGTCAAGCACGGAGCAGGCAAACACCACAAAATGGCGACGCACCAGCGCATCGATTTCACTCACGCTTTTTTCAGGAAAACAGAGACTCAAATTGGTTGCTGCCACCCGGCGGCGATCCCGTCCAAACCAGTAGAACAAGCGGCCCAGGCCCGCCCCAAGCAAGCGCAATAGCGGCAACGGCAACCAGTGCAACAGCCAGAGAAATAAAACCAGCAGATAGGTGGGGAAAAGTTTGAGATGGTTCATTCGGTAGGCGGCAATTCGGCGCCGGCCGGGCGCTTGTAACGGTTGTAACCCCACAGGTACTGCGTGGGACAGCGTTTGATCAGGGCCTCAACTTCAAAATTGATCTGTTGAGCACGGTCGACCGTAGTACCGCTCAACGCGGTCACCGGAGGCTGGAAATGAATGCGGTAACCCCGCCCACCTGGCAAACGCTCCCCCCAAGTCAACAGGGAAACAGCCGAAGTTTCCGTCAGGCGCGCTGCCAAGGTCATGGTGTAGGCATATCGACCAAAAAACTTCAGCCAGATACCCTCACCGGTTTTGGGTGCCTGATCGGGCAACATGCCGACCATTTCACCTTTCTTCAGAGCCTTGATCAAGGCACGCACCCCGGACAAATCGGCGGGGGCCAGATGCAATTGCGCACGCTTGCGGCCCAGTAAAATCAACTCCTGTGCCGCCGCCGACTTGGGTTCGCGGTAAAGCACCGTGATCGGGCCACTCAAGGACAGGTACTGCGCAGTGATCTCGAAACAGCCAAGGTGCGGCGTTAAAAAAACAATCCCCTTGCCGGCCTGCCGGGCCGCAAGGACATGCTCCCAGCCGATTACCTCGGCCACCAGATCATTCACCCGTTCGACCGGCCGCATCCATATGGGCGCCAGTTCGATCATTTGTTTGCCGGCCTCGGCTGCGGCCTTCAGAAAACCGGCCTCGACCACGCCAGCCAGCGCCATGTTCTCCCGCAAATGTCGCCGATAGGTTGGCGAGAGCAGGTAAACCACGCACCCGAGCAAGGCCCCAAGCCCATGAAGGACCCGCAACGGAAGCAAGGCAAGTATCCTGAAAATAAAGACCATGGGTTCCCCGGGGTTGAAACCCAGCGTGAAAAGGCTAATATTATGGGATCGCCGAGTTAAACAGACAACTTGCGGGGCGATTCACAAATTCCGCTAAAGCGTCGCCTGCTCATGGTCCGAAGCCGGTAACGCCGGACCCAAGGACCATTGGAGCTTTCCATGAGCGAATATCTCTTCACCTCGGAATCAGTATCCGAAGGCCATCCGGACAAGGTCGCGGATCAGATTTCCGACGCAATTCTCGATGCAATCCTGGCTCAGGACAAGCATTCCCGCGTCGCTGCAGAAACACTGTGCAACACTGGGCTCGTCGTACTGGCCGGCGAAATCACGACCAATGCCAACGTTGATTACATTCAGGTTGCGCGCGACACGATCAAACGCATCGGTTACGACAACACCGAATACGGCATCGACTACAAGGGGTGTGCCGTACTGGTCGCCTACGACAAACAAAGCCCGGATATCGCACAGGGCGTCAATGCCGCTTACGACGACAATCTCGGTCAAGGCGCCGGCGACCAAGGCCTGATGTTCGGTTACGCCTGCAACGAAACTCCATCGCTGATGCCGCTACCAATCTACCTCTCGCATCGCCTGGTTGAACGCCAAGCCATGCTGCGCAAGGATGGCCGACTGCCTTGGGCGCGTCCGGACGCAAAATCCCAGGTCACCATCCGTTACGTTGATGGCAAGCCGCACTCCATCGATACCGTTGTACTTTCCACCCAGCACTCTCCGGACATCAGCCTCGAAGATCTGCGCGAGTCGACGATTGAACAGATCATCAAACCGGTACTGCCCAAAGAACTGATCAAGGGCGACATCAAGTTCCTGGTCAACCCCACTGGTCGCTTCGTCGTTGGCGGTCCGCAGGGCGATTGTGGCCTGACCGGTCGCAAAATCATTGTCGACACCTATGGCGGTGCAGCACCCCACGGCGGTGGCGCATTCTCCGGCAAAGATCCCTCCAAGGTTGACCGCTCTGCGGCCTATGCAACCCGCTATGTCGCCAAGAACATTGTGGCTGCAGGCTTGGCAGATCGTTGTCTGGTGCAGGTTTCCTACGCCATCGGCGTTGCCGAACCGACATCGATCATGGTCGAAACCTATGGCACCGGCAAGGTCAGCAACGAAACCCTGACCGCCTTGGTTCGCAAGCACTTCGACCTGCGGCCGAAGGGCATCGTAAATATGTTGGATCTGCTGCGTCCGATTTACCAAAAGACCGCTGCCTACGGCCATTTCGGTCGGGATGAGCCGGAATTCAGCTGGGAAGCGGTCGACCGCGCCAATCTGCTGAAATCGGATGCCGGCCTGTAAGCTTTCCCAAACAGGCATCAGGGAGCCGCTGGGCTCCCTTTTTTGTCACTCACGATCGCCATGTTGAAAAAAATCCACGTTGATCAACTCCGTTTGGGCATGCACCTGGAAGCCTTTTGCGGGGACTGGCTGGATCACCCTTTCTGGCGTACGCGTTTTGTCATTACTGATGCATCTGACCTGCAGCTGATCAGGGGTAGTTCAATCCGCGAGGTCTGGATCAATTGCCAAAAAGGCCTTGATGTCGAGTCGGGTTCGGCCACCCCGCCAGTTTCAATTCACGCAAGCGAAGAACTGCCGCTTGCGCCGGTTGCCACACCCGCGCGCACGTCGATGAATGACGAACTCGAGCGGGCCTCCAGGATTCTCAGCAAGGGCAAGGAAGCCGTCGTTTCAATGTTTCAGGAAGCGCGCATGGGCAAAGCCATCGAAGCCGAAGCCGCCGCCCCCCTGGTCGAGGAAATCTCCAATTCTGTCCTGCGCAACCCCGGGGCGCTGATCAGCCTGTCCCGGCTGAAAGCGGCTGATGACTACACCTTCATGCACTCGGTTGCGGTCTGCGCCTTGATGATCGCACTCGCCCGTCAACTCGGCCTTGATGAAGCCCAGACCCGGGAAGCCGGTATGGCGGGATTGCTGCACGATTTGGGCAAGGCCCTGATCCCCGCGGAAATTCTCAACAAACCCGGCAAACTCAGTGAAGCCGAGTTCGCCATCGTCAAATCACACCCGGAAGAGGGTTATAAATTGCTTTTGGCGGCTTCCGGAGTCGGAGAAACAACCCGGGATGTCTGCCGCCACCATCACGAAAAAATTGATGGCAGCGGCTATCCGGACGGTCTGAATGACGAAAAACTCAGTCTGTTCGCAAAAATGGGCGCCGTATGCGATGTGTACGACGCCATCACATCGAATCGCCCCTACAAGGCGGGTTGGTGTCCGGGGGAGTCCATCCAGCGCATGGCTGAATGGAAAGGCCATTTTGATCCCGGTATTTTCCAGGCCTTCGTCAAAAGCCTCGGCATCTATCCGATCGGCACCTTGGTCAAGCTGGCCTCAGGCAAACTTGGCGTCGTGATTGAGCAAAACGAAAAATCGCTGTTAAAGCCCAAGGTTCGGGTATTTTTTTCCACCCGCTCCCTATCCTACCTCAGGCCCGAAATTATCGATCTCGCACGCAGCCCCGAAAAAATCGCAGGCAGGGAAGATGCCGCCAAATGGGGCATTCGCGATATCAATCAGTACTGGACCAGCACCTGATCAATGACATTCGATTAACAATTCTTTACGATCGCGCCCTCTGTATTTTATTTGTCATAAAATAAAATTCCATTGTCTTCAGACAAAGGGTTCGTAATGGCAAGAAAACCGGCACTACCAGAAGAACTTCCGGTACCAGCGCTTGAAGTTCAGGAATACACCGCGGCAGTGCGTTTTCCGGATGGCAGCAGTGAGTTGCTCCGCATCAAGGCCGCACACAACGTTGCCGAAGCCCTGGCGATTGTCAAACAGCATCTGCTCAACACGCAGGTCATCATGGTTTCCCCCAGGCGGCAGACCGCCCAAAACAGCCCTTCTCGCTGAAAACTCACAGGGTTATAATTTGCAGCTTCCGAGGAGCGCTGCAGGAGATTCCCTCCCAGGCTCGGTGCAAACCGCGCTCACCCATTTAACCCGTGCCGGGCGCGGGATGCGGGTGAGCATCCCTCCCGGCCACAGTTCATCAGGAGCTTACTGTGGCTGAATTCAAAGATTACGTTATCGCTGATTTATCCCTTGCCGACTGGGGTCGCAAGGAAATCCGCATTGCCGAAACCGAAATGCCCGGCCTGATGGCCATTCGCGAAGAATTCGCGAAGACCCAGCCGCTCAAGGGCGCGCGCATCACCGGCTCGCTGCACATGACCATCCAGACCGCCGTGC
>CALAGF010000337.1 GCA_937892345.1 uncultured Rhodocyclaceae bacterium | reverse complement strand
CGAGATACCACTGTGTGACTGGAGTTCAGACGTGTGCTCTTCCGATCTCGGCATTCAGCCCGGGCAGGGATCGACCCTGCGCGAGATCGACTGCGTGCAGCAGGATTGCCGGCGTGTTGCCACCCTCCCCGCCGGTCACGTTCGACAACACGCGATAACCGTGGTCGAGGTAGTCGTGCAGCTCCATGTAACGCAGTGCAGCAAAGCGATTGAACCAGGTGTAGGCCACGGCCTCGACCGTCTGCTCAAAGCCTTCCCGCTTCATGCGCTTGATCAGGCTTTCACGCTGGGCAAATACCTTGCCCGGCCAGCTGCGACCGTCGATCAGGGTGACATCCCCCTGGTGGGTGGCCGGCACGATCTCCAGGTGCCCATTGCTGCTCGACAGACCGAGCAGGTTGGCGCGTGCCGTCACGGCAGCGATGAAGTCCTTGCGCGCCTGCGGGGCGTAACTTTTCAGCTTGTTCTTGTTCATGGTGTAGCCCTGTTACTTGATACGCGCACGGTGGCCGGAACGGATGGCATCCAGCAATTCGGTTTTCAGCTTGTCGATGTATGTCTCGACCTCGGCTTCGGATTCGAGGTAGATGGTCTGGGCAAACTCAGCGGCATGGATCACCTTGGAGGGACGCGGTGGCTTCACGGTGACCGCGGGCGGCGTTCCTGGTGGCGTTGCAGTGGGAGGGCTCGGCGGTGGCGCCGTGGCCCGCTCAATGGCCAGCATCGCTTCATCCAGCAGGTTGCCTGCCTGTTCTTCCTGGTAGCGGATGCGCGGGATACTGGCGAGGCCACCAATATTCACCTTCAACTCCTGGAGCGGCAGCAGCGCCTGGTTGCGCAGGTCAGATCCAGCCTGAACTTTGTCCAGCGTCTTGATGACTTCGGCAATCAGGGCATCGACCCGCCTGATCGCCTGTTCGCGATGCTGCACGACGGCGACATCGTTGATCCCCTGGATGGTTTGAATCAGGCCATCGATCTGCGGGATCTGCCCGTAGGGTGCGGGGTTGCCGCGGATCGCTTCGAGCGTCGCCAGCGCCTTGGCGCTTTCCGTACTCTTCACCAGGATCTCGCGGTTGTCTGCGAACGCGGTCAGAGCGGCGAGCAGGCGCTTCCAGGTGGGCAGTTGTGACTTGTAGAAACTGACGACGTCGTGGGCATCGTCTGTTGCGTCCAGCCAGTCCTTCTTGGCCTCGAGCATCGCCGCAATGAATTCGAACCCGTCGCGTATCGCCAGTTGCTTACCGATGCGGGTCAGCAGCGACTCGATAACGGCCTTGCCGGGGTGATGGTCAAGCATCGCGGTCGGCAGGTAGGACTTGAGATCGCCCTGCCAGCCAGTCAGCGCCGTGCGGAAATCGGCCACTAGGCCATCGGCATCTTCGCGGGCAAGCTTGGCAAACAGATCCTTGTAAAGCTTGCCGGCCTGACGCACGGATTCGGCATCGGGCACCTTCTTCTTGAGGATGGACACCTGGCGGTGACGGACCGCCTTGGACAAGGGATCAAAAGCGCCCTTGGGGTCGAGATCGACACCCTCGGACATCAGTTTGATCTCGCCGGCCATGAACAGACGCGCAATGAGCAGGACGATCTCCCACTCGGGCTTCCAGCCCCAGGGGATGCCGCTGAAGCGATCGACGACGTCGGAAAGCAATACCCGCTCGGCGCTGGCCTTCAACTGGAGATACTCGCGCACCTCGGTGATGGCGAGGCGGTTACCCTCTTCGCCACCGAGGGCCAGCCCGCCCTGGCCGATGTCGTCGGCAGAGAGGACCGCCTTGATCTCGGCGATGGGATCGGCCTGGCGAACCTTGAGGAACCCAAGCTTGGTGTAGGTGTTCGAAATCAGGTAGTTGATCAGCTCATCGAGCAGCGTGCCGGCATTGCCGGCCTTGATCTGCGGCTTCTGGCCAAGGGCGTAGAAGTCGCCGGCCAGCATCAGTTCAGCCAGCTGGGCGACAACCCGGGTGCGGCGCTCGCGGTTCTCGTCCTTGCGGTCAAGCAGGATGCGCTTGAGCGAGGGCGTGGCCGTTCCTGCCTTGGGGCTGTCGATGTACTTTTCGATTTGCAGGTAGAGGGTCAGTTCGATATCCAGGCGGTCGCCTTCGGCCAGGCGGATGATGGCGCGGCCACCGCTGTCCGAGCTACGCAGGATGCACTTGGCCTCGCTAAGCGTCTCATAGTCATCGCCCAGGGGAGTCACCACCTCGAGGGTCAGCGGATGGGAGGCGTTCTTCCAGGGAGCGCCGTCGAGGAAGCGATTGAATTCGTAGTCGCCCTTGGTGTCCCTGTGGCGCACCTTGGTCTGGCCACCCAGGATTTCGTCGAAGACCAGTTCGCTCAACAGACGCCATTTTTCGTTGGCGGAGATATCGACGTGGCCGATCTCGCGAGCGACATCGCGCTCCTCGTTGGTGAGGAAGAACCAGAGGTCGCCATTGCGATTGACCAGGCGCTGCTGCTCCAGGCGGGCCAGGCTCTCCTGGATACGCTTCTTGAGCACCAGCTTGTCGGCATCGACCTGGTCGACGCACAGCGTCGCCAGGTTGTCGATGTTGGGACGGATGATGTCGGGGATATAGCGTATGAGGAACAGGCCCTTCAGCAGGCTGACATCTTGCTGCTCGAGTGCCGGGTTGGCCGGGGCTTCGTCGATCGAACGCTTGGCGGTGGTGTCTATGAAGCTCTCGATCGAGGGATAGAAGTCGTAGAGCGGGATCAGGGCATCGACACCGCGGTCGGCATTGTGCTTGGCCGCCGACTGGAAGGCATCAAGCAGCGAACGCTCCCCCTTCGACAAGTGCTTGCCAGTGGCGCCGACCTTGCGGATCGACTCGAAGACCTTTTGCAGCAACGCGAACTGGTAAGGCGCGAAGGGGTAGCAGCCGACGAATTCGGCGGCATCCTTGTAGCTGCGCATGGTGACGCTGTTGCCGACGAAGGCGAGCTGGTTGTTGATGATGTCGCCCTTCTTTTCGAACAGATCACGCAGGGCGACGTGCGCTGCCTCGGTCTTGGCCAGCAGGCGCTCGCCGATGACCTCATCGGTGTTGGAACTGGCCAGCGACAGGCGGGTATGGAAGCGCCCCTGAATCTTCGAGAAGTCCTGCGATTTGGCTTTGTTGGCCTCGCCGATGGCGGCGTCGATGTCTTCCTGGCTGGTGACGATGACCCAGGCGCGGCCGTGGCACAGGGTACCCAACTGCTCGGTGATGGTCTGGAGGGTCAGCATCAGCTGCGTGTTGTCGCCGATGAACTGGCCGACTTCGTCGACCAGGAAAATGATGCGATGGCCGGCTGGCTTGGTATCGAGGTACTCGCGAATCAGCTTGGCCAAACCCTCGATGTTGATGCTGAAGCTGTCGCGGGCATTGTCGAACCAGGCGGCGGCGGAATCCTCGCTCTGCCCGAGCGCCTTGGCCAATGCGAAGACGACGTCGTCACGCAGGAAATCGACGGCGTCACGCTCGGCTTCCCAGGTTGAGCCGTTCTTCTCGGCGAAAGCGGCCTTGAAAGCGTCGTAGGCGCCCTTGCCAACCAGGTAGCGCTCCATGTCCGCCACATGCGGCGCATCGCCGCTGTAGCCCAGCTTTTCGTTGAAGACGCGCAGGAAGACCTTGAGGATGACATCGCGGTCCGAATTGCTGTCGGCCTTGGCGTCGATGTTGAAGAGGATGACGTCGGAACTGCCCTGCACCGCGCGCTGGACATCCGCCAGCAGCATGGCGTCCTTGATCTTTTGCTGATCGAAGAACTGGGCCGCCCGCTTGGTGGTGCCGTCCTGCGGATTCACCGCTTCGATGTTCTCCAGCAGGTAGGAGAGGATCTTGATGAAGTGGGACTTGCCGGAACCGAAGAAGCCCGAGACCCAGACGCCCATGCGGGCAGAGAGGACAGGATCCTTGGGATTGTCGGCAGCCGCCAGGAATGCATCGAAGAAACGGCGGAAATATTCAGTGAGCTGCTTGGTGACGACGTACTCGTCGAGTTCCTGCCAGATGCTTTCGGCGTCGCGCTGATCGGCCTTGATGACGCCGTTAATCGGGCGGTCGATCGGCTTGGTGAAGAGGTCCCTGATTTTCATTGTTGGTTTTTCCGAGGAGAGGGAGGATTCAGGAAACGAGGCGGAATGCCCGGTAGTAATGGTCGTCCTTCAGACGGCTGAAGAGGCGCAAGGAATAGCCGTCGTACTTGCCTGGGTAGAACATCACCAGCGGCGTGTCCTTCATATGCGCATGCAGCGCCGAGAGGAGCGTATGGGTGCGAAGCATGGGATAGACGGCGCCGACGTTCCACAGGATCAACAGATCGAGTTCGGCGATGTTGTGCTGGGCCACCAGCCGCTCGGCAAGCTTGTCTTCCTTGAGTACCCGGCGCAGCGATTCGAGCGTCTTGGCATCACCCTGGGTGCGCTGCATCTCGATCGCCTTGTCGAGGAGCTTGCGCTCTTCAAGCAGACCAATGACCAGGTCGAAGAGATTGACCGACGCGACCTTGAGCGGCGGCTGGTGCTTGTCCAAGGCGGGCAGGATCACATCCTGAAGGAACCCTCGCACAGTCAGTTCGTCTTCGGGTGGATAGTCGAAGATCCAGAAGCCGATCTCATTGCCCAACCCCTGGTTGGTGAGCAAATCCTTAGAAGTCAGCTTGCTTAGTATCTGATTGAGGCGCTCGTTGAGGTCTTGGCTCATCGGGTCATGTCCATGATGGAAAGCACCGCATTCTCGTTGTGGCGCTTGAGGTAGCCGACGACGTCGGGATGCAGGTGCGGCGGTGTCAGGCGCAGGGTCTTGGTCGAATCGATATAGCGGCCTTCGGCGAGGACGCGAAGGATCACCTGCAACATCTTGGCCTGGGTAGTGGCACTGAATTCGGCTACTGCCGGATCGCGTTGCACACAATCAGCGAAGAATGCCTCCCAGTCCTTGGCCGGCGTGATGTGCTGCTCAAGTCTACGGAGGTGGCCGGCATAGACGTCGGAAAGGAAGTCAGCGAGCACCCTGCTGTGTTTGACCGCCGCCGCAAACAAAAGCTGGGTGGCAACCTCCTGTGACCCGTCGGCGACCATTGCCCACGCCTTGTCCTCGAGGGTATCCAGCCGATTGCGGATCAACCTCGCCTGACGTTTTGCCGTGGCCGGGGATTTCTTTTGCAGAATATTGTCCAGCTTGAGGGCTTCGAACCACTGCTCCTTCGTCGGATGGGTCAGCAGCAGCCGGGCAACGCGACGGCTTTCCGGCAACATCAGCGATCCAGCAGAGATTTCGGCGTTGTAGATACTCAAGCGAGGCTTTCGACGGCGTTCTAATGATTATTGGATAAAGTCAGGCTGACATTGTATTTGAGTCGCCATCTCCTCGCCCATCAGCCCACTCAAATCGAATGTAATTATTCCGGCTTGCTGTAACCGTGCCTGGCCCGTCAGAAAAATGAGTCTGATTTTTGCATCAGTTTCGCGTCGCCATGGCTCACCAGGCAAGCCATGCAGTGACCGACAACACACGGGCTGAACGGCGGCTAACCAGCGGATTCCTGACCGATAACACAGATGTTGCCAATGACCGTTTTGGCCGAACAACTGCCTCTTGCTACTGGCATGAGGCCGGAGCTCGGCCAATCCGGCCATTCGCTGGCGAACACCTGTCGGTCAGCAATACATTGGTTACCTGCCGTTCCTCCGGCGCCAACCTTTGACGAGGGGCTTGAGAACATCATTGAGATGAAAAGCGGCCAGAGTTTAGTCATATTGCTGATCAACGTGCCGATGTCCATGCGTCCTTTGATGAATACGGTTCTGCCGTTAGCATATTCATGCCATTATTATCGGCTGTGAGTGGCAGCTAAGGATTTTTGCCAGCTCAAAGGGTATGTAAATTGGATAAGTGATGATGGAGAGCTTTTACATCGACGAGAGCGGTTACACCGGGTTTGATCTGCTCAACCAGGAGCAGCGGTTCCAAGGCGCTGCCGCAGTGGCCATCAGCAATGATGAGGCTGCGCGCCTGATCCAAGAGCACTTCCCCAAGCTGCAGGCACCCGAACTCAAGTACCACGCACTCGCGCGCAGGCCGGGCTACCGGCAGCCCCTGATGGACTTGCAGCGCGCTGTACTGTCTCAGCACAAGTGCGTGACCTACGTCTGTGACAAGCGATTTCTGCTAATTCTCATGTTCCTGGACTACGCTGTCGAACCGTTCTACTACGAGCGCGGCCATGACTTCTACCAGGACGGACAGAACTACACCCTGGCTTCGCTGATGTACAGCGTTGGCCCCACCTTGTTGGGCAAAACGGCATTTGATGATCTGCTTATGGCCTTTCAGCGAGCGGTCAAGGAAAAGACTCCGCAAGCCCTGGATGCGTTGGTTAATGCGGTCAGGATGCTCAACTGGGGCGAACTGCCCGAAGCGCTTGGGCCGCTTGCACAGGGCTCGCCCGAATGCCTATCCGCGATCGCTACGCCGGGCGTCTCGACCGACGCCGCGATGGTGGTGCTCGAGTCGCTGATCTCCCGGATGGAGGTTATGGCCGCAGCCCCGTACTGGGTCAAGCACGACCAGTCGAAGAACCTGCTCACATACCACGAGCTACTGCAGCGCTACATCGACCATCAGGATGAGGTCGAATTCAGGCAGACGCAGATCGCGGGCATCCGTTTTCCGCTCAAGTTGTCGTCTGTGACCCAGGTCGATTCGAAGACCAATCCAGCTGTGCAGATTGCCGACGTCATGATCGGCGCCGCCATCGAGGCAGCCAACGGACTGACTGGCCTACGCTCCCCGCTGCTGGACCCACAGGCCGTAATGTCGCTGTACGCGTATGACCAGTTCATTCACTTGGTGCCGTCGATCGACTTTGATGAACAAAAGCAGTTCCGCGAGGGGACGCAGGCGGCAGAAATGATCGACTACTTCGCCAAGCACTTCGCTACGAAAACCTCGTGAAACGGCTACTTTTGACTCGATGATGAAATCAACCCATAAGCAGAACAACGGGAAGTCCGACTACTTCTTCGCAGGCAAGCCAGTGCATCGGCTGTCCTATTGCGCTTTTCTGGATGTCCTGGGCTTCTCCGAAAGGCTTCGCGCTAGCTACAAGGATGGTAGTGCGGACACATTGCTGGAGAGTTTTCATCAAATTCTCGCCAAGAGCATCGCGCAACTCAAGGAAGACACTGACGACTCGATGCTTTATTTCAAGTCGTTCACTGATAACGTGGTGCTTGCCCATCCTCGGTTCAGTGACGACATGGAATCCGAGTTCGGATTCATCTTGTGGGCTATCAACGAGTATCAGTTTCAGATGGCGTTGAAAGGCTTTTTCATCCGAGGTGGCCTAGCGGTGGACCTGTTGTTCATGGACGAGAACAGCGTGTACGGCGCAGCGTTGCTGGAGGCATACAGCCTTGAGAGCAAAGTGGCCGTCAATCCTGTCGTCGTCCTGTGCGAAAACACCATGAAACTTGTGGATAAGCACATCAGCTACTACTCCGGTGAGATTGCACCCCAGCTCAGGGATGTATTGAAAGGCCCTGATGGCCGCTATTTCCTGAACTATCTGACGGAATGCATTGTTGAGGGCGATGATCGAGAGTTCCTCGATGCCAAGTCCCTTCGTCTGCACAAGAAGCAGATCGAATCCGCGCTGAAAACCTATGCCGCAGTTCCCTCTGTATTTTCCAAGTTCGCGTGGCTTGCTGCATATCACAACTATTTCTGCGACACGGTTTCCAGCTACCCGGAATACAAGTCCTCGCTGAAGGTGTCAGTGACGCTCGCCGCCATCCAATTCCAACGACTTTCCAAGAAAAAGTAAGCCGCCAATGCACCCCACCAAGCTCTACGTCATCGGAAATGGATTCGACCTATGGCATGGGATTCCTTCGAGCTACGCCCAGTTTAAGGAGTATGTGAGGCGGAGCGACCGAGACCTATTCCATGCCGTCGAAAGCTATCTCCCAGCCGACGAAGACTGGAGCGATCTTGAATCCGCGTTGGCCGAGGTTGACGTGGACAGCATTATTGATGATCTCGGTCACTTCATGCCGGCCTACAGCGCCGAAGACTGGAGTGATGCTGGGCATCACGATTTCCAGTACGAGGTCGATCAGGTCGTTCAACATCTCTCGACCAAACTCACGGCTCGGTTCGGCGAATGGATACGGTCCCTGGAGATTCCAACGCCTGCTATAGCGACGAAACGCCTGAATGGCATCGATGCAAACGCTGCTTTCCTGACCTTCAATTACACCTCGACGCTTGGAGACCTCTACGCTGTACCCTACGCGCATGTGTTGCACATCCACGGCGAGGCCAGGCTGCAGGACAGCGAGTTGATATTGGGGCATGCGTGGAATCCGGCGCAGCGCCGCTCCCTCAACGACCGGCCCGATATTGAGGACCTTGACACACGGTTGATGGAGGCAAATGGAATCCTGGACGAATATTTCTCCAGAACGTTCAAGCCCTCTGAGCAATTGATCCGCGAAAATCAACCGTTCTTCGATCAACTCGGTGCAATCCAGGCCGTGCATGTGCTGGGGCATTCCTTGTCAAATGTGGACCTTCCCTACATTCTGGCGTTGCTAAAGGTCCCCAGCGTTGTTGCCGCCCGTTGGTATATTGCCTGCCGTTCGGAGCAGGAGCGGGCGACAAAATACGATCGGCTGGTCTCGTTAGGAGTGGATCCCAAGCGGGCCTCGACCGTTCTCTGGACCGACTACTTGGCTTGATCGCCCGGATGGCGTTGACAGACGGGTCATTTGTGTATGATTCGTCCCGACCCTGACGGGCAGTTATACGAGCGATTGCGGACTTAAACAGCCAGGCACCTGAACGTCAGCACAGGCCGAGCTCCGGCCTCATGCTAGTAGCAAGAGGCAGTTGTTCGTAAGCGCCCGGCAAACCCATCTGTAAATTGACGCGTTAGACCGCGAAGATCGTGTCCCCTTATAAACGATGGTGGACACTTTCGATGGAAATCCAGAAGCCAGGCCGGCGCAGGCGAAATCATCCTGAGGAATTCAAACAGGCGGTGATTGAAGCGTGCTGCGAACCAGGCGCCTCGGTCGCCGGCATTGCGATGGCTAATAGCGTTAACGCCAATCAGGTCCGCCGCTGGATAACCGTTGTAGCGGATCACCGGATCCGGCCCGTAGGTGGTACTGATATTCACCATACTGCCGATAGGCACCATTTCGCCCTGATTATTACGGGTGCGCAAATTAGCAATATCTTCCACACGCTCGCGGAATGGCCCGTCGGCCTGCGCCATCACGCGCCAGGTACGCCCGAACTGGTTAAAGTCATTGACATAAGACGAGCCGAGATAGGTCTGCAGCGTACCGAATAGCTCGGTTAGCGATACCCCCTGCGCTTTCGCCTTATCGCGATCGACCTGCACGTCCAGCTGCGGAACGTTAGCCTGGTAAGTCGAAATGGGGAAATGCATCCCTGGCGTCTGCATAATCGCGCCGGACATCATGCTTACCGCACTTTGCAGCGCGCCATAGCCAAGGCCAGCGCGATCCTGTATGTACAGCGAATAGCCAGACCCCTGACCCAGCCCCAAAATCGGTGGCGGCAATATGGAGAACCCAAAGCCCTGCTGGATTTGTGCGATTTTAGCGTTGATCTCAGCATTAATTTGCGCAGCAGAATGTTTACGCTGGTCGAACGGTTTCAGGCCAAAAAAGACCGTCCCGGTATTCGGCGTGTTAGTAAACTGCAGCGCATTAAGCCCTGGAAAGGCGACCGCATAATCCACACCTTCGGTATTCATACCGATTTCGCTCATTTTGCGGATCACCGCGTCGGTGCGCGCCAGCGACGACCCTTCCGGCATCTTCAC
>CALAGF010000336.1 GCA_937892345.1 uncultured Rhodocyclaceae bacterium | reverse complement strand
AGATCACGAAACCGACCTCACCAGCCCGCAACGAAGGGCGCTGAAGCGACTTCGGCGTAAACACGCCGACCTGTTCGCACAATTGCGTCGTGCCGGTCGACATGAACTGCAGCTTGTCCTTGGGCTTGAGTTCCCCGTCCACGACCCGCACCAGCATCACGACGCCCACGTAATTATCAAACCATGAGTCAATGATCAGCGCCTTCAGCGGTGCCGAGACATCACCCTTGGGCGCCGGCACACGGGCAATCACTGCCTCGAGAATATCTGCAACACCCAAACCGGTTTTGGCTGAGGCCAAGACCGCATCCGTTGCGTCGATCCCGATCACATCCTCGATTTCCTGGCGTGCTGAATCCGGATCGGCAGAAGGCAGGTCAATCTTGTTCAAAACCGGCAAGACTTCGACATCAAGCTCAATGGCGGTATAGCAATTGGCGACGGTTTGAGCCTCCACGCCCTGCGACGCATCAACCACCAGCAAAGCACCTTCGCATGCCGAGAGCGAACGGGAAACCTCATAGGAGAAATCCACGTGCCCCGGTGTATCGATCAAGTTGAGGTTATAAACCTTGCCGTCCCGCGCCTTGTAGCTGAGCGCAGCAGTTTGTGCCTTGATGGTGATGCCGCGTTCACGCTCGATATCCATGGAGTCGAGCACTTGCGCCTCCATTTCCCGGTCGGACAAGCCGCCGCAAAGATGGATGATGCGATCAGCCAGCGTCGATTTGCCGTGGTCGATGTGCGCGATGATGGAGAAATTTCTGATGTGATCCATTGCAGCCCGTAAAAAAGGGCGCAATTGGCGCCCTAGCGAATCGGAAGACCCTGAATTCTAGCGGATTCCCATTAAATATTCACGGACTTTGGCTTCATCGAGAAAGTAATGACAGAGTACCGTTTCACCGTGCAGAAGCACAGGAACCAGTTCGTCATACTTCGCTTCGAGCAAGGGATCAGCATCAACATCAAGTATCTTGACGGCAACCCCCATGGCTTCTGCCAGTGGCGCCAGCGCCACTTCCATGTCATGACAAAGATGGCAATACCCCCGACTGATCAAGCTGAGTTCAACAGCCATTCAATTTGCTCCCTTGATAGTCACGAAGGTTTGCATTTCTCCCCGTCGAATCAGCAAGGTGATATTGGCGCTGCGTTCAAACTGGTTAAGCAATTTATTGAATTGATCAACGCTGCGCACTTCCGTCGTTGCACGTTTGTGAATCACGGCAAGGATCACATCCCCCTGGCGCAAATCACCGCGAGCAGCTGTATTGCGAATTTCGTCCACCACCAGACCGCCTGAAAGTTTCATTTCCTGCCGCTGCTCTGGCGTCAACTCACTCACCATCAGTCCGAGCCGTGCCACGCTGGGTTCTGCAGGCCGAGCATTTCGCCCCGGACGATTCGCGGTCATTTTTTCGTCCTGAATTTCGCCGACGACCACGGAAATATCGCGCAAAGCACCACGCCGCCAGAGTTGCATAAGCACCTTCGAACCCGGGCGCGTGTTGGCCACAATACGCGGCAAATCGGCAGAGCTATTGATCGGCTTGCCGTCAAACTTGAGGATGACGTCACCGGGTTCCACCCCGGCCTTGGCAGCCGGGCCGCCATTTTCAACCGCATTGACCACTGCACCCATGGGCTTGGACAGACCCAGCGATTCGGCTAGATCCTTGGAGACCTCCTGAATCACGATACCGATACGCCCACGACTGACGCGTCCGGTCGACCGCAATTGTTGCTGGATTTCCATGGCGACATCAATCGGAATGGCAAAGGACACGCCCATGTAACCGCCACTGCGGCTATAGATTTGCGAATTGATACCCACCACTTCACCGCGCAGGTTGAACAAGGGGCCGCCAGAGTTACCCGGATTGATGGCCACATCCGTCTGGATGAATGGCACATAATTTTCCTGGGGCAATGATCGCCCCTTTGCGGAAACAATCCCGGCGGTAACTGAGTTGTCGAATCCAAATGGTGATCCGATTGCAACCACCCATTCGCCCACTTTCAGTTGTGAGACGTCAGCCAGCTTGACGATAGGCAACTGGCTCGCATCGATCTTTAACAAAGCCACATCTGCACGCTTGTCCGCACCGATGGTTTTAGCCTTGAACTCCCGCTTGTCGGTCAGGCGCACAGTGACTTCATCCGCCCCATCAACCACATGGGCATTAGTCAGGACATAGCCATCACTGCTGATGATAAAGCCCGATCCCAGCGACTTGTTTTCGAAATCCTGCTGCGGCGCCCCGCCGCCTTGCCCGCGCGGAAAGAAGCGCTTGAAAAATTCCAGTGCGGGATCGTTCTCGTCAAAAGGAAAGGGGACGCCTTGCTGAGGGGTACGCGCGTGCTGGGTCGTGCTGATATTAACCACGGCCGGCCCCTGCTTTTCAGCGAGCTCGGTAAAATCCGGCAACCCCCGTACTTGCGCAAAAGCAAGCGCCGAGACCATCAGCAAAGAACATAGGGCCACGAAACGTTTCATGGGCTGTATTCCTCCTTGAATTTACACGCGAGAAATGATGTGCGGGTTTGAAGCGCCGATTTCCGGGCGCTGCGCCAGCCTGCGCCGGACAAGAACAAAAACAAACAACATCCCCGCCAGCGCTCCGCCAATTGCTCCCGGATCACCAGCCAGTGCTTGCCCGGCGACGCCGCCAATCAGCAGACCAAGAATCGGGAAACCATAGGCCAAGTTGGCGCTTGTCCTCACCGCCCCATCCTCGACCGCGACACGTACATGTTCTCCGGCGAGCGCACCAATCCTGTTTTCAACCTTGTAGCGCTTGGGCGCGCTACAAAACATCTGGGTCAGGTGCTGACCGCCACACCCCCCTTTTTCCTGACAGCGCCCGCAGCCGTGCTCCACTTCAACCAGTGCGAACTCGCCGTCAATAGCCCGGACGGTAGCCCGGATGATGTTCAGATTTGGGTCCATCACCAGCGTCGATCTGGCGCAATATCCAGCAAGGGGCGCAAACGTGCCGCCACTGCCTCACGGGCGCGAAAGATGCGCGAACGTACGGTGCCGATCGGGCAATCCATGATTCCCGCAATCTCTTCATAAGAGAGTCCCTCAATCTCGCGTAGCGCAATGGCTGTGCGCAACTCATCAGGCAAGGCATCCATTGCCATGTTGACGGTCTGCCCTATCTGTTTGGATAGCAGCAGACTCTCGGGCGTGTTGATATCTCGCAACAAACTGGCATCTTCAAAGCCCTCCGCCTCGTCAGCATCGAATTCCGTGCTGGTCGGCGCACGCCGCCCCTGCGACACCAGGTAGTTTTTTGCAGTATTGATGCCAATACGATAAAGCCACGTATAAAAGGCACTCTCTCCACGAAATGCAGGAAGCGCTCGGTAGGCCTTGATAAAGGCTTCCTGAGTGACATCTTCGACTTCGGCAGCGTCGCGGATAAAGCGTGAAAGCAAACGACCCAGCTTGCGCTGGTATTTGCCGACCAGTAGATCGAAGGCCTTCTGATCCCCGCCTTGGGCTCGCTCGACCAGTACCTGATCGACTTCGCGCTCACTCATGACTTTGTTCATTCCTCGGGAAGCTATGTTTGGCAGGCAGTATAGCGCACGCCCTCGGGCTCACACCCTAGGTAGTTATCCTTAATTGTCTCCGGGAAGCCTGTTTATTGTGACGTTCAGTAACCGCCTATGCCGTTTCCGGCATGCTATATTTCGGCGCAAATAATTCCCCAGAGAACAGTCGTGCAAAAATTTGATGTGCTCATCATCGGCAGCGGTTTGGCCGGTCAAGCTGCTGCGCTGCGCCTTTCCGAACACTGCCGGGTTGCACTGGTCAGCAAACGGCGTCTTGAAGACTCTGCTTCAGGTTGGGCTCAGGGCGGGATTGCCGCTGTTCTGGATAGCAAAGACTCGATTGAGGCGCACATCAAGGATACGCTGGTTGCTGGCGCATTCCTGAACGACGAGGCTGCGACCCGTTACGTCGTTGAAAATGGTCGCCATGCGATCGAATGGTTGATTGAACAAGGCGTGCCATTTACCAAGGACGAGTCCGGCTATCACCTGACCCGTGAAGGCGGACACAGCGCCCGACGCGTCATCCATGTTGCAGATGCGACCGGTGCAGCCGTTCAGGAAACCTTGTCGCACAAGGTACGCAACAACCCCAAGATCACCGTTCTGGAAAACCATATCGCGATCGACCTGATCACCGGGGACAAGTTGGGAACCGGTGAAAATCGCTGCTTTGGTGCCTACATCCTGAACAGCCTGGATGGTGAAGTCCTGACTATTTCGGCCTCACATACACTGCTGGCAACTGGCGGTGCCGGCAAGGTTTACTTGTACACGACCAACCCGGACACCTCAACGGGAGATGGTATTGCCATGGCTCACCGCGCCGGATGCCGGGTTGCGAACATGGAGTTCATCCAGTTTCACCCAACCTGCCTGTACCATCCGCAAGCCAAGTCCTTCCTGATTTCCGAAGCGGTTCGCGGCGAAGGCGGATTGCTGAAATTGCCGGACGGCACACGCTTCATGCCGGAACACGACGAACGACACGAATTGGCACCACGCGACATCGTGGCAAGGGCCATTGACTTCGAGATGAAAAAACGCGGGCTGGATTGCGTCTTTCTGGATATTTCCCACAAAGGCGAAGCGTTCATCAAGAACCACTTCCCTAATATCTATGCCCGCTGCCTTGAGCTTGGCATCGACATTACCCACCAACCGATTCCGGTGGTACCGGCGGCGCACTATACCTGTGGCGGCGTTATCAGCGACTTGCACGGCCAAACCGATCTGGCCGGGCTCTATGTGGCGGGAGAAGCCTCCTGCACAGGTTTGCATGGCGCAAACCGGCTTGCATCCAACTCGCTTCTTGAGTGCCTGGTCTTCGCTGAAGCAGCGGTCAGACACATTCTTGAACACCCCATGCCCCAGATTGCCGAACTCCCTGAATGGGATGAAAGCCGCGTCACAGATGCCGACGAAGAGGTTGTGATTTCACATAACTGGGACGAACTGCGGCGCTTCATGTGGGATTATGTCGGGATTGTGCGCACCACCAAGCGCTTGAAACGTGCCAAGCACCGGATTACGCTGCTGATGCGTGAAATCGACGAGTTCTATGCCAACTTCCGGGTCAGCCACGACCTGATCGAATTACGCAACCTGGTTGTGACAGCCGATCTGATTGTGAGTTGTGCCCTGCGCCGCAAGGAAAGCCGCGGCCTTCACTATTCTCGGGATTACCCGGAGCTTGCCAGCAGAATCCGCGACACCATCATCAAACCTCGCCGGCCTCGGAGAGGTTGAGCGTATTCCAGCGTAAAAACACCCTGAGCTGCCGGAAATTTTCGGCTGACAAACTGTCAGTCAACAAGACCACCGAATAAACGCGCCTCGGCATCGACTGAATTTCAACCCGGAAAACAGTCAGCCAAGGGTGAATCAGTGCACCATCCAAAACACTTGCAGGGCAGTAATCCGTCTCGCCAGCGAGACAGACCTCAATCAGTCCATCACGCTTCAGCGACAGCGCACGCACTGGCATGCGGGATTGTCCAAACACGCCCGCAAGCAAGGCGAGTGTGAGAGCTGAAAAAACAGCAAATGCAGCGGTCGACCGTAAAAAGAAATACAAAAAGCACAGCGCAAGGCCAGCTATGAATATCGATACTCGCGCCAGTAAACGAGAACGGTGCAGCCCGATGTGGATCGGAAGCTGCACCGTTTTATGCCTCAGCCAAGTCGGTCAGATGCGCTTGAATACGAGCGATCCGTTGGTACCACCGAAGCCGAAGTTGTTCTTCAACGCCAGGTCAATCTTCATCGGCCGAGCCTTGTTGGCGCAGTAGTCGAGATCACATTCTGGATCCTGATTGAAGATGTTGATGGTTGGCGGAGAAATCTGGTGATGAATCGCCAGCACAGTGAACAACGACTCCACGCCACCGGCACCGCCCAGAAGATGGCCAGTCATCGACTTGGTCGAATTGACAACAATCTTGTAAGCCGCATCACCAAAAGCTGCCTTGATCGCATCCGACTCGTTCTTGTCGCCCAGCGGTGTAGACGTGCCATGGGCATTGACGTATTGAACATCTGAAGGTCCGATACCGGCATTTTTCAAGGCATTGACCATGGAGCGCCGTGGGCCATCCATGTTCGGTGCGGTAATGTGATAAGCATCAGCACTTCTACCGTAACCAATCAATTCAGCATAAATCTTGGCGCCACGAGCCTTGGCATGTTCGTATTCTTCGAGAACCAGAACACCTGCACCTTCGCCCAGGACAAAACCGTCACGATCCTTGTCCCAAGGACGGCTGGCCGTTGCAGGATCGTCATTGCGCGTAGACAAGGCGCGGGCAGCACTGAAGCCTCCCATACCCAGCGGCGACACAGTCGACTCTGCTCCACCGGCAACCATAACATCAGCATCACCGTATTCAATAATGCGAGCTGCCTCGCCAATCGAATGCGTACCGGTTGTACATGCCGTCACGATCGAAAGATTCGGTCCCTTGAAACCAAACTCGATCGAGAGATTTCCGGAAATCATGTTGATGATCGAACCGGGAACGAAGAAAGGTGAAACTTTGCGCACACCGCCAGCGATGTACTCATCCTTGGTTTCCTCGATCAGCGGCAGGCCGCCAATCCCGGAACCGATTGCCACACCTACACGCTCGGGATCCGCAGCACCTTCCTTGTCCAGTCCCGCATCACGCACGGCCTGAATCCCTGCTGCAAGCCCGTAATGGATAAACTTATCCATGCGCCGGGCATCCTTGGCGGAAATATATTGGGTGATATCGAAATTTTTCACCTCGCCGGCAAATTTGACGGGGAAGGTCTCGGTATCGAAACGGGTAACGGGAGCGATTCCAGAAACGCCGGCGATAATATTCTGCCAGCCTTCCTCTACGCTGTTGCCGACCGGGGAGATAAGGCCCAGGCCAGTAATGACGACTCTGCGACGTGCCAAGATTTGCACTCCGAAAGCTAATGTAGCAAGGCCGGCCTTGGGGGCCGGCCTTGCCTGGTTCAAACCGGAATTGGCTTACTTCTTGTTGGCGAGGATGAAATCGACAGCCTGTTGGACTGTGGTGATCTTCTCAGCCTGATCGTCAGGAATCTCGCACTCAAATTCCTCTTCCAGCGCCATGACC
>CALAGF010000335.1 GCA_937892345.1 uncultured Rhodocyclaceae bacterium | reverse complement strand
CATCAGGCAGCACGCGGCCACATCCGGCCATTTAAGTTTTTCCTCCACAGCGGCCATTCGTCATTACGTTCTCTCTGTCGGCATACCAAATGCTCATCGGTCCGTACTATCATTGCATATGCGGACAGCCTAGATGAGCTCACTCACAATGAATCCAACAGTTACTTTATTAACCCGGCAATCAAATAGCGGTTAGTGGTAGAATATTGGGCATGGAAAAGGTTGATGCCCGGAAATTGCCCCGCGAAGCCCAAGACGAAATGCGTCGGCAGGCGATGCGGATGCGTGCGGAATTGAAGTTGCCCTGGAAGGAAATAGCACGGGTGGTTGGCGTCAATATCAATACGGTCATGGGGTGGTCCAAGCGATATTCAATGGAGGGCGAGTCTGGTCTGAGGTCGAAGACTCGGGGTCGTCGGTATTTGTCTGGTCGCACGCTGAGCCTAGCGCAGGAATGGCAATTGCGCTCGATCATCGTGGGTGAGAACCCCAAGCAGTTGAGCCTGCCGTTTGCGCTGTGGAATCGCCGAGCGGTGATGCAACTGATCAAAGTGCTGTTCGACATTGAAATGCCAATTCGGACAGTCGGCGAGTACCTGCTGCGCTGGGGCTACACCCCGCAACGCCCGATGAAGCGGGCACTGGAACAGAATCCGGTGAAGGTTGAACAATGGCTGAACGACACTTATCCGAGTATTTCGGCACGAGCTAAAACCGAAGGCGCCACAATTTACTGGGGCGACGAAACAGCGGTGGCGGAAGATGGGCATTGGCTGCGTGGCTATGCGCCGGCCGGTCAGACGCCGATTCTCGCAGCACCGAGCAAACGGCATGGCCTGTCGATGATTTCGGCGATCAGCAATCAAGGGTTGGTGCGGTTCGAGTTTATCGAGGAAGCGATGAACACCGACCTGTTTATCAGCTTCATGGAACGACTGGTTGCCGACAGCTGCCAGAAAGTGTTCCTGATCCTCGACAACCTGAAAGTTCATCACGCGAAGCTTGTCACCGCTTGGCTGGCTGAGCGCAAAGATCAGATCGAAGTCTTCTATCTCCCGCCGTATTCGCCGGAAATCAATCCCGACGAATACCTGAACCGGGACTTCAAAACCGAACTGCGATCCTCTGATCGTGCCACCAGCAAAAAGGCGTTGCTGCAAAAGGCGAGCCGATTCATGGAGTTTCTCAGCAAAACACCGGAACGGGTTAAGGCGTATTTCAATCATTCAGCTGTCCAATATGCAGCATTGCAGGCTATTTGATTGCCGGGTTAATAAACCACCGCAAAAAATGTTCGCCCATTTCCCCGTCGAGCTGACTTAGAAGCTCATTCTGCTCAAGGGCCAGGAGTGCTTTTTCCACAACTTCAAGAAAGGACGCATCTGCATGCTCAGCAAAACGCTTTAGCAGATCAGCAACGCTAAGCAGCGTCAGGTAACGCACAATCAGAGAGGGAGAGTGTTTTCCTTTGGCCTCAGTAATTGTTTCAAGTAACTTACGCAAGGAGTCAGGTTGTTGGCCGCGCAGGTAGTATGCCAAAGTCTGCGAGTCACCATC
>CALAGF010000334.1 GCA_937892345.1 uncultured Rhodocyclaceae bacterium | reverse complement strand
GTTCGATGGCACCAGCAGCCAGGCGTGATACGCGTCAAGCCCGACGCCCCGAGCATCCCAGGCAAGACGCTGCAAGGGAATGCACTCCATCACCCGAGACTCAATCGGCACGCTGAAGGTTGTCCAGCGAAACACGCTACCCAGAGCGAGATCACCGAGCCGACTGCCATCCGCAGCACGGACACGATGGGAATTCGGATACCAGGTCGGCCATAGCGGCGCACGGCACAACCACGCCCACACCTGGCGGACATCGGCAGGGATCAGGATTTCATTCCGGACATGAACGGGACTTGCATCAGGGTGATAGCGTGCCGGCCAGTTGATACTTTCCGGTTGTTTTTGAACGCCTGCATTCATGCAATTTCTCTCCAGAAACCTGTTCGTCAATTATTCTTTCGACATTCTACCTTTGCCAAGTCAAAAACGATTCAAATGGCATTGCTTTTGCAATATGCCACCCCTGCCCGACATCGCAGCCGGCATTGCGCAACATCACGAGGGTAGCCGCATCTTCAATACCCTCTGCAACAACCTTGAGCCCCAAGTCATGTGCCAACTCGATCGTCGACTCGACAATCGCCTGATCCAGAGAGTCGCCCGGCAAGCCACATACAAACAAACGATCCACCTTCAATTCGTGGGCAGGCAGCTGCTTTACATAGGTCAGCGAAGAGAAGCCGACACCATAGTCATCAATCGAAAGACGCAGCCCCATATCGACAATGCGCTGCATGTTGGCGATGGCTATTTCGGGGGTTCGCAACATCACGCTTTCTGTCAGTTCAATAATGACCAGCGCAGGGTCTGCATCGCTCGCAGCCAACTCCTCGGCAAGAGAGCGCAAAACCAGCTCGTCGTGCAGTGCGTCAGCGGAAAGATTGATTGAAACACCCACGCCCGGCCAAGCGCCCTGCCACGCCACCACATCCTTGAATGCACGCCGGATCGTCCATTGCGAAAAGCGTTGCAACAATCCGGTCGACTCAATGATCGGAATGAAAATATCCGGGGGAATCATGCCCTCGTCCACGTCTTTCCAGCGTGCCAAAGCCTCGACACCGATGACCCGCCCGCTCGCCAGATCAATCTGTGGCTGATAATGCAAGGCAAGTTGCTCCTCTGCGATGGCCACTCGCAATTTTTCGTAGCGTCTGTTGTACGCGAGAAAATGCTCTGTCAGCGCCGCATCGTGAATCTGGCAACGAACCTGGTGGGTCACCGCAAACAGTAGCGCCTGTTCCGCCTGACGCAGCAATTCATCTGGCTGCCAACGAGCGCGGTCGGCGCAGATCGCAAGGCCACAGGTAAATTCGTCCTGGATACTGAACTCGGCGAGCACGCCGTCTCGGTCCAGGGACTCGACAGCATTCAGGCAATGGAGCAAATGAGCACTGTCGTCCACCGCACGCATGCCAATTGCGAACTCATCCGGCCTCAGCCTGGCCACCCAAGCGACTGCAGGCAAGCCTCGTCGCAAGCGCTCCGCAAGCTCGGTGAGCGCCTGATTCAGCTTGTCCATACCGAAAACGCAGGCCAACTCGTTGACCCGATGAAAGCGAAAGCAAGCAATCGCAAACGGTAGCGCGCCGGTTTCCGGCATGTCTTGTCGCAAAATTTCAATACAACCCGCACGATTGAGCAATCCGGTCGCCGTATCGTGGGCAGCATTGAACTCCAGCGAGGAAAGATGTTGGCGCGCCTGCCGGGTATTGAACTCAACCTCTTCAACCAGGCGCCGCTGGAACATGCTGCGAAGCAGATTGAAATGGGCTGCGGTCAGTACATTGAAAAAATAGGCCAGCCCATAGAAAAAACATTCCGACCCCTGATAGGGCCAAAAATCCCAGTGCTGACTGCTGAAATACATGAGCCAGGGCACGATGAAAGCAAAACCAGCCCCCACCACCCAGCCGATACGCTGGCCTTGCAGGAAAAACACCAGATAGGGAAACGCGAAGGTCCAATACAGGGCGTCGCCCGACCAGCCGCCAATCACGTTGTTGCTGGCGAAAATAATGAAGCCCGCCAGTACCAGCAAGCTTTCTGCCTGTCGGACATGCTGCGATCTGGCGGCAACAAGCCATACCGGCAGCATCAGCAAAGCCGCTTCCAGCAACTGCATTTTCCCTTGCAGCAACAAGCGCGAATCAATTTGCTGCAGCACATTGACTGAGCCGACGGCCACCAGAAACAGGAGACCGATTGCGGTGAAAGTCAGTGTATTGCGGCGACGCTCGCGAAGCGGCGTGACATCCAGCTCATTGACGCCGAGCATCTGCCCCAGAATACCGGGGCCGGCCGGCTCGCTTTTCACCCCGGAGTCCCCCTCGGCAGCACTCTTTACAGACAATTTCATCAGTTCCCCATTTCCTCTGGGAAGCGGCCTTGCGTGAGGCTCACGACGATCCGGAATTTTCGATATATCCTACCTGCATCATCAACCAACCTGCAATCGTGAAATTCAACACGACAACAAACAAATGACAAATACAACAAGAGTTAAGGCGGTTGTCATTGGCAGCGGATTTGGCGGCGCCGTTGCCTGTTGCCGGTTGGCGATCAAATGGCCAGGGCAAGTCATTCTGCTCGAACGTGGCCAACGTTACCCAAAGGGGAGCTTTCCCCGCAGCCCGAAGAGTTTTTCGGAAAATTTCTGGTCGACCGCAACAAGCGGCAACAGCCAACTCAAGGGGCTGTTCGATGTGCGCAATTACCGGCGCATGGACGCGGTGGTCGCCGCCGGGCTGGGCGGTGGATCATTGATTTACGCCAATGTGTTCATGGCGCCACCGAGTTGGGTTTTTGATGCGCAATGGCCGTCGACCGTCAACGTCGACGCCCTGTCAGGCTATTACAAGGTCGCCGGCGAGGTGCTCGGCGCACGTCCGCTACCGCCGGCGTCCGGCGATCCGCGACGCGAGATCACTCGCCGCGACTTGTTCGAAGCCTTTGCCGCATCCGAATCGCGCACCAGTGCACCGGCGGAAATCTGCGTGTTTTTCGGCAAGCATTACGGTCAAAACGAAGGTGCGCCACTACCTATCGGAGAACAGGAAAGCAATCGCTACGGCGCCAGTCAGACATCGTGCACCTACTGCGGGGAATGCGATATCGGCTGCAACGTCCACGCCAAAAACACACTCGATCTCAATTATCTCTACGTCGCGGAACAGGCACATGGGGCAGAAATCCGCACCGGCTGCACTGCCGAACGAATTACCCCGCTCAATGCGCTGGGCGAGGATGACAGCACTGCCGACGGGCGCCATGGCTATCGTGTCCGCTATCTTGATGCCGACCGTCAGATGCAGGTCATCGACACAGAGCGGGTGGTGGTTTCAGCGGGGACGCTGGGCAGCAATGAACTCTTGCTGCGATGCCGTGACGAATTTGGCACCCTGCCGCGACTCAGCCAGCAACTGGGCAAACGCTTTTCCGGCAACGGCGACTTTGTCTCGGTAGTAGTGGCTGGCGAGAAGCCTATCGACCCCAACTATGGCCCGGTCATCACCCAGTACATCGATTACGACCTGCATCGGCCCCAGCCGGGCCAACCTGCCTTCATGCTCGAGGATGCCGCTTATCCAACCTTGATGTCCTGGTACGTCGAGGGCCTGCAGCCCATGCTCAACCCGCTGTATCTGATCAAACGCCTGGGCCGCTCGATCAGCGTGTTCGTGCGCCGGGTCAGACAAACACTGCTGGGTGGCAAGTGGAGTGGGTCGGTGGTTGATTACTTTTACCAGTTGCTGCGGGGCGATATTTCCTACCGCAGCAGCGTGCTGCTTTTCATGGGCAGAGACAGCGGTGACGGCGAACTCAGTTTGCGCAATGGCAGCCTCGACCTGAATTGGCCGCAAAAACGCAGTCGACCGCTCTACGATGCCATCGTCGCCAGCGGCAAACGTTTTGCGCAATTCATCGGCGCCCGCGCCTATATCCCGCAACCCACGTGGGCGTGGCCAATCCGCAATAACGTCACCGTGCATCCACTGGGCGGTTGTGCGCTGGCGGAAAATGCGGCGCAAGGCGTGGTGGCCACCCAAGCCGGCGCACGCGGCCAGGCCTTTGGTTACCACGGTCTGTACGTTGCCGACGGGGCCATCCTGCCGGCCTCGGTTGGCGCCAACCCCAGCGCAACCATCGCCGCACTGGCCGAATGGATCGCTGAAGACATCA
>CALAGF010000333.1 GCA_937892345.1 uncultured Rhodocyclaceae bacterium | reverse complement strand
TGTGTCTCCGGCACATCGTCGGTGCCTATGACCGCAACGCACCTCATAACGCGCTCAAGTCCACTTCACCGCTCAGCAGACCCATCAGATCTTGCTGGGTAATGTCGAACTGCTTTGCTGCCAGACGCAGCTTCCGGTGTTGGTCGTCAGTGACCTCCAGAGTCACGCGCTTGATTGGCTTGGTCACGGTAACTTATCTCCTATGCAATTTTCTTGAAGCCAAAGTCGTCTATTCGCCAGTCGGTATCCATTGGCAGAAGGTTCTCGGCAAACCCCGGGGTGCTGACGATGATCTCTCTGCGCTGGATGGCGTGGCCTTGAAGGTGCTGGTTGTACTCGTCCATGAAATCGAGGACGAAGCAGATGTTCGGCCCGAATTTCTTGGCTCGCAGACCGCGGCCGATGCGCTGCCGGTTGGCAACCTCTGCCTTGCCGCCGCCGCCCAGGATGATGCAGCCGACCGATGAGACGTCCACGCCGACGTCGAGAATGTTGGTGCCGATCAGCACATTGATTTCGCCGCTGGCCAGTCGCGCCAACGCCCGCTTTCTGCCGTTCGCGTCATCATCGCCATTGATAAACTCAGCTCTCAGCTTGACCTTGCTCAGCAGCTCAAGCAGGCGCTCACCATGAGCTCTACGCTGCACCAGAATCATCGTTGTCAGACCATAGCGAGACATGCGAATGCACTCGGCAACCATGCGCTTGTTGCGCCAGTCGTGCTCAACGATCCCGATCTCATAGGCCCGGGCGTAAGCCGTGCTGCGGAATAACTTGGCAGGCTTCTGCGTTCTGCAGATCTGGAATATTGGCTTGGCCAGGATCCCCAAATCGATCAACTGTTTCTCGCTGACCTTGATCCCGATCCCGCCTGACACGGCCATCAGGCGCATGTTGGATTCAGCATCCGGCCGCATGAATGGGGTAGCGGTTAGAGCCAGCCGGTAGTTTGCATTGACGCAAGCCTGCATCAGATCGAAGTAACTGTTGCCTCCGGCCTCATGAGCCTCTTCTGCGATCACAAACTCCACACTTCGCAGCAGCTCCAGCGTTTCCGCGCGGTTCTTCCGCTGTTGCGCCAGCTTCTTCGTGATTAGCTCGGCCAGCTCCTCGTCACTCAGTCGTTTATTCTTCTGCTCCTTCTTGAGCTGACTCATGGCCGCCTTGCGCTCTTCGGTGCTCTTTTTGGCCTTGGCCAGTCGCGCCGTCAGTGCGCCCTGCTCCTTCTTCTCGCGCTCAGCCTGAGCAACCAGGTGACGCTCGATCAGCTCGTCCTCGGTGTAGTTGGCCAGCCGGGCCGCCAGCGTTTGAACCATCCCGCAGATCAATGGTCTGTCGGCCTGCCAGATGGAGTCGCCAACGATGCCAACCTCGTTCTTCCCAAAGGATTCTTCGCAGGCTTCGGCGAACTGGTACATCAGCGCCCCGCGTGTGGTCAGAAACAGCGTCTTGCGACGGATCCGCGCGTAGGCCAGACGGGCGACACGCGATTTGCCGCCGCCAGTGGCCAGCTGCGCGATGATCATGCCGTGCTTTTCCAGCTTGCGAACCGTATCGAGCTGATACGAATAGCGCTCGTCGGAGAAGCCAAAGCTGTCGACCACTGGGAACTCTGGGCCTAAAGGCTCGGGCAGAGGCTTCATGACATGCTGAACCTGAAAGCCAGCCTGCATCAGCTTGCGCTTGACCATGTGCGTAAAGCCCGCTGGGAAGCTGTTTGTCTTGAAGCTGTAGAAGGATGACCGGCCGTCCCATCCTGGGCGCTTGGTCATGTGCTCAAACCCCTCAACCGCATAGCTGAGGATGTCTGAAACCAAAAGCCTGACCTCCTTGCTGGGATCAATCAGCTTCGCGTGAACAGCGTTTGAAACCATTTTGACGATCATTGGATTGCCTGTTTCTTATACATTAGATAACCTATTCAGTAAGCACTTACTGATCAATGGTGCGATACCAATCTCCAGTAAATATTTACTTATGCAAGCAAGAGTATCACAACTATGTCGGAAAAATTGAAGTTAGCCTTCGTTGATCCGCGCGTTCTAGTGAAGAACTCGTGGAACCCCAACAAAATGTCGCCGGAGGCCGAGGCCAAGCTGCGAAATAGCCTGCAACAGCACGGCCACATTCGCCCGATCCTCGTTCGTGAGCTGGATGACGGTCGACTGGAGATTATCGGCGGCGAGCACCGTACCGAGCTGTCTATCGACCTCGGCATGGAGACAGTGCCGGTAATGAATCTGGGCCGGATCTCCGACGAGGCGGCCAAACGTGCGCTGATGATCGACAACTCACGCTATGGCCAAGACGACGCCGGTCTGCTGTCTGAGTTGCTGTCCGACATTGGCACCGCTGACGACCTGGCCGAGTGGATGGCCATGGACGTCGATCAGCTGACTGCGCTGCTTGGCGCGGCGGAAGTACCCGACACCGAAGAGCTTCTTGGCGCCCTGGACGATCTGGATGCCATCGGCGAAGAAGAAGAGATCCCCGTTCCTACCCGCGAAATCAAAACTCACCAGCCCATGAAGTTCAAGGTGCCGGTCGAGGACGCGGAGTTCATCAAGGACACCATTGACGGCGTTATCAAGGCGCAAGGAATCGAGGACTCCGACTCCTCCATTCGCGCTGGAGAGGCGCTGCTGTGGCTGTGCCGCAACTACAGAGGCGAATCCGACCCGGCTAGCCGCGACCCAATCGACGAGATCGATATGTCAGACGACGCATTCCTGCGCGAACTTGGTTTAGAAGTGGGGAACGAGTAATGAACGCACTGAAATCAATCTTCCGTTTTGTCTTCAAGACCACTACTGACACCCGGGCAAGTCTGCAGGCTCAGGTGAAGGTTCTTGAGGCTCAGAATGCAACCAACAACTTCCGCATGAACGAGCTGAACGAGCAGATCGCCTACATGACGAAGACCGTTCAGTCCATTCAGACCCAGGTCTCCATCTCCAATAAGGCGATTGACAGCAGGGTTCGACTTCTAGCCTCTAGCTTCTAGCTTCTAGCTTCTAGCTTCTAGCTTCTAGCTTCTAGCTTCTAGCTTCTAGGGTCTGTTGCCGTTTTACATGGGCAACCATAGGAAGGCGCAGGCCATGGCCACCACGCTCTCGTAGTTTCTCTTGAGCTTGTCGAATCGAGAGGCCACCGCCCGGTAGTGCTTCAGCCGGGCGAAAGCGTTTTCCACCAGGTGGCGATTGCGGTACAGGCCTCTGTCCAGATTCGCGTTGCCTTTCACAGAGTTACGCTTCCTCGGGATCACAGCCTTGGCCCCTTGTCGCTCAACTTGCTCTCGGATTCTCTCGCTGTCATAGCCCTTATCCGCAACGATGGTTTCTGCCGCTGGGAGCTTGGAAATCAATGTGGGTGCCTGAGTGCAGTCATTGATTTGGCCTCCCGTGATTTCAAACTCGATGGGCAAGCCATGGGCGTCCATCGCCAGATGAATCTTGCTGGTATTGCCGGCTCGGCTTTTCCCTATAGCTTCATCGTTTGCGCTGGCAGCACCTGCGCTGTGCTGGTGAGCCTTGGCATAGCTGCCATCAATAAACACCCACTCCATGTCGGGCTCCGCCACCAGCATCTTGAAGACCTTGAACCATTTGCCGGCAGCAGACCATGCGTTGAAGCGTTTGTAGACCTTATTCCAGTTACCAAACGCCTTGGGCAGGTCTCTCCAGGGACATCCCGTGCGCATGCGGTACAGCATGCCCTCCACGGTCATTCGTAGATCACGCTTGTTGTAGATGGCCTTGTGCAGGAGAATTTCTCGCAGCTTCGACCAATGCTCGTCGTTGAGTAGTAATCGGGGCATTGCAAGCTCGTATCGGTGTCGGGTCAGAGCTTCAACGATACGAGCTTGCTCTTATAAATCAATTGGTTAGCGCGAAATAGCAACAGACCCTAGTATTTATAAAAAGCCTAGTAGCTGCCGCTCTTCAGCTGTGGGCAATCCTTCACTCCCTCCGGTCGCTGCG
>CALAGF010000332.1 GCA_937892345.1 uncultured Rhodocyclaceae bacterium | reverse complement strand
GGGCTGAATGCCGGAGAAGTCACACAGCTGAAGCTGGCCGGCAATCAGGACGGTGAACTGTACCGCCGCCTGCTCGTTGCCCAATGCAACGCACTGTCGAATGCCATGCCCTTCCTCTTCGAGCGGATCGACGACGAGACTGAACTGCTTCTCCCGGACAACCTGCTACGCACCGACTCGGTCATCGCCAAGCTCGTCAGCGAGATCCCTGAAGAAGACTGGCAGGAAGTCGAAGTCATCGGCTGGCTCTACCAGTTCTACATCAGCGAGAAGAAGGATGCGGTCATCGGCAAGGTGGTCAAGAGCGAGGATATTCCCGCTGCCACACAGCTCTTTACCCCCAACTGGATCGTGCAGTACCTGGTGCAAAACAGTGTCGGCCGCCTGTGGTCAATGGCCAATCCAACCAGTACCTTGAAGGGTGACTGGGACTACTACATCGAGCCGGCTGAGCAGACCCCCGAGGTGAATGCCCAACTCGATGCCTTGATCCAGACGCGCATCGCCGAAGACGGCGGAAACCTCAATCCGGAGTCGATTACCGTCCTCGATCCGGCCTGCGGATCGGGGCACATCCTGGTCGTGGCCTATGACGTACTGAAGGCAATCTATCTCGAGCGGGGCTACCAGGCCCGGGCGATTCCGCGCCTGATCCTCGAGAAAAACCTCTACGGTCTCGACATCGACGACCGCGCCGCCCAACTGGCGGGCTTTGCCCTGCTGATGAAGGCGAGGGCGGACGACCGCCGTTTGCTCGACGATGCACCGGTACTCAACGTGTTGTCGCTTCAGGAAAGCAAGGGGCTGGATCTCGACGAACTGTCGACCAACCTGTCGCCGTTCGGCGTGCAGCGCGGAACGCTGAAGGCACTGCTGGATACCTTCGCCCATGCGAAGACGTTCGGGTCACTGATCCAGATTCCTGAAGCCCTGGATGGAAAGCTGGTCGAACTTGGTAACGGACTTCGCCAGGCGCTGGAACGAGGTGACCTTTATGCCAAGGCGGCGGCGCAGGATCTGATGCCGTTGCTGGGGCAGGCCATTGTGCTGGCGATGAAGCTCGATGCGGTGGTGGCGAATCCGCCATATATGGGTGGGAAGGGCATGAATCCAGCACTGAAGGAATTCGCCAAGGAGAACTTCCCGGATAGCAAATCTGACTTGTTTGCCATGTTCATTGAGCGTGGTTTTTATTGGTGCAAGAAGTCTGGTTTCAACAGTATGGTCACAATGCAGAGTTGGATGTTCTTATCGTCTTTTGAGGCGGTCAGGGATAAGTTGCTAGGTGATCGAACGATTTTCACGATGGCACATTTGGGAGCGCGAGCCTTTGGGGAAATATCTGGCGAGGTTGTACAAACGACAGCTTTCGTTCTTCAAAGTCAGCACTTAGGAGAGTTCAAACCTGTATTTTTCCGCCTTGTGGATGGCCAAGAGGAGCAAAAGGCAATCGCTCTTCAAACTGGATTAAGCCGCTTTGATGCTATGCAACAAGCTGATTTTGGCAAGATACCTAGCCAACCATTAGTTTATTGGCTTAGCAAGCAACTGGTTTCATCATTCTCAAACAAAAAAATCAATGAGATCGCAGATACGCGGGTTGGATGCCAAACCAGCGATAACAATAGATTTTTGAGGCTTTGGCATGAAGTGAGTCATCAAAAATGTCGTTTCGATTGCCAAGATAGAGCTTGCGCTGGCAACTCAAAGAAAAAATGGTTCCCATATAACAAAGGAGGTGGTGCTCGAAAATGGTACGGAAACTTGGAATACCTTATCAATTGGGAAAATGATGGGGAAGAGGTTTTCGAATTTGCTAGGAGCCTGTATGGATCGCCAACCAGGATTGTTAAAAACGGTACTTACTATTTTCGTGAAAGCATCACTTGGTCAAAAGTTTCAAGCGGAGTTCCTTCCTTTCGATACCAACCATGTGGCGCAGTCTTTGATGTTGCAGGAGCGTCATTGTTTTTTGAGAGCAAGGAACAGAGAGATGCGCTTCTTTGCTTCCTAAACTCTATCGTTGCGGAAAAGATTTTGGAGGCAATATCTCCAACAATAAACTTGGAAACTATTCATATTGGTGCGTTGCCGTTAATTCAGCATCAAGATGTAAATCAAATAGCCCAATTGGCTGATCGAGCGATTGCTTTGTCCAAATGCGATTGGAACTCATTCGAAACCGCTTGGGATTTTTCAGCACTTCAATGGTTGAAGAATGTCGGCCATAACCTTCAGGAAGCTTGGGAGATTTTTAATGCTGAAAGCCTTGAAAACGCCAATACACTGAAAAACATACAAGAGACAGTAAATGCTCTTTTTATTGAAGTCTACGCCCTTCAAGCTGAACTAGCCCCCTCTATCCAAGAGGGGCAGATTACATTCGCCCGCCCTGATCGCGAAAAGGACTGCCAACGCCTGATCTCCTACGCAATCGGTTGCATGATGGGCCGCTACAGTCTCGATGAACCCGGTCTGATCTATGCCGACGCTGGCAACATAGGTTTCGATTCGTCACGCTACCAGACCTTCCCGGCTGACGTTGACGGCATCGTGCCGATCACCGACGAGCTCTGGTTCGAGGACGATGCCGCCAACCGCGTGCGCGAATTTCTACAGGCCGTCTGGGGTTCTGAGACACTTGATGAAAACATGGCCTGGCTCGCCGAGAGTTTGGGCCAGAAAGGCAACGAGACGCCGGACGAAACCATCCGCCGTTACCTGTCGTCGAGTTTCTTTAAGGACCACCTGCAAACCTACAAAAAACGTCCAATCTACTGGTTGTTCTCCAGCGGCAAACAAGGGGCATTCCAGGCACTGGTCTATTTGCATCGGTACAACGAAAGCACGCTGGCCCGTATGCGCGCCGAGTACGTCGTACCCCTGACCGGAAAGATCCAGTCCCGCATCGAGATGCTGGAAAAAGACGCCGATTCGGCGTCGACCGCAGCACGCAACAAGTTGAACAAGGAAATCGAGAAGCTGCGGAAGAAACACGTCGAGCTACTCGCCTACGACGAGAAACTTCGTCACTTCGCCGACATGCGGATCAGCCTCGATTTGGATGACGGGGTGAAGGTCAATTACGGTAAATTTGGGGACTTGTTGGCTGAGGTCAAAGCCGTAACCGGAGGGGCTGGAGATGATTGAAAGAATTAGCGTAACGAATTTCAAGTCTTTGGCTGGCTTTACGCTTGGCTTTCATAAGTTCAATTGTCTGGTTGGCATGAACGGCGCTGGAAAAAGCACTGTGCTTCAGGCCATCGATTTCATTGCCCAGTTGATGGAGGGACGCATCAGCGAATGGCTTGAAATGCGCGAATGGAACGCGCAAGAATTGAATTGCAAGTTTCGCTCGGAAAGTAACATTGGTATCACGGTGATTTATCGACTGAGCGATGGGCGGCAGCTGACATGGATTGCGACGTTCAACCGCCATGACCTTCAGTGCAGCCAAGAAAATATTCTCATACCGGGTGGGCATCTGTTTCGCGTCAAAGCGAAGAGTTATCGCGTTGCGAATGAGCCGGAAGTCCCGATCGTGTTCAACTACCAAGGCTCGGTCTTGTCGCAGCTTCGAGGTGAAAGTATTCCCCCCGAGCTCCAGGAATTTCGCGATTCAATGCGCCGGGTTCGCTCACTGGAACTGTTAGCGCCCAACCTCATGCGCAAACGCGCCCGGACAAGTGACAGCGATATTGGCTCGGGTGGCGAAAAACTCTCGTCGTTCCTGCATGGAATTAAGGGGGAGCAACGAAACGCGCTCATTGAGCGATTAAAGACGTTCTACCCGTCATTGATCGACTACAAGATTTCCAGTCAGCGTGCGGGCTGGAAGAAGCTCAATGTTATTGAGCAATTTGGTTCCCACAAGCTGGAAACAGAGGCACGGCACATAAACGACGGTTTGCTTCGCGTCTTGGCCATCCTTGCGCAAACGGACTCTGACCGCTCGTTGATATTGCTCGACGAGATCGAAAACGGGATGAACCCGGAAATCATCGAGCGGCTCGTTGATATTCTGGTCAGTGCATCGCAACAGATTCTGGTGACTACGCACAGCCCGATGATTCTCAACTATCTGGATGACACCGTCGCTCGCGAAGCCGTCAATTTCATTTATAAAAACCCGAAGGGTGAAACCCGCGCCCGCCCATTTTTTGGCATTCCCCGCATTAGCGAGAAATTGAGCTTTATGGGGCCAGGGGAGGCATTTGTCGATACCGATCTAAATGCATTGACTCAGGAGTGTGTTGCACTGGACGAAGCCGATGCCGCACGGGAAGCAGCCAGGCTTACGGAGGCGGGTTAATGCTGCTGATTCTTAGCGGTGAGGGGCCGAGTGATATCGGACGCTGCTCACAGCCTATTGGGGTTTGTCGCGATCAAGATTTTACTGCCGGCCCGATGACCGTTTTAGTCGACCAAATTGTCTCTGCGCGAATGGGGTATTCCATTTTTCGTGACACGCCGGACCGGGCGATATTTGTCAGCAAGGCTGCTCTTGCGGCTCAAATCGAGACGATGAAAGGTAACAAAAGAGTTGTCGCGCTGACTGGGAAAAAGGCTGGCCAAGAGACCGGGTATCACATGAAGTACGCCTGGGCTTTTGGAAAAATGGCCGCAGGAATCGAGGTTGCCGAAGATGATCGTGGCGTCGCGGTTTTCTTCCGTGACTCAGATGGTACCAACGCCAACCCCGGTGGAAATTGGGACGAAAAATGGAGCTCAATCGAGCGCGGGTTTCAACGGGCTGAGTATCCCCGTGGTGTGCCAATGCTGCCAAAACCAACCTCGGAGGCATGGCTACTCTGTGCGGCGAAAACGCCGCCCTACGGAAACTGCGAGATGTTGGAGGACTTGCCCGGCAATATCGTGTCAGAAAACCACCCAAAGCAAAAACTTGAGGAAGCTTTTGGTGAGCACATGAGTGCAGCGAATTTGCGCGATTGGCTATCTGACTGCCCACTTGATCTTGAACGCGCCAGTTCGATGCCGAGCTTTCGAAAATTTCGCGAACGATTGAATGCTGTGGTTGGCCAGATTGCCGGAGCGCAAGAGTGACAAAACGGGCTTGTGTGTTTTGCGCATGCGCTACCTGATAAATTTTGCCGAGACTGATCGAGCCTAACAATGAGCCAACAACGCATCACCGAAGCCCTGAGCAACCTCTTTGGCAGTTCCTCTATCGTCTTCTGGCACGACCCGGACGGCGAGTTCGCGGCCACCGTCGATGGGCTTCGCCCCGAAGGCGTTGGCCTGCTCGACCTGGACGCAACGCCATGGCTCAAGGCCAAGATTGATCTCGAGCGCGCCGGTCGTGGGAGCAAGTTCCTGATTTACAGTGCCAAGCCCGAGCCCGAACCAACGGACGACTGGCTGCTCGATGTCCGTCTACGCAGCAAGTCCTTCAAGGCCGACAGCGCCTCGATCCTGCTCGAAGATATGGGCCTGGCAAGCCAGCAGTTGCGCGCGCATTTGAAGGCCAGGGCGAAGTTCCTGCGTGCCAAGGATCGGGCTGAGCGACTGAAACGCCTAGTC
Organism: uncultured Rhodocyclaceae bacterium; assembly: GCA_937892345.1. Taxonomy (GTDB): domain Bacteria; phylum Pseudomonadota; class Gammaproteobacteria; order Burkholderiales; family Rhodocyclaceae; genus Azonexus. The sequence goes on along the minus strand of CALAGF010000332.1, from coordinate 21,931 downwards.
TTGCCAAACGACAACGCCGATGATCTTGACCGCAAGATGTTGTCCGTCCTGGTCAAGGCCGACCAGCCAGATCTGCCGGCCATTCTGCTGCGAATTTTGTCTGCTCTGATCACCGACGGCAACGTCGATCTGGATGCCAGCCCCAAGGCTTGGACGGATATCGCTGCGAACGATCTGGAAGGTGCGTTCTGGTCACTGGTGGAGCGCGAAACGGGCTATCAGGATGCTGCGCCCACACTGCGTGATCTGCTGTTTAGACTGCTTGCCAGCGATCTGGCGCGGACGCTCAACGCCCCATGCCCGGCACAGCTTTCGCACTTTGTGCTTGGCAACAAAACGCTTGCCGCCAATATCTCTGTTTTCCTGGGGAACTGGCGCTCCCATGTTGGGCATTTTGGCAGCTATGACGCCCTGTCTGGCACGGTCGGCCGTGAGCTTGGCCTGACCGCCATCCTGGCAGGATTTTCCGCCGAAGCGCTGGCGGAGTGCATGACGTTTGAGGAAGTCGAGCGCCGGATCATTCAAGACTTGAAGGGCCGGATCATTGCAGGTGCAGGTGCCGACATGGATACCCTGCGCACCTTGGTTGCTCGCCGGCGGGATGGTCACTGGGCAAACCAGATGATGGTGCAGGCCAGTGCGTCTTCGCGCGCCCTGGCTGCCTGTTACGACGCGCTCGAGGCGGCTGCTGCCTTTTCGGAACTGAAGGCTCGCTTCCAGGCGGGGTTCAGCTTTGTCGATGCTGGCGCGGCTTTGAACAGCTACCAGCAGGAAATTTTCAGGTTCGACCAGCTATATAGGCAGTTCAACCATGCGGCTGATGCCGTCGAACCGATGGGCTGGGCATTGCTGCATGAGCTGCGTGAGCGCATGGAAAGCGCCTACTCAGGCTGGTTCATCCCGCAACTGGGCCTGGCCTGGAACAAGGTGCTGGAAGGCAGCACAGGGCTGCTCGCCCGCTGGCAGGTGGATGGCTGGATCAATCAGCAGGACTTCTATGCCCGGCATGTCCAGAGTCACCTCGACGCCGGCGTGAAGCGTGTCTTCGTGATCATTTCCGATGCCTTCCGCTTCGAAGCGGCAGAGGAACTGGTACGCGAGGTCAACGGCAAGAGCCGCTTCAAGGCGACGCTGTCCGCCATGCTCGGCGTGCTGCCGAGCTACACCGCGCTCGGCATGGCTGCTCTGCTGCCGCATCAAACGCTGGCCTACAAGCAGAACGCCAACCTGGACGTGATGGCCGACGGCAAGCCCGTCTCGACCGTAGAGCAACGCGGTGATCAGTTGGCCGGCGTTCAGGGTGTCGCCATCAAGGCCGATGACTTGCTGGCACTGGGCAAGGACAAGGGCCGCGAGTACGTCCGCGACCAACGGGTGATCTACATCTACCATGACAAGATCGACCTCTTGGGCGACAAGCAGGGCTCGGAGCGCGAAACCTTCGATGCCGTGGCGCAGACGCTCACCGAGCTGACCCAACTGGCAACCTTCATCGTGAATAGCCTCAATGGCTCGCTGGTGTTGCTCACCGCCGACCATGGATTCCTCTACCAGGAATCGCCCCTCGACGAGGCCGACAAGTCGGCGCTGGGCGACAAGCCCGACGGCACCCTGAAAGCCAAGAAGCGTTATCTGCTGGGTATGGGAATCGGAGAATCGCCGAAGGCCTGGTGTGGCAACACCCAGGTCACGGCGGGAACCACGCCGGGCGATGGCAGCCTCGATTTCTGGGTGCCGCGCGGCGCATCCCGCTTCCACTTTGCAGGTGGCGCCCGTTTTGTCCATGGGAGCGCCATGCCGCAGGAAACGGTGGTCCCGGTCATTACCCTGCGCGAGAGCGAGAACGCATCGGCCAAGACGCGGATGGTCGAATTCAGCCTGCTTGGCTCATCCAACAAGGTCGTCACCAATCGCCAGCGTTTCGAATTCATTCAGACCGAGCCGGTTTCCGAGCGGGTATTGGCTCGCACGGTGTTGGTGTCACTCCGCGACGGTGAGGCGCTGATCAGCGATGAGCAGTCCGTGACTTTCGACAGCAGTTCCGGACTCATGGACGAGCGCAAGCGCTCGGTCTTCCTGACCGTCAAGTCCGGATCCTACGACAAGACCAAAGACTATTTCCTGACCGCCCGGGATGCACAGACCAAGGTGGAGGTTGTACGCATCGCATTGCGCGTCGATCTGGCCATCGCCAACGATTTCTGAGAACTGCCATGACAGAACAGATCACCGATCAAGACGCCAGCGTAGATGCGCTGCTCAACCGCCACTTCGCCGGCAAGGTGGTGCGCAAGGACCTGACCAAGCTGATCAAGGAAGGCGCAAACGTACCGGTCTATGTTCTCGAGTATCTGCTCGGGATGTACTGCGCATCCGATGACGAGGCGACCATTCAGTCCGGGCTGGTCAACGTCAAGCGCATCCTCGCCGAGAACTACGTGCGGCCCGACGAGGCCGAGAAGATCAAGTCGAAAATCCGCGAGAGCGGCAGCTACAAGGTCATCGACAAGGTGACCGTCAAACTCAACGAGAAGCGCGACGTCTATGAGGCGCTGCTCTCCAACCTGGGCGTCAAGAATGCCGAGATCTCGGATGCCTACGTCCGGCAGTTCGAGAAGCTTCTTGTCGGCGGTATCTGGTGCATCGTCACCCTGAACTACCGCTACGAAGAAAACCAGAAGGGTTCGCCTTTCTTGGTCACCGACCTCAAGCCGATCCAGATGCCCAACATGGACATGCCCGGCCTGTTTGAGGGGCGCAAAGCCTTCACCAACGATCTCTGGATCGATGCCCTGATCCGCTCGACCGGCATGGAGCCAAGCTGTTTCAAGGAGCGGGCCAAGTGGCATCTTCTGGCACGCATGATCCCGCTGGTCGAGAACAACTACAACTTCTGTGAGCTGGGGCCGCGGGGCACTGGCAAGAGCCACATCTACAAGGAAATCAGCCCGAACAGCATCCTGGTTTCCGGTGGCCAGACCACTGTGGCCAACCTGTTCTACAACATGGGTGCCCGCAAGGTCGGCCTTGTTGGTCTTTGGGATACCGTCGCCTTCGACGAGGTGGCGGGGATCACCTTCAAGGATCACGACGGTGTCCAGATCATGAAAGACTACATGGCTTCCGGATCCTTCAGCCGGGGCCGCGAATCGATCAACGCCAACGCCTCTATGGTCTTTGTCGGGAACATCAACCAGAGTGTCGAGTCCCTGGTAAAAACCTCGCACCTGTTGGCGCCGTTTCCGGAGGCGATGATCGACTCGGCTTTTTTTGACCGTTTTCATGCCTATGTGCCTGGTTGGGAAATCCCGAAGATGCGTCCGGAATTCTTCACCAACCAGTACGGACTGATCGTCGATTACCTGGCCGAGTACCTGCGTGAGATGCGCAAGTACAATTTCGCTGACGCCATCGACAAGTGGTTCAAGCTAGGAAACAACCTGAACCAGCGCGACACCATCGCCGTCCGGCGCACTGTGTCCGGACTGCTCAAATTGATTTGTCCGGCCGGGGATTACGGTAAGGAGATCGTCCAGAAATGTCTCGAATACGCGCTGGAATCGCGCCGCCGGGTGAAAGAGCAGTTGAAGAAAATCGGCGGCATGGAGTTCTATGACGTCCATTTTTCCTACATTGACCTCGAAGACAACCAGGAACGGTTTGTCGCCGTTCCCGAGCAGTCTGGCGGGGCCTTGATTCCGGATGGTCGGTTGGCGCCGGGGACGCTGCATACGATCAGTATGGGGACGGCCGAGATGCCGGGGATTTTTCGGATCGAGATCCAGAGCATCGCAGGTTCGGGCAAAGTATCCGCTTCCGGTGCCGCGCCAAAGGAACCGGTGCGGGTGGCATTCGATTTTTTCAAGGCCAACACGTCGCGTGTCAGCGCATCGATCAAGCCAAGCGAGCATGACTTCCATCTTCAATTGGTCGAGTTGCAGAGTGTTGGTGCGCCTCAGTCTTTGACGCTCGCCAGCTTCATTGCGCTTTGCTCGGCTGCGCTGGGGCGCCCCGTCCAGTCACAAATGGCGGTCATGGGCGACATGAGCCTGGGAGGCTCAGTGGTTCAGGTTCGCAACCTTGCTGAAACCCTACAGGTGGCCTTTGACGCCGGTGCCAAAAAGATCCTGTTGCCGATGTCGAGCGTTGTCGACATCCCGAGTGTCCCTGGAGAGCTGTTTGCCAAGTTCCAGACGAGCTTTTACTCCGATCCTGTGGATGCGGTGTTCAAGGCGATCGGAGTTGAGTGATGAATGGGAAATCGAGCTATGAGTAAGCAGAATCGGGTAGATCCTGAAGGCAAGCTGGTGGCAACTGGGGCGCGTGGCAGTCTGATGGGGAACAGGGGCTGCCTCCATGATGACGCGGGGAATATCGTTCGTCAGACGGCACGCGATGCATGGGTGACCTGCCTGCTTTCCTTCAAGGATCGGCAACGGCAGATCATGCAGCCGGGGCATTACACGGAATTGTTCTTCCTCGATGAAGCCACCGCCCTGGCCGCGGGGCACCGCCCTTGTTCCGAGTGTCGTCGTGACCGTTATGTCGCGTACCTCGAAGCCTGGGTGAGGGCATTTGGGCTGGCGGGACGTCCGACGGCAAAGGAGATTGATCAGCAGTTGAAGCGTGATCGCTCGGAACGTCGGGAGACACTGGTGAGTGACATTGACGAAATTCCTTCAGGGGTGATCGTCAAGGCAGAACACGCAGGGGATTTCTACCTTGTTCGGGAGGCCAATCTCCATCGCTGGACCTTCGACGGGTATGGACCATCGCAATTGCCATCCAAGGTGGCATCAGCTTTTTCTGTGGTGACGCCAATGTGCCATGTTCGTCTATTCGAGAATGGATATGTGCCGGAAATGCACTTGTCACTCGACGGGTGAAAGTGGCCATTCGTGTGATTCGACCAGCCAACGACAGCAACCTGCGCAACACCGGCTGTACATCTTCGCTACCCCCTATGACCGGATTGGCCGAACTGCCGCCGGACATTACGCCCTTAACGCAACATCCTTAGTGAACGGATCACGACAGCAAGAGCCTTTGCATGCCCAGCACTACCATCCCATGTTTCCGCCAGGGCTTTGATCAACTCTTGGTTAGAACAAACCGCTTCCGCAGTTACCCCTCCTTCAAGCTTTTCAGCGTAGAGGCAGACTTCCTCTGCCAGCTTTGTTGCCCGAATTCCATCTCCCTTGAGGATTCGACTAATTTGGGGCTGACTTGCCCCAACAATTTCGGCCACCTCCGCCTGGCTAATCCCTCGCTCCCGAAAGATTGTGGCCGCACGCAGTACGCGAGCCTTGGTCACCATACCGATCAATTGAATAGCTCCTTTATCAAATTAGTTATTTGCTGAAAGCCCACCTATGAGCTCAGCTTGGGGCAGGCAGTTTTCGACTCTATTGGGGAGTTTTCGACTTTAATGACCAGTTTTCGACTTTAATTGCCAGGAACAAGTTCTTCATCCAAGGGAAAGCGAATCGCCATTTCAGGTTCCTTTCCGGTGGCAGATTAAAAACGGGCGGCAGCTTCCCGTGCCTCGTCCATCAGTTCGGCCTTGATCGCGGCCACCTGTGCTGTCGATGCCTTGCGGCTTGGTTCAATCTGGTCCACTTCGACGGCAGCAACACCAGTCATGTCTGCGTCTGCATCATTTTCTTGGCGCAGTAAATTAGCAGCCGTTTCGATAGCCTCCGTTCGCCCCATATCACGCGCAGCAACAAGCTCCGCGGCTTTATGGGCAATCCAGTCCGCGCATTCTTCGCGGTAATCCTCTTGTGCTTCTTCAACTGCTACAGTTGATCCCAAACTCATAGCATTCCTTTCCGGTCAATTCTTGTTGAATGCTTCGAGGACTTCTCGCAGGCACTCGCCATAGGCGTTGTTGTTCATCGCCTTGTGCTTTCCACCCAGCCGCTCCAGCATGGCTTGCTGCACCACCTTCGTGTCCTGGGTAGAGCCATGAATGAGGCGGGCACGTTTGCGTAACTGGGTAGCGCAGTTTTTCCCGAACAACAGGAGTCCACCCGATTCGTCCTCTGGCATTCCGAAATCGTGAATCTCAGCCGATTGACAACTTTCCTCAAGGACAACGGCGTTCTCTGAGCGGACTGGGTTTCCACACCGATGACAATGCCACGGCTCAAACTTGCCCCCGTTCGCGAGGAAAATCACGGGCAGCTTGGCAGGTTTTGCGCTGGTCATTGGTATGCCATCCTTTCCGTTCAAAATCCAAACACGCTTTTCAAGCGCTGAAATAGTGTTCCGCGCTGACCGCTCCATGTGCGCCAGCCATCCTCACGTGGCCCGGTAATCCGCATATCGTCATGCTACTGCGCCACAGCGGTCTTTTTTTGGGGATTATCGGCAAGCCGCCTGAGCGATTTCATTGGTCTATCCCTTCCTTTTTAACCAAGCCATGTGTTTACTGCGATAGACACAAACCCGATTCCTGTCCAAACCAGAACCCCCCTCAAGATGGCATCAATTAGTTCATGCTGATTTTTGAACCTCATAGTTCTATCCTTTCCGAATCAATACTCAGTGCCGTTAAAAACCACTGTGGCACCACCCTTTTTGTAATCCAGGATGGCTTCGATTACTGCCTGGTAAAACTCTGCGGTATTGGGATTGTTCTGTAGTCGGCCCGAACCCAAATGCGCCCCAGTGTCACCGAGGGCGCGGTCCTTAATGCGAAGAGACAGCGACTCGCCTTGGCCGGCAACAACCGACAATTCAATCGTCCGGTCATCCTTGATAACGCGCAGGGTGAGCCTGTCCTTGGCCACCTCGGCCTCAAATGAATCGCCGATCTTGACACCGAGTTGCGCCAGCAGAGGTGCCGGCAGGCGAACTGCCGCGCTGTTGCCCCATTGAGTTAAATTGAGTTTCATGCCCATGCCCTTTAATGTGTCTCCATTGTATATCCATCGGCGTGCTGCGTCAATGAAATTGTAGCACCATTGTAGAAACACTCTGCGCGTTTGGCATTGCTACAACACGTCAGCAAATGCCGCCTCAAGCATAGCCTCGCTGCACTCCAAGTAATCCCCTGTTACGTCGATTTCGCTGTGGCCGAGCAGGCGCGAAACATCCTCAGACGAAACACCTTTCGCAAGTAGTGTGGAAGCAAAGGTTCTTCTGCCCGAGTGCGAACTACAATCTTTCAAGCCCGACCTATCGAAAATCCGCCGAAACAGATGCTCCAGGCCGTCTGCCGCCACGTATTGGCCGGTCAAACCGGATTCAAGCGCCCGGTTCTTTGGCACCATCGAGAACCCACCCTTGCGGCTGGAGAAAAACATCGGGGCATCAGGGTATAGACCAGCGTAGTCCTCGCCACCACTCAAACCGATGCGCTTTGCGTGACGGCTTTGCACATACCTGTCCAGGGCGGCAATCAGCTTGGGATTTGTGAAGTAGGCGAGCCTGGCTTTGCAGCCCTTGGTGATTTCGGCACGAAGCTGAACAGCGTCCCGCACCTTGCCCGAAGGCATCAAAATATCTCTCGGGGTGACGCGGGCCAATTCGGTGCAGCGCATGCCTGTACAAAGAGAGGCGACCACCAGGGCGCAATCGCGCTCGGGCCACCGCGAGGTTGCATCAATGACTCGCAAGACGTGCCGGACATCGGACGGGCGCAAAATCCCCGCCCGCTTTTTGCTGTATTTCGGCTCGAATCGGGCTGGGTTGTTGGGAATCGGGATTGACGGAAAGTTGGCCATGGCAAAGGAGTCAATATACAGTTGTGTTTCGACTCCCCATGATAGCCCGACCCGCATAAATAGGCGACATGTCGGAAAGCAAATGACTCAATAGGTACGCAAAATATCCCTGCTCTTTTTGACTTGCCTGGAGGGGGTCGCTAATATTCCGAGGCGGCTCCTACTGGCCGCTGCTGCTGGAATATTTTGGCAATATCCATGGGGAAAGTAGAAGGTTTTATGTATGGCCATCACGCAATGCTCATTCATCGATCTGGGCTTGCTTTGAAGGCGAGAGGCAAGTTCGGGTGACCAGCAATCCGATGCCGTGCAAGAGCCTGAGAAGCAAGTCCGTTATTGATGCGGAGTTATTGCTATGCCCACCCATACTTCAAGACGTTTTACCCCCGCGTCCATGCACGACTTTACGGTCGCTGCCCGAGATGTTGCCGCTGCATACGGCCTCAAACTAGCCAGAGCGCAGGAAAACCTGGCCCGGATCTACGGTTTTGAACACTTCCACGAGTTGCGAGCACATATCGAAAAGGGCTCTCCGGCCGGACCTTATGCCGACGAAGTCGACATCGGTACGGCGATCAATCGGATGCAAAACTGGTGTCTGCATGACTTGAGTGGCTATTTCTGCTGTCCGGTAGGTCGCCGCCAACTCCCTGACCTGGAGCTGTTCATGCGACCTGACGAACGCAGAGCATGGATGCGATTCCAGGACGCCATCGATCACGAGCTTGATCCCAACTTTTCTGCCGAAGCGGCAACCATTTCTGTCGATAGCTACGTCAGTTTTGTTGTCGATCATATTGATCAGATGGGTGAAAAATGGATTGAGGGAAAATTTGTCCAGAGCCAACTAGGACGCCAGGTTTGGGAGGCCTTGCTATGGATCGTCAAAGACGAAGAGGACATCTCCGATCCAGAGGAGAGATCCAGGATGTTCGATGAGATCAACCGCATCATGGACAACCATCCGCATAATCCTTACCCAGGCGCCCTTTTAGTAAGTATCGTTGGGTTAAGGTTTGCAGAAAGTTGGGGCGAAATGCTCGATGATGAGTCCGATCTTCCAGAAGCAGACATGGCGTGTGCGCTTTGGCTCTATGAGATTGCGAAAAGAAGCATTGGTCTGTTCCAATCGACGATACCAAAGACTTTTCTGGGAACAATTGAGCCTAAACTGGTAGGGCACTGGATTGAAAACCATTCCTACCACTCCGTTCTGCATTATGGAGGGATTGCTGCGGCCGCTGCGGGGATGAATAAGGAGGCAAAAAGGTGGTTTCGTCAAAGCATAAAGACTTGCAAGCAAGACCCGTTTGGTTCTCGGTTATGGCTATAGCATGGGTTGCTTTTCCCAACTCGAGACCGGCCTTTTTGGATCAGTTCTAAGTGGTAAAATGAAAGCCTCGCAATTGATTCCGGAGCCACTATGAAAACGGGCATCAAAAAGTCCAGCAATCCTCCCGCCGGTGGGGAATGGACTCCCGTGTCGATGTCCTTTGGCTCTGTCACGGTCCGCGTCAACCAACCCCCGGAGAGTGTGCGTCGCGCCAACATCGAAGCTGGGCAAGCTGCCTTGAAGCGGGGTAAGGACGCCCTCCTCAAACCGGGGGTGAAGCTTACCCGGCAAAAGGGTATTCCCCTCTATTTCGGCTGTGAGGACCGTCCCGGCTGGATGGTCCGCGAACTGGATGGCAAGAAAACCATCGGCCGGTTTGCTAACGGGCGCTTTTTGGCTGAGAAATCGGCATCCCCAGCCAAGAAACGCGCCACCAAGAACTGATGTCGGACCTCGCCGCGACGGTCGACGCCATCATCGAGCATCAGGTAAGTTCTGGACAACCGCTCGCTATCATTCTGGCCGGTCATAACGGTTCGGGGAAATCAACCTTGTGGTATGACCACCTGGCTGACAAATTCCAGGTGCCGTTGATCAATGCGGATCGGATGATGATGTCCATTCTGCCTGAAAAGCACCCACTGCCGACCTGGGCGACGCACCTCCGGGACAGCAACGAGGACTGGATGGGCGTCGCCCAGAAAGGCGTCCAATCCTTCGTGGCCCAGGCCATGGTGCAACAGGTTCCCTTTGCTACCGAAACGGTCTTCTCCTACTGGCAGCAGCGCGAGGATGGCACCTTCGCCAGCAAGATCGACACCATCCGCGAACTCCAAGCCGCTGGATATTTCGTGCTCCTGATCTTCGTCGGACTGGGCGACGTCGGCCTTTCGATCGCTCGGGTCAAGACTCGTAAGGCCAAGGGCGGGCATGATGTCGACTGGAAAAAACTCCAGGATCGCTTTCCGCGCACCCAGCAAGCCATCGCCACCGCCCTCTCTGTGGTTGATGCGGCGATTCTCGCCGACAACAGCCGTGGCGAAAAACAGGCCTTTACCTTGGTTCGGGTCCAGGCCGGCGATAACGTGATTTTCGACGCACGGGCCGACCAACCGCCGCCTATCATCACGGCTTGGATGGACGTGGTGTGCGGGCCAGTTCCGCCAGTCGTTCAATAGTCTCTGATCGTAGCACCCGCTTCGTCCTGCTCGACGCGGATAGCGCTGTGCTCATGTCGCCGAGGATCTACCTAAGCGAGTTTAGACCGGAAACCGCAGGCGTCAAGACATGAGCCAATTACGTTCAATTATTTTGGGTTTCGTAATTCGATTGGCCGCAACGTAGACGTGAAAAGCCCCGCGCTCAAAAGAGTCACGGGGCTGAATGTTTTGCTCAGTAGAACTTGGAAATATCCAAGCCAGACTGGCGCAATATTGAAGCGAAAGTCCCATTGGGTAATTCTTTGCGTCCCGCTGGTACGATAACAACTCGCCCATTGGAGACGTACTTCATGTGGCTACCTTTCTGGCTAACCAACACAAAGCCATAAGCCCGCAAAACACGTTCCACTTCCGATGTTGACCACCGCTTAGGCATGCACCACCACCTCTCCGAACTGGTAGGTTCGAGGAGGTAGGTGGCTCAAGGTGTCTGTGTGGTCCTCGAAGTAAAGCTCCAACGCCTCTTTCAAAGCGGCTACAGCTTCTGTCTCGGTAGCACCATCGCTTGCAACTTCAACATCCAAGCAACGAGCCACAAAAGCATCTTCTTCTTGAACCACAACGTAATTAAGTTTGCGTTCCATGAAACCCATGGTAGCACCTACCTTTCTTGATTTCCACCGCAAAAGCGGCGTTCCTTGACTACTTAGTTAAGCAGCCCGACAACTTTTGGGAACCAACTCGAAGTAGTTGAGCTTGTGTTGCCGCAAAACCTCTTGCAGCCGGTTGCGCTCACGGTTATGAGCCACCTTCTCAGCCAACGATTTGTTCCCGCCTTTCTTGCCAGCATCTTCGGTGTCTATCAGCTTTTCAAGCCTGACCGTTTCGCATCGAATTCAGCTTTTGTCATAAATTTCTCCTTGAAGCCCATCGGTCGCCGGAAGGCGAACCCTCCGGGCGGTTGATGATATTGACTTCTTAGTTACTCGGCGGTTAAAGCTGTGATTTCAGCCAATCCCGATTGCACCAAAGCAGCACTCTTCGACGCAGCTTGAGCCAGCGCCCAGACTCGCTTTTGAAGCTCATCGCGCTCCTTGGCAATGCATACGGGACAGCCATACTCGCCAGCCTGTGACTCACCGCAACCGACAGGCGTGATAGTGACTTCACCGCTGCCAGCACACAGTTCGCACTCATCGTCCATGATTCAACTCCTTCTTTGAAAGCCCCGAGATTGAACTGCCCACGAGGGCAGAACATCACCCTCGGGCAGATTGGTTAAATGACCCGTTGAGGTCATTCTCTCGACTTCTTATTCCCGCGGAAGGGTCAGAATATGCTTTCTGAGTGTTTCAAAAGCTTCTTTGCCTACGACCGGAACAACATAGTCAGTCATTTGCAGAATGCCGTACTCTAAGCGAGCGGCCTGACGACCGACTTCATCAGTGGCTATAAACTGCGGACAACATGCAGCATCAAGGTCGCCGGTATCAAAATCCATAACTTCGATATAGGCGTGCCCATCAACGATTGTTTCAAGCTGCTGAACAAGCATATCCACCGCATCGCTTTGATACCCACCGTAGCCGTAGAAATTCAGTGAAAACGACAATGCCGATCCGTCGAATTCAATGTTTCCTTCGGTTACTTGTTCGTCGAAATCGGACCGGCCATCCTTGATCAGAAACGGCTGAATAGCCGCACGTACCTGACTGTCGGTAATGCCATCCCTGACGTTGATGTTTCCACGTACGGCGCAATCGTGACTACTCATTTTCCTTCTCCTTGAATGCACCCCACGGAATGATTTACGCCCCAAAGGAGCGAATTAACCTCCTATGGGGCGATGTTAATGCCCGCGCTCACTCAGTAATCTGAGCGTTGCGGGCGGCATTTCAGGTGAACATCTTCAGGCTTCGTCACATGACCAGCTGAATGCCGTGGCCATGAGAAAACCGAGCAACGACTTCCCAGCCGTTGATGTTCGCCTTTTCGATATAGCCTGATGTTTTCCGGTCTCCGCAGCGGATGCATTCGCATGCAGCTCGTTTTGCGGAATCCAGGCAGGGCCGGTAGTAGGTCGAGTCTTCTACGTTGATCACACGGAAGGCAGAATCGTTAAAGGCCATCTTGCACCTCCAGTACAGCCGACATACGACCGTTCTTTTCAGCCTCCCATGCAACCAGGCACTTTGGTGGCACCACACGGTATTCCTCAAAATCCGCCAGTGTTGCCTGCCGCAGCTTGGTGTTCCCGGCGACGATGTAAGCCATTCCACACAGGGGGCCGTATGGACTGCCTTTGAGCACCGAGCCATGAAGTACGCCAATGCAATCGGGCATTTCAGGGATCAGGTACCCCAGAGTGTGTTCATCCATCACCACGTACCGGGTGTAATCGGGCGTAGGGAGTGGAGTCCACTCAGCATCAGACACCAGCATCCAAGCAACACACCCTTCGAAAGCTGGATGGTTTGGATACTGGCCCAAGGGCTTGCCAAGCTGCTTTTCGACACACACACCGAGTCGGCCGCTGGGGCTAAACGGTGAGAGTGTGATGAACTCGACATCGGCAAACTCAGGTTTACCTTGGCGCCAGCGTGGATCGTCGGCGAGAGGCAGATCTGCAACATGGGTGGCATTCGCCGGGCTGCGCCCTTTGAAATACTCCCCGACCCAGGCATGCCCTTCGGCAGTGCGATACAACCGTTGTTCGGTTTGCATAGCACCTCCTACGCGGCTAACGTGGTCAGGTAATCGAGCGGTAGGGCGGCTGTTTTCTCGCATACCCCAGACGCTTGATCTACCAGGTCGAGAATCACCCCTTCGTTGCTGATCGTTGCGATGAGATTCTGCATCCCATCATCCGATTCGGTCGCATCGTGAAACATGACGCGAACGCGGCCGGTCGGCAGCCAGGTGATCCCGTCATCCGGGCTTACAAACAGTCCTGAGTGACTTTCTTGAGCGGGCTTCGCCTTGGCTTGTTCCCAAACCGAATTGGCGCGATCGAACAGCTCGCTGACCTCGTCAACTGACAAGTCCATCGATGCAGCGATGCGCGCCAGATTGATTTCCTCGTTTGCCATGATTTCGCACAGCAAGCGGGGAAATTGAACGTCGTTGTTGTTCCAACGATTCATGGTGTGACTCCTTTAAAGAAGGCACCAATACCCAGTGGGTATCAGTACCCAATGGGTGAAGCGAAACGGTCGTTTCGCAGAAATTCAGGTGTTGTCGCACACACTGCAAGCGTTCTCGAAAACTCGAGGAAACCTTTTATTCAAAGCACGAATCATCATGCACTGAAGAAAAGGCCGGCACCTTTCGGGCCGGCAAAAAGCTAGAGCAAAACGGCTTTGCTCACGATCAGATCCGGGAGGTCCGATATCACGTTGACGTGCAAATGACGGAGCACATCGAGCGGCATCAACCCCGGATGGCTGAGCTCCACATTGACCGACAGAGCAAGGCGTGAGGTGCGACGCGGCTCGGGCTTTGCCCACGCACGCACAGATTCCAGCGCCTCGGCGGTGATGTCTTCCAGCAGGTCGACACCAAAGTAGTCGGCCAGCGAGTCGACAATGCTTACTTCGCATGGACCTTCCCACGCGACGTGATGACGTCCAACATCATCTGTGGATTCATCTCCGTCGTGTAGCCCGTGTAGTTTTGCAAGGCTCATGAGCAGTAGATGCGACGTTGCATCAAACGTTTCTTCGCGCACCAGTATTGCGTCATTCCCTTTGCGGCCCCCCCACGCTTGGCAGAGGATGGTTCCCTCTATCTTCCGGTTTGAACGGACGGCCAGTAATGTGCCCGCTGCGTTATGGACGGCGTAGGTTGCTGCTACGTTATCTGGAAGCGAGGTGAGCAATTGTTCGGCTGTTTGCTCAGCCAATGCCAGGGTGTTGAATCCGCTGCAGAGCAAACGGCAATCTCGGTGGATGCTAAACATGGGCCCCCTCCTCGAATGTCCGCTCAAACTCCGGAAAGTCGGGTGACTTCTCGGCGAGTTGCCGCATCTGGTACCACTGCATACTCCGCAGAATCTCCAGTTTTGCAGCGGCTTGAATGGCGTAAAAACCGCAGCCGATGTTGTTCATGGCCAGCCTGTGAAGAAACTGCATCACAAAATGGTCAAGTACATCGCGGGCTTCATCCGGAATGACATCAAGCAGTTTGCGATTATCGGCAAACAGAATGGCGTCGAAGTCTTTCTTCGTGGTCTTCATCGATTACTCCAAATTGGACCCGCGAACACGCCCAAGGGGCGTGCCCTTGGGCGGTTAACTATAGGGCCTACGTCCAGGTGCGCTGGTGTAGGTGTTCCCCTCGAGTGCTTGTGTCGCTAGCAATTCCGTTGTCCAGTATTACCGGATCAAACGACTTCCTGGGGCCTTCGTTGTCTTGCGGGCCGATGCACTACCCAGCGGCGTTTTGAAGACTTGAGGCTTTAGATCCACAGTTGAGTAGTAGCGCTGCCTAGTTACGGGAGCGCCGTGGATGGAATTGCCTGCGGGCGGTTAAGCGCGGCAAGGTGCTCAAGAATTGGTACAGCTTCGTACCGCTCCTTGTTCAAGCGCTCAGGAATCGTGGCGCTGAAAGTTTCAAACAACACCTTCCCTGTGGCCCTTTCCTTGATGACCCAGCTTGCGGCCATCATCAGTCGCTTCCGAAGGCAAAGCGATGACGTTGCTCAATCCAGCCGAGGCCGTCATCGCGCAGAAAGAGGAGGCTGTAGGAAAACTTGGCCACACCCTTTCCACAGTGACGGATCGCGCCCTTCATCTTGAAGATACTGATCCGTGCAATGGGTTCGCCGCGGCCATGACCGTAGCTGTATTGCAACGCTTCCAGATTGGATAGAAATACTTCCTCTGCATCCGTACAGGTCTCCGGATCGTACGGCTCGAGCGTGTCCGCCTTCTTGTGCGCGCAAAAGAGTGCCCAGCCTGCCGGGGACATCTTCTGTTTGCACAATCCGATCGTGGTGATGATGCTCATGACTGCTCCTTCTCGTAAATTGGGAGAGTCCCCCCGTAAGGGCGGAACGCTCCCTTATGGGGTGATTGAAAACAGATCAGATCTGGCACATGGGACACGGTGTTTGGCGCAACATCTCCAACTCGGTCTCAGGTTCATGAATCTTCTCTGTGGGCTGATACCACTGGCTAAGCAATACATCGCCAAGGGAGGCTTTTGCTTCAGCAAGTGTTTCCTGCGCCAGTGCCTTCCACTCGTGCTTTACCGACATGAGTGGCGGGTTACTGTCTGCCAGACGGCGCTCGTATTCAGCATGCAATACACGCGTCGCCCAGGAGATCACATGCGCAATTTGCCGGTAAGACTTGCCCGCATGCCATGTGTACGAACGTTCACCGTCCGTAACGGAGCGTGGGCCATCCGGGTCAAACACATGCGCGGGCAACTGGATGTACCAGATCGCAAAGCGTGCATCGCGTCGTACATCTTCGCTATCCATGCCGTGAACTTCCGCTGTGGATAGCAAGTGCTGATAGCGACCATCAAGCTGCTTTTTGATGCCTTGCAAGGTAGGGCTGAAGGTGATGACGCGCTGATGCCAAATGAAGGGCTGCATTCCTGGCATGCCGGCGTAGAAGAACTCGCCGGCAACGAAGATGCGCCGCCCGAACAGATCTGCAGCTTTGGCAATGCGACCGGCCTCAATCACTTGTTCGTGATCAGGTGCCGGTAGACTTAACCAGTTCGCCGAGGCTGTGGTGTCCTGCCAAAGTGCAACACCAGGCGGGTGCCGCTGACTGTCCGTTACGGACAGCTTTTCACAAGCTGCGCCTTTGGCGAAGTCTGTTGGGTTGCGTTGCAGCAGCCCAGTCAGCTCTTGCACGGTTTGGTACGGACAGACAGTGCATCCTGATCGGCTACGGGTTTTGTAGCTTTTCGGAATGCCCAGCGTCTTCACCAGGTAGTCATACACCCAGTCGCGTGTGATGCCGAGATCCAGCAACGGCATGATGGTTTCGCACTCGTCGATCGTGAACGCGAGGCGGGTCGGTTCGTCAGCCCTGATACCGACTGCGATCCACTTCTGCCGGCCTTTAAACTGCCCTACCCACTGCTGGAAAGGTTTCAGTTTGAGGATGCGGGTGCAGTAGCGGTCGGTGGGCGAAGGAAGGAACGAGCCAAAATCGGCGATGACCTCCCAAAGCGATTTACCGGACAGGCGTTCAATTGGGCCGAGGATTGCTTCAAGGCGATCCAGTTGCTCGTAGATTTCGATTTCCTCAGCGCCGGTGTCCGTAAAGACATAGCGCCAGGGGACGTGGGGTGCGAGCTGTTTAAGCAGTAGCGCGAGGACGGTTGAGTCTGCGCCACCGCTGAGAGGACAGATGTACACATCAGTCTCGACGTTGCCTGGGACTGCGTACTGCAGGCCGGCAAACCGATTGGGTTCGTGCATATCCATGATTGCTCCTTTCTGAAAAGACAGGAGCTATCCCGTCAGGGATGGCCCCAACGGGTTGATAGATGCTGATAGCGCTCAGCACGGGCGTTCTCGATCACTCGAAAAACCGGTTGCGACCGACGCATTGACGCACGCTCAGGCAGATAAGCGTGCGTCAATGCGCTTTTTGTCAAAAAACGGGAATTGGCGCTATACCGGGTGCCGGGTCATTCGATTCGGCGCCATCGACGAAAGGAGCCGAACATGATTGATGACCCAAAACTGATCGTAATGATCTTAATAGTGATGTACTTCATAACGCATCACTGACGCCCCGAGGGCGAAACGGCTTGTTACTCAAGCCGTGAGCCGTTGCCGGCTGAAATTCGAACCTTGACCCGGTTCGCAGGGTGTTCAGATCTTATGGTGATGGACCTTGCCTGTCAATGGGCGACCGTGACGCTATAGTCAATAACGTAACGTAATGGTAAATTACGTTACGTTATCTTGATTATCATTGAGGAGTCGCCATGGCAAAACCCGCTGCATTTACCCCCGAACAGTTCGTGGCCGCTTACCAGGAGATCAAGGCGCTCGATCCCAACAAGACACCAACGGTCAACCAGTTGCGCGCCAAGCTCGGGGGTTCGAATACCACCGTGCTCAACGCGCTACGCGAACACGAATCGCGGGTCGGTAGCTCTGCTGTGCCACAGATCGAGGTCCCCAACTCGCTTATTCAAAATCTGCGGCTGGAAATCAACAAGCTGGTCTATGAGGCACAGGCATTGATGCAGGCCAGGTTGGCAGACCAGTCAGCCAGCATCGAAGGGGTGCTGGTCGAATCGACCAGTGCGACCGAGGCGTTGGAACTCGCACAACAGCAGATCATCAAATTGCGGGAAGAAAATGCGGCGCTCACCTCCAGTCTGACGGCAGCGAACGCGGCAAACGAAGCCGCACAGACACGATTGCTCGCGCAGATTGCAGGTCTGGAAGAGGATTTGACGCTGTTGCGTGACAAGGATCGTGCGAACACCATCGATATCGCCACCCTGACCCTCAAACTCGACGGCATCCCGGATCTGCAGCTCGCACTGGACAAGGCGCATGAGCGCATCGACGCGATGACCAAAGAACTGCGCGACCAGGGAGCCGCCTTGGCAAAGGCGCAGGCGCTGCAATCTGCTGCCGAAAACGCGCACCAGCTTGCACGCACGGACCTTGCTCAAGGACGCACCACCATCGACCAATTGCGCACAGAGAACAAACAGTTGGCCAGCGATCTGATGTCTTGCCGCGTCCAGGCGCAAAGTCAGCAGATTGCGCTCGATGCGGCAGTACGCGAACAGTCGCTACAGCGCGAACTTCTGCTGCGGGATAAGCAGCCAAAAACGCCGAAGCCAGTGGCCAGTGAGAAAAAAGCTAGCACCGGCCCCAAGAGCCCTGGGGGCACAGGCGATTAACGCCGGCGGCGTTTGTATTTACCGTATAGCGAGGTGCCCGCTGACAGTGCGGCTGCACCTCCCGCGACACCAATCAAAAAAGGTGCTGCCGTGACAACCAGCGGCGCACCGATCAAGCCGATCGATACACCGATTGCTGTCAGGCCGCTGGGCGCTGCGAGCACCGCGCCGCCGGCAGCCGCGGTGGCCACGATCCGTGTCACCTTTGCCAACACGTCGGTAGCCTCCTCCATTTTCGTCAGTGAGTCGTCGCCCTGCGGGCTGACGTCGGTTGGCTCTGTTGTTTGCATGACTTTTCCTATTTGGCTGGCACCATATCCTGGCGAACGCCATCCCCAATGGCCTGAATACTTTTGCCAATACGGCTCCCGATTGCTGTTCCCTTGTCGGTGAGGGGCTTGGGCATTTCGATGAAACCCGTGAGGCCGTTCTGTTGCAGGTGCGCCGCCATGTCCACCGAATAGCCCTTGAGTTCATCGATACCAGCTTCAAGTTCGCGGACGGCCGTCTTCACTCCTGCCGTCGTATTCGGCGTAAGACTTGACGACTTTGTGCTGTCTGCCCGGGTTGGTGGCGCGTCCGTAACGGATGCCGGGTTGCCATCGGTGACATAGCTTACGGAATTGCCGTGTGATAACGGATGCGCTACATCGGCATCGTAATAGTTCTGCGCCGATGCGATGGAAGCGAAGCACATGAGGATGTAAGCGAGACTCTTCATGCCATGATTATGGCACTGCACTTGCTCTTGGAATAGCAGGTTTTCCGGATCGAGTGCTCGGGTTTTGCGAAGCTGGTCGCACTACCTGACCGGACAACGACATGAACCAGCTTTCGTTATTCACTGCGGCCTCAAACAACTCGCCGGCGGCCTTTGTGCCCTATGTCCTGAGCGAAGCGCCCGCTGACATTCTGGCGATGCCTGATCTCGAGATCGAGGACCGTATTCGTCGCGCCAAGGCGGTCCTGGGCTGGCTGATGACTCACTACCGCACGAGCTTTGCCGTCAGCTACGGGAAGGATTCGAGCTGCGTCCTGGGCCTTGCCCTGTCGGCCGCCGCAGAAGCGGTCGCCCGAGGTACGCATGTGCAGCCTTTCGTGGTGATGACGGCGTCCACCAAGGTCGAAAACCCGCGCATTGAGCAACTCGTCAGCAGTGAGATGGCCAAGGTGCGTGCGTGGATCAGCACCCATGGCCTGCCAGGCACCGTGCATCTTGCGTCGCCCTCGTTGGCCAACGAGTTTGCCGTCAGTGTGTTCGGCGGCCGCGCCCTGCCCTCGATGGCGGGTAGCAAGCGGGATTGCACCACCTCCTACAAAATTGAGCCAATGGGACGGCTGCGTCGCCATCTGCTCGGCAGCAACAATCTGGCGAAAGGCCAGTTCGTGGTTCAGGTCACGGGTGTCAGGGCAGACGAAAGCGTTACGCGCGCCGCGAACGTCAAGAAACGGGCAGAACGCAGCGATGCCATCGTGAATACCAGTGTCGATGCCAATGTCGCCCTGGCACCTATCCTTGATTGGACGGCTGACGAGGTTTTTACCTACCTTGGGCTATGCGCCAACCAGCTCGAGACGACCTATTCGAGTTTCGAGGACGTACTTGAGATCTATCGGGACAGTGCCGGAGAGTGCTATGTCGGTCTGGGCGAAACGGCACAGGACAGGCCGGCCTGCGGTGCGAGAACCGGCTGCTGGTGCTGCCTGGCTGTTCAGGATGATAGATCCATGAACAATATGGTCCTGCAGCCGCATAACGCCTACATGAAGCCTTTGGCGGATTTCCGCACCTTCCTGGCCAATACCTACTGGGATGCGTCGCGTCGCTCAATCCTTGGCAAAACGATTGATGCCGAGGGCTTCCTGATGCACGGGATCGATGGCTACAGCCCTCCCATGTTGAAGGAAATGCTTTCCTACGCTCTCTCGATTGATGCGGACGAGGCCGCCGCTGCAGGCGCCCTGGGCATCGCGCCACGCTTCCAGATTGTCAGCTTGCAGGCACTCTTTGCCATTTCGGCCATGTGGTCGCTATACGGCTTACACCGACCCTTTACAGCGTTTGCCTTGTGGCGCGAGATCCAGGCCGGAAAGCGCTACCAAATCCCGACGGTTCCTGCGTTTGAGCGCTTCCCTGTCCCATCTGGACGGCGTGTTTGGGTCGGCGCCGTCGACGACAACACGGGGCCCTTTGATGGCTTGCGGGACGTTTTGACGGAGGCCTTCGGCGGCGATGGCTGCATGGGCACCCGAGAGGTGAAGTCGGGCGGCGAGGTGCTCACTGTCAGTGACGTGAATACGGCGCCACAGTTCACCATTGACGAGGAAGGCGCGTCCTTGTTCCTGATGTTCGAGATGGACGAACATCTCGACGCATGGCATGGCCACGCTTCGCAGCGCTTGGCTGATGGTAATTGCGCGGGCTACGAATACCGGCTGTATGCGCGCTATGGCTTTCTGCAACTGGCTCGAGGTTTTGAAGGCAGGGTTGACGCCATTTTGCGCCGCTCAACCTTCAAGGAACGCTCAGGACTCGCCGCAGCATCCAATCCGAATTGGGCAGTGCGACATGCAGCCTGAACCGCCACCTGCGCCAGTGCTGCGCTTCCGAGGTGTGCTATATACTGGTGGCAATTAAATCGACGGCGTGCCGGGTTGGAAGCGCGTTGCCCAAGAGCATCGTTGGGTGTCCATCCAGTCAAACTCCGTCCATGCTTCGCCAGTCCGATGGAGCACAAACACAATGAAGCGGATCATCGCCATGCTTTGCCTGTCCGTTGCGACGTGGTCAGCTTTCTCGCAGTCCTCCTACGAGCAGCGCGGGAGCTTACCCGTGTATCCTGCGGCGAACAGCATTCAGGCGGAAATGGCGGAGATGCAACACCGCATGCGCATCGCTGAGTTAGATCGACAGCAGAATGGGCTGGATGAGTTGAAGGAGGAGCTTGAAGACACCATTGACGAGGCTGTTGAAGGTGCGAAGCGAGAGGCTGAAGAGCGGGACGAAGCAATACAAAAGACAATCGAAGAGCTTGCGGACGATTTTGCCAGCCGAGAACGACGGGCCAGCACCAAGAACAGAACCCTTATTTACGTGGTGCTTGCCTTCCTGGTGCTCTTTGTTGTTGCAGACCGGGTCTTACGTGACCGGCGTCATTCTCAGGAGAACGGCTTGAAACCCTATGAAAAAGCGGGCGTCCTGATCGGCGTCGCAGGACTTGCAATCATGTGCTGGGCGCTCATTGTGTCCTTCCCTTGGGTGCAGGAGTTCGACATCTGGCACAACATCATGTTGGACGACATGATCGTTGGCATCTGGCCCTATTTTAAAACCCGATTCGTCGTTTTCTGGTGTGCCGGCCTGATGCTCTACGGTGCCTTGGTTTATCTCGATATTCTCAAGGCGCCTCGACGGTTGCTATCCTGTTTTGAATCGTCCTCCAATCCCGAGTAATCGTTTCAGGCGCTGTATGAGGCCAGTCTGCTGGCCTCCCCAAGTATGCCAGCCATCCTGACGCGGGCCAGTCATACGCATATCGTCGTGCAGACGGTAAACAAAGCGGGTGAGTAGTTTGCAGTCGTGACAGACCCCCACGGCCTCCATCGTTGCCATGTGGGCTGTCTGTCGGGTGATTGCGCCTCGCACCTGCCCGATTGGCAGAACCTTTCCGCAGGATCGGCACTCGCATTCCAGACTGTGCCACTGCGTGCCATTGGCGAATTGGACTGGCATCTGACTGTCGATACTCGGCATCTCGAGCAGTGCCAGATCGCGTGCCGTAGGTAGGGCGCGGCTGTTCATTCGCATCAAAACA
>CALAGF010000331.1 GCA_937892345.1 uncultured Rhodocyclaceae bacterium | reverse complement strand
TTTAGCACTCGTGCGACCCGAGTGCTAATGGCTTTGGTGCTTTTAATGGATTGCGGGCCAGCTTCGGCAAGAGCGAGCGTTTTTTGGAAAAAAACGATCAAAATCAGCAGAATCCTGAACTTGTCTCACAAAAAGCCTGCACTATGGTTTATTCTCGCCAAGCTGGAAATGGCTTGATTTTCATCGTGTTTTTGCTGTTGCTTTTGGTTTTTATTGAGATTTTATTGTTTTAATTTTCTGGTGAATGCGTGACGGGCTTGATTGATTTCACGAAGACAGGGCGAGGGGCCGGTATTGCGCTTGGCGTAGTGGCATCGCTGTTCGCCTCGTTATCTGTTTTTGGGCAGGGAAATCCGGGTGTCGGTGCGGTTGATCGTGCTCTGCCCATGCTGCCCGTAGCCCCCGCGACCCCAGCAAAGACCGATAGTGTGCCTCCCGGGAAATTAAAGGGTAGTGTCTTCGACGGGCGCGGCGGTGCCGCGCTGGATTTGATGATTCCTCGCGACATACCCGCGCAGGAGCGCGTGGCGGCCAAGCCATCGATACCGCTTGATCTGACGATGCCGCCGCTGGCTGCGCTTGCAGGGGAAGATGAGGGCAAGCCGACACCCAAGCTGACTTTGGAGAAGTCAGCAAGAATCGAACGTTTGCGCAAGATTCTCGGAGCAGATGCCCTCCTGTTGCCGCCACCGCCAAAAAAAGGACCGGTATTCTCTGCCAAGCTGATCGACAAGCTGGGTATCGAGGATGCTGCCGCAGCTTCAATCTCTCAAAATTACCAGTTGGCTGCGGCCGAGTCTCGGCAGGCGTATGCGGAAGCCATGGTAGGCGTTGCACGTGGCGCCTTGTTGCCGCAAGTCAAACTGACCATGAAAACCGGCAAGGAGTCGACAACGCCGGCCGGCGATACCTACAAGTATTGCAAGGACGAAAATGGCTGTCGGCCGGCTGGTGAAGATGCCAATGGTGATCCGCTGCCAGTCAAGTACTCCTTTGGCGAGCGCGTACCGGCCTCCAGTATTGTGAATGGCGGGATTTCATCGGATCAGTTGAGCGATGAGTCCTTTGCCTACGATTCGGTGATGCTCAATCGTCGTGAGCGCATGCTGACCGCGACGCAGTCTTTGTTTGATTACACGGCGTGGTCAGAATTGGCCCGCCAAAGCAAAATGCGGGACTCTGCCGAGTACGGCGCCAAAGGGGCGCGACTCAAGTCCGTGCTGGACGCATCGGGATCGTATTTGCGGCTATTCCAGAACAGTCTTGCGTTGCGCTTTGCTGAGGATTACGAGGGCGCCTTGCTGACGCTGTATTTCCGGATTGAGGAGCGCGTGGCTGCAGGTGCCAGTTCGCAGGCAGATCAGGAGCGGGTCAAGGGGCGTCGGGTGAATGCACGGTCAACGGTGCTTGATGCCAAAAATGCGCTGGAAGTCGAGTTGACCGGATTTCAGAAAATTACCGGTTTTCGGCCGCGGAATTTGATGTTGCCGCCGGACTGGATTTTGCCCGTTCCCGAGGATATTGATCTGGCGGTGGAAGAGGCGTCAAGAAACAATCCGGCCTTGATGGCTGATTTGAAGGCCGCAGAGGCAACGCTGGCAGAAATCCGCAAGGTGAAGGGCGCATTCATGCCGCAGGTGGCCGTGGAGTTCGCTGAGTCGGTGACGCGAGGTACTGGCGGTACCCGTGTTCCTGTGGTGACTTCCTCTGGGCCCAATTGGGTGCTGGATGATGCCGGTGTGCCGACAACAGAATATAACTCGGGTAGTTCCGTTGGCGAAAAGCCGAATTACGAAAAGCGCATCCGCAGCCTGATGCTGACAATGAACTGGAGTTTGTTCTCCGGCGGTGCGGATTTTTATCAGCATCGCGCCATGGGTGAGAAATACAACGAAGCCATGTTCCGCTTGCTGGATACGCGCCGCGAACTGGAAGAAAAACTCAGAGCTAGTTTTGAATCGCTGGCAACGACGGCGAAGCGGACCCAGGAAATCGCCAAGGAAATGGAAGCCAACCAGCAGGTGGTGGAAAGCTTCACCGAGCAGATGTTTGCAGCCAACCGATCTCTGCTCGATGTGCTCGACGCTCACCAGAAACTCTATCAGTCGCGACTGGATTATCTGCGTCTTCTGATTGCCGAAGCCAATCTGGCTTATGACGTTCTCTACAACATTGGAACGCTGACCGAGTCGCTGCACGTGCCAGGCGATGCGGTTTCCCCGCGCGGCAGAATGGGCTCGCTCGTTGGCCAGGATGTCTGGGGGAAAAAATAAATGGCGGGTGGCGGTAGCGATGGAGAGATGAACTATTGGCCGGGCTTCGTTGATGCCCTAGCCAACTTGGTTCTGGCACTTGTTTTTGTGGTGGTTATTTTTACCTTGGCCTTGGCGGTCATTGCCAGTCAGGTCACCAAGCGTGCGGCAGCGGCCGCTGCTGAAGCGGCCAAGTCTGCGGCGGAGAGCCAACTCCAGTCCGACATGGCAAGGGAGAGTGATCTCGTCAAGGAAATTGCGGCCTTGAGGAGCGAGCTACTCGAAAAAGAAAAGAAACTCGAGTTGCGCGCAAAGTCGGATATGGTGGAGACACCCGCCCCAGAAACCAAAAATGTGGGGGTCAGCAGCGCCGACCTGACGCTGAGTTATGAGCCCGGGGCCTACCAGTTGACCGGTGCTGCGCTGGGCGAACTCGACAAATTGATGTCTACCAAGGGTAGTAACCCTGCCAGTAAAAAATTCGAGCTGGTGGCGTATTTGGGCGCAGGTGGTTTCAGTGCGGAAAAGCGTGGTGCCTATTATCGTTTGGTGACCATGCGGAATTTGTTGATCGAGCGAGGTGTTCCGGCAGCCAACATCTCGACGCGAACCGCGAATGACACCGTTTTGCCCAGTTTGCAAGGGCAGGTGCGGCTGAACGTCAGAGGCAAGTAAGCATGCAGGACATCCCTGATCTGCCGGCGGTACCGCCTTCATCGTCAACGCCTGCTGACAATAAGGCCAAGGAATCCCCGTGGCTTACCCGTCTTCGCCGAGTTGATCGGGGTCTCGAGGGGTGGCGCAGTATGGAGCGCCCGAGACAGTTTGTGTTGCTCGTCACCGTGATTTTGCTGCTGCTTATCCTGTGGTCGATGCTTTCTCACGTCGACCGGGTCGTCCGGGCGGAGGGCAAAATTATTCCGGCGGGTCGTAGTCAGGTCATTCAGCATCTGGAAGGCGGGATTGTTTCCTCAATTTCAACCCGTGAGGGGGCGCTCGTTAAAAAGGGTGAAGTGCTGCTCAGTATTTCAGATACGGGTGCTGGTTCTCGCTTGGGTGAAGTTCAGGTCAAAAAGGGGGCGCTCCAAGCCAAAATTGCCCGGTTGCAGTCCGAGCTCAGTGGCAAGCCGCTAGCCGGTGGCAATCCACTTGATCCCGAGTGGGCTGAGCGTTTGGCGGCAGAAACACGTTTGTATCAGGAGCGTCAGGCGAGAGCGCGTAACGAAGTCGATGTGCTGCGTGAACAGTCAAAGCAGAAGCAGGCGGAACAGTCTGATCTTGAAGGGCGTCGCGTCAGCGTTGCGAAAGAGCTGGAGATTGCGCGCTCGCAACTGCAGGTGATGCTAGGTCTTGCAGTAAAAAAAGCAGCTTCGCAACTTGAGGTTCTGGAGAGCAAGGGCAAGGTTCAAAAGCTTGAAACCCAATTGCGTGAGCTTGAAGGTGCCATTCCAAAAACGCGGGCAACAATCGGCGAAATTGAGGCCAAGATTCGCGTTACCCAATCTCAGTTCCGGACAGATGCCAGAACAGATCTGACTTCTGCACAGTCAGAACTCGATCGCTTGAGCGAGGAAGAAAAAGCCGAAAAGGATCGAGTTGACCGTACTGATATCCGCGCGCCGGTTGATGGGGTTGTCAACCGTTTGGTCTTCAACACCCTTGGCGGCGTGGTCAGGCCGGGAGATACCGTCATGGAAGTCACTCCGCTTGATGGCAAGGTGTTGATCGAGGCCAAGGTGTTGCCAACGGATCGGGGTGATTTGCGCGAAGGTTTGGTCGCGAGAGCGCGAATTACGGCCTACGATTTTGGCGTGCACGGCACTTTACCGGGTCGTTTGGTTGAGGTTAGCGCCGATACAGTGGGTGATGACTTGGGCAGTGCCATGCCCGGTGGCTATTATCGTGTCAAAGTGGAAATCGACACTGCCGGCTACGTCGCACGAAAACTGCCGGTCATGCCCGGGATGACCGCCTCTGTCGACATCGTGGTCGGCCAGCGTACTATCATGCAATATTTGCTTTCGCCGCTATTGCGGTTCAATTATCACGTGTTCCAGGAGTCGAAATGAGTGAACAAGACGGAATTAGCGACGTAAGCGTGGAAGACTTGGCTGGTGCTGGTGCTGGTGCTGGTGCTGGTGCTGGTGCTGGTGTGACCGGGTCCAAAATTCAAAAAATCGAGCGTCGGCGATCTCCTCGTTTCGAGGGCTACAAGCCCAAGAAATACTACGCAATTACCGCGTTGCCCTTCCTTGTGATGCTAGGCGGTGCCATGCCATTTCAGCACTTCATCATCGAGGTTGTGCTGACCAACATGATTTTGAACGGCCTGATTCTGGCCGTGCTCGGTGTTGGCGCGGCGGTAATCATCATGCGAGTGAAGGCCGTTCAAAAGCAATTTGCCATCCTTAATCAGTTTACCGAAGGGTATAAAGCAAAGAAGCCGATAGCCGAGGTGCTTCAGGATCCGAAGGTTTACTTTTCCGGCGTCGGGCATGTGGTTGTGCACTTGGCGGGTACAGAGGGCAAGGTTTCCTCGGGTCTGACTCAAACCGCGATCAATGAAGAGCTGGACCACCTTGAGCATCACTTCAAGGCAGGTTATGAAGTTCCGAATTTTATTGTCGGCGGACTTATCGCCTTGGGTTTGACGGGTACCTTTATTGGTCTGCTTGAAACCATGCTCGGTATCAGTGCGATGTTGGGCGGGATTAATGCGGGTGGCGGCGGCGACATGACCGAGGCAATCATGGGTCTGATCGGTGAGTTGCAAAAGCCGTTGGCAGGTATGGGTACCGCGTTTTCGGCCTCCTTGTTCGGTCTGATCGGTTCGGTGACCTTGGGCATGATGATGCTTGCCTTGAAATATTCCGTGGACGAATTCATGACCAACGTACGGCGCTATGTCAATACGGTTACCGAGCACGAAATCGAAGAGGGGTCCGGAAAGCGCATTCCTGCCAAGGAGTTGATGGCGGCTCGGGGCGGCGTTAGCGAATCCTTCCTGAGTGAATTCATTGTTGATGTCATGGATCAGCAGTCGCAGACTCAGGATGTGTTCCGGCAAAGCCAGGAAAACGCAATCAAGCTATCTGTCAAAATTGATCGGCTGGCCGATAGCATCAATGGCGTCGGCGAGTTGATCAAGGCGCAGGTCGAGACCTCCAAGAAAATGTATGACCTGCTTGGCTATGGGCCACGGATGCGAGATCTTGCTGAGCAAACGCTGGATGAGATCAAGCGTCTGGGCGATGTTCAGAAGCAGCAGGGTGGTTTGACAGGAGAAACCACACGGGCTGTCACTCAGCTTGACCAGAGAATTGTGTCGGTCAATACGCAACTTTCCGAACTGGCTCAATGGATGAGTTCTGATAGCGAGGTGAAAGTCGGAAGCGCCAAGAATCTGCTGGCAGCGGTTGGCACTTTGCAGGATCGCATGACCCAGGTTGCCCAGGAAACCGAGCAGACGCGCAATGTCAATATCGATATGGCTCGCCATCTGTCGTCTCAGGCAGAGTCGCACAAGAAGCTTATCGAGTTGCTGGGCTTTGGCGGTCGCATGCGCGACATCGCAGATCAAACCCTTTCCGAAATGAAGGTTCTGACTTCCATCCAGCGCGAAGAGTCGTCCGCAATCGGACAATTGGGAACTGCGCTCGGCAATATCGATCAACGCTTTGTCCGCATTGGCAACCAACTGGCGCAGCTGGCTACTGATTTGGGCAATCAAGGAGAGAGCGGCCGAATTGAAGTCAAGGGAATCGCTCAGACCTTGGTAACGCTGCAGGAGCAACTGGCTGCGATGGGCAAGGAAAGTTCGCAGGGGCGCCAGATCGCAATTGATATCGCTCGCCATTTGGCCGATGCAAACGGCAAATTGCAAGATTTGAGAACCGGCAATGACTTGCTTTCCAAGATACAGGATGGTGCTGCAGGTCAAACCGTTGCCCTCGATATGATGCTGTCGGAAATTCGTAGTGCGCGGACATCGATTGTGCGAGACCTGCGTACCGAGTTGCGTGAAATCTCCCGTATGGCTGCTCAGGCCTCTCAGGACCGCGCAGAAAATTAAATGATGGATTTTGTATATCTGCTTGAAAACTGATAAAAAGTGGTTTCTTAGACAAAATTTTCAAGTTGTTGCGCTATCGTGTCGTAGAAATTGTGAGGCGACCACCTGTCGGTGGTTCGTCTCAAATGCCTGTTTGATCCCGCGTTTCGGGGCACACAGAATATTGTCGGGTTAGTAGGAAGCATCCAGTAATGGCAAACGAGAAAAAACCTGGTAGTACCCCAAATCTTTCCCAGGGTGACCGCAAGGCTGTCATGGGCAAGGGGGTGTTGATAGCCAAGGTGAACGACGGGGTGGTGAGCCTGCCGTTCTCCGAAGACCAGGTTGCGTCTATCGATGTGCTGGATGTTGATCTGCTCATCGTTCTCAAGGACGGGCGTCGCATTATTATTCCCGAGGGCGCAATGATGGCCCTCACTGGCGAGCCGCTGGATTTGCGATTTGCAGGCTCAGCTACCCCGCTTCCTGTTTCCGAGTTCATGGGACGTCTTGGCAAGATCGGTCTTGTCGTGGATTCCACACCGATGCTTGCGTCGGTGAAGATGCAGGCTGAAAGCGATCCGAATGCAACCTCCGGGGCGGGTGCTGCTGAAGGTGCGCAATCTGGCGGAGAAACTGCAGAAAAAGAAGCTGCAGACAGTGAGGCAGCAGCTCGGGTAGCCGCAGAAAATGTCTCCGCTGAGGCGACTTCTGTTCCCAAAACCTCCGACCTGACCGGCAAGTACGACAAACCCCCGGAAACGCCGGCGGAACCTGGCAGGCAGGCAACAACGACAAATCCGCCGCCGCCGCCCCCCTCTGCCTCGAATCCGGATACAGGCGGTGGAACTGGCGTTAATAGCGGGGTTGGCTCGGGTGATCCCAAGCTTGATTTCAAAGTGGTCAATGTATTGCGAACTGAGGCGGGAAGTTCGCTGGAGGGCGGCACCGGGCGAACCGATACTGGTTATGACATTCTTGCCAAAAATTATGATCAGGTAACGCCGACAAATACCACGCCAGATGCGGTGATGGCGCCCGAAGTATTTCGGGTTGCTACCGGTATCGCTGCACAGGATGCCTTGGTGGATGTTTTTACGACAAACGCCAGTGAGGTTATCCGGGGTGACTTCAATTCTGCTTCGGACGTATTCCAGCTTGCCAACGGCAAAGGTGTGCAACTGGATGGTACGGGTTATATAGCCAAGGTCATCAGTTTTGGTGTGCTGGTCAATAATCTGACGGTATCTGGCTTGCCGGATGGCGTATTTATTCGAGAAGCGATTGACAGTGGCAAGCGCGCTGATGACGGAACGATTATCTGGAAAATTTCGACGTCGACCAGCAGTACTCTGTTGACCGTCCTTTATCCCGGCTTTGAACAAAATGCAGCCAACCCGGTTCAACTGGAGTCTGTGCTCACGTTGACGGGCAGTTATCTGGATGCCTCCGGAAAAACCCTGAAAATATCCAATAACGCAGACCCGGAGACCAAAACACCGGATTACCTGTTGAAGCTGAAAATCGTTGATGCGGCAACGGATGAAGAAATCAACAGCCGTCTCCAAGTCAACAAGGAAGTTTACGACGGGCGGGAAATTCCGGTGATTTCCTTGCCGGCACAAGGTGCGGCCGACGACATACAGGCGGGTGGAGGTGACGATCTTGTCTATGGCGGCTTTGGCCACGATCTGATCGATGGCGGGGATGGTAACGACACGCTGTTCGGGGATGGTGGCAATGACACGCTGATTGGTAATGCGGGTTCTGACCGTTTGAATGGCGGAACAGGGACCGATACCGCTGATTATCGCGCCGATGCTTCAGGCATTTCTGTTGACTTGGCAGAAAGCGGTGGAACGGCCAAGGGTGCTGGTATTGGAACGGACATCCTGAATTCCATCGAGAACATACTCGGCGGCTCGGGCAATGACAGCATTGCCGGTAGTGCTCAGGATAATGTGATCATTGGCGGTATTGGCAATGACACCCTTGCCGGGCGAGGTGGAAACGACACGCTAGACGGTGGCGATGATGGCAAAGGCACCGACACCGTCACTTATGCCGCAGTCAGCGATGCGCTTACCGTGACGCTTGAAGGCGGCGGCAAAGCGACCGTTTTGGGCGACGGTACCGACACCCTGCTTAACGTTGATGCAATTGTCGGCGGAGCGGGAGATGATCGTTTTGTCGGCATGCGCGACGGTTACACGCTTGATGCAGGTGCCGGAAACGGGGACATTCTCGATTACAGCAAGGAAAATGCCGCACTAGCCATCAATGTGGTGAGCGGTGTGGTCACCAGCGATGGTGCTACTCAGCATATTGCCAATTTTGAGACTGTTTTAGCCGGCAAAGGGGCGGATACCCTCTATGGCTTGCGAAATGGCATGTCGATTGATGGTGCGGCGGGGACTGACGAGATCAATTTTTCGTCCGAATTCCAGTCGGTAACGGTGGATTTGAGTCTTGCGTCCGGTTTGGCTACCGACGGCTTGAGAACAATGACCCTGGCTGGCATCGAAAATGTCGTGGGTAGTGATTTTGGCGATGTGTTTTCGGGCGATGAAAACCCGAATACATTCGATGGCGGTCTGGGTAGCGATACTGTTAATTACGCAGGCCTGACCAAGGCCGTAACCGTGAATCTTGAAACCGGCTCGGCATTTGGCTCGGGTAGTGGCTCGGATCGTTTGCTGAGTATCGAGAACGCTTGGGCGGGCAGCGGTAATGATTTGCTGACCGGCAATGAGTTTGCCAACGAGTTGCGTGCCGGCGCAGGCCGCGACACGCTTCTTGGCCAAGAAGGCAACGATACCTTGCTGGGCGAAGCGGGTAATGATTCCCTGCTGGGCGGGGATGGCGAAGATGTGTTGTCGGGTGGCGATGACAATGACACCCTGGTTGGTGGCGACGGCTTGGATCTGCTTTCCGGGGGGCTTGGAAACGATCTGCTGGATGGTTCCGATGGTAATGACAGCCTTTATGGCGATGAAGGAAATGACCTGCTGCTGGGCAGCGCGGGTAATGACCTCGTTGACGGCGGTGATGGTGACGATCTGCTTCGGGGTGGCATCGGCAACGATACCCTGATCGGCGGCGCTGGAGCGGATGTTGCAAGTTACGACGATGTTGCAACTGACAACCTGACATTTACGCTTTCGAGCAATTCGATTGCTGTATCGGGGGCTTCAATAGGGAAAGACTTCATTCAGGAAGTTGAAACCCTGGTTGCCGGCCAACTTGCAGACACCTTCAAAGGGCTTGTCGACGGTCTTGTGGTCGATGGTTTCGAGGGAAGCGATACGCTGGACCTGGCCGTTCAAACCAAGGCTGTGACGGTCAATTTGGCGCTGGACTCGGGATTTGCCACGGACGGGGTGTCGACCCTGCAAATCAGGCAAATCGAAAATGTGCTTGGTGGCTTCAATGCAGACTCACTGCTGGGCAACGAACTGGCGAACCGGATTGAGGGTGGAGACGGAAACGATAGCCTGGCAGGTGCTGAAGGTAACGATACCCTGTCTGGCGGCAGTGGCAGCGACCATCTGGATGGCGGTTTCGGTGATGACGAACTTCATGGGAATGCGGGAACTGACAGTCTTTTCGGGAATGAGGGTAATGACACTCTCTTCGGCGAGGCGGGAGATGACCGTCTTGAGGGTGGTGCTGGTGACGACTCGGTCGATGGCGCTAGCGGAAATGACACCCTGGTCGGCGGCGAGGGCAATGACACCCTGATCGGTGGCGATGGTATCGATACTGCGGATTACAGCGCGGCAAACAGCGGCCTCCTTGTCCGAATGTCCACTGGTACGGTTCTGGGTGCAGGCGATGTCGGCTCTGATTCCCTGAATGGCGTTGAGAACCTGATTGGCGGTTCGGGAAACGATTCATTGCAAGGCGATGACCAGGCCAACGCACTTTATGGCGGCTTGGGTAGCGATACCTTGCAGGGTATGGCGGGTGATGACCTGCTGGATGGCGGCAGCGGTAGCGATGTTGTGACCTATGCTGAGCTCGATAGCACGAGCGCCTTGACCGTGAATCTGGCAATGGCCAGTGCTGTAGCCATTTCTGCGTCAGGGGTCGATACGCTGCTGGCTGTTGAAAGTATCGCAGGCGGTGCCGGAGCGGATATTTTCAATGGTATTCAGCAGGGCTTGGCGCTGGATGGTGTTGCCGGCGTCGATACGCTGTCACTGAGCAACCTGGATGGCCCAGCCACGATCAACCTTCAGTCCGGTCGCGTGATTGCCGGCGGGGCGACGATGGGCTTGGCCAACATCGAATCAGCGATTGGGACCAAGGGCGCGGATACCTTTATTGGTGATGCCGGAGACAATCTGTTTCAAGGGGGCGCAGGCAGCGATCTCGCCGATTACGATGCCGCCGCTCGGGCCATAAATATCAATCTGGGTACGGATGGTCGGGTAACAGTCATTGGTGCGACTACCGCCGCGCAGATTGGAACCGATACGCTGGTCGCGATCGAGAGTGTTAATGGTAGTGTATTCGATGACACGATCATTGGCTTCATGGCCAATGAAAGTATCAATGGCTCTCTTGGTCTCGATGGTATCGATCTGGGAGGGCAGACTGTTTCCGTAACTGTCGATCTTGCCCAGAGCAGCGGGTTTGCACAGATTGGCAGCGCTACGATGGGCCTGGCGAACATAGAAAGCGCCAAGGGCGGGAGTGGCAATGACCTTTTCCTGGGTGACAGCGCTGACAATCTGTTCGACGGTGGCGATGGTCAGGATCTCATCAGCTACACCAACGCAACGCGCGCGTTGACGGTTGATCTTGGGAACAGTGTTGCGAAGAGCAGTTCCGGGGTGGGCGGGATAGGTACGGACACGCTGCTGAACATTGAGAATGTGACGGGTGGTAGTGGATCGGACAGCATTCTGGGGAGCGACCAGGCGAATGCGTTGCGTGGCGGCTTGGGGAATGACAGCCTGGATGGTGGCGTTGGCAGCGACAGTTTGTATGGTGAAGGCGGGAATGATGTGCTGTCCGGCGGTGTCGGGGACGACGTGCTGGATGGCGGGATCGGCAGTGACACGCTGCGCGGCGGGGCGGGTAATGACGCGCTGCTGGGCGGAGACGGCGTTGATGTCGCAAGCTACAGCGATGTGATCAGCGAAAGTCTGGTGATTGCGTTGTCGAACAGCGCGATTACGGTGACTGGCGGCGTGTTGACCGGAAAAGACACGCTGGAAACGATCGAGCAGATTGTGGGCGGTGCGCTGGCGGACACGATCCGTGGGCTTGCGGACGGTTTGACGGTTGATGGAGATCTGGGCAGCGATACGCTGGACCTTGGTTCGCTGACGAAGTCGGTGACAGTGGATTTGAGCCTGTCGGCAGGACAGGCGACGGACGGGACGTCGACCGTTCAGTTGCGGAATATTGAGAATGCGATTGGCGGCTCGAATGGAGATCGCCTGCAAGGCAATGAGTTGGCGAACCGTTTGAATGGTGGAGACGGGAACGACACGCTGCTGGGTGGAGAAGGAAACGATACGCTGGAAGGCGGATTGGGTATTGATACGGCGGACTATGGATCGACAGCCAATGCCCTGAATATTCGCTTGTCGGAGAACAAGGTCAGTGGTGGCGTGGATGTCGGGATTGATTCGCTGGAAGGGATAGAGAATGTCATCGCCGGCTCTGGAGATGACTTCCTGCTGGGTGATGCGCAGGGGAACAGTCTGTCTGGTGGTTCGGGGAATGACACGCTGCAAGGTCTTGGCGGCAACGATGTGCTGGACGGTGGGAATGGCGTAGACGTTGTGACGTACGCGGAACTGGAAGCATCGAGTGCGCTGACGGTGAATCTGGGTGCGGGGAGCATCACGACGGTATCGGCCTCCGGGAACGACACCTTGCTGGCGATCGAGAGTCTGGTTGGTGGCGCAGGGGGAGACGTATTCAACGGGATACAGAATGGTCTGGCGATTGATGGCTCGACGGGCGTAGATACGCTATCGCTGAGTGCGCTGGACGGACCCGGGCTGATCAATCTGAATACGGGTCGAGTGACGACTTCGGGCTCGACGATGAGTCTTTCTGGGATTGAGTCTGCGGTAGGGACGAAGGGTGCGGACACGTTTGTCGGTGATGCTTCGGACAATTTGTTCCAGGGTGGTGCGGGAACGGATACGGCAGATTACGACGTGGCAGCACGTGCTGTCGTCTTCACCCTCGGCTCGGATTCAGCCGTCACGGCCACGGGATCGAACTCTGCCGCCATGGTGGGTACGGACACCCTTCAGGGTATTGAGAGCATTCGTGGCAGTGTCTTTGATGACAGCTTCAATGGTTTCATTGCGAATGAAAACCTGAATGGTGCCGGCGGTACGGATGTACTGAATCTGGGGAGCGAGCTTTCCGATCTGACGATTGATCTGAGCCAGACGAGCGGTTTTGCCGGCAAGGGCTCAGCCCTGATGCAACTGGCTGATATCGAGAATGCTGTTGGCGGCAGCGGTAATGATGTCTTCCGCGGCGACGTCCGGGACAATAGTTTTGATGGTGGCGCCGGGCTGGATACCGCTGACTTTTCAACAGCCTCGCGCGCGTTGACGGTTGATCTTGGGAACAGTGTTGCGAAGAGCAGTTCCGGGGTGGGCGGGATAGGTACGGACACGCTGCTGAACATTGAGAATGTGACGGGTGGTAGTGGATCGGACAGCATTCTGGGGAGCGACCAGGCGAATGCGTTGCGTGGCGGCTTGGGGAATGACAGCCTGGATGGTGGCGTTGGCAGCGACAGTTTGTATGGTGAAGGCGGGAATGATGTGCTGTCCGGCGGTGTCGGGGACGACGTGCTGGATGGCGGGATCGGCAGTGACACGCTGCGCGGCGGGGCGGGTAATGACGCGCTGCTGGGCGGAGACGGCGTTGATGTCGCAAGCTACAGCGATGTGATCAGCGAAAGTCTGGTGATTGCGTTGTCGAACAGCGCGATTACGGTGACTGGCGGCGTGTTGACCGGAAAAGACACGCTGGAAACGATCGAGCAGATTGTGGGCGGTGCGCTGGCGGACACGATCCGTGGGCTTGCGGACGGTTTGACGGTTGATGGAGATCTGGGCAGCGATACGCTGGACCTTGGTTCGCTGACGAAGTCGGTGACAGTGGATTTGAGCCTGTCGGCAGGACAGGCGACGGACGGGACGTCGACCGTTCAGTTGCGGAATATTGAGAATGCGATTGGCGGCTCGAATGGAGATCGCCTGCAAGGCAATGAGTTGGCGAACCGTTTGAATGGTGGAGACGGGAACGACACGCTGCTGGGTGGAGAAGGAAACGATACGCTGGAAGGCGGATTGGGTATTGATACGGCGGACTATGGATCGACAGCCAATGCCCTGAATATTCGCTTGTCGGAGAACAAGGTCAGTGGTGGCGTGGATGTCGGGATTGATTCGCTGGAAGGGATAGAGAATGTCATCGCCGGCTCTGGAGATGACTTCCTGCTGGGTGATGCGCAGGGGAACAGTCTGTCTGGTGGTTCGGGGAATGACACGCTGCAAGGTCTTGGCGGCAACGATGTGCTGGACGGTGGGAATGGCGTAGACGTTGTGACGTACGCGGAACTGGAAGCATCGAGTGCGCTGACGGTGAATCTGGGTGCGGGGAGCATCACGACGGTATCGGCCTCCGGGAACGACACCTTGCTGGCGATCGAGAGTCTGGTTGGTGGCGCAGGGGGAGACGTATTCAACGGGATACAGAATGGTCTGGCGATTGATGGCTCGACGGGCGTAGATACGCTATCGCTGAGTGCGCTGGACGGACCCGGGCTGATCAATCTGAATACGGGTCGAGTGACGACTTCGGGCTCGACGATGAGTCTTTCTGGGATTGAGTCTGCGGTAGGGACGAAGGGTGCGGACACGTTTGTCGGTGATGCTTCGGACAATTTGTTCCAGGGTGGTGCGGGAACGGATACGGCAGATTACGACGTGGCAGCACGTGCTGTCGTCTTCACCCTCGGCTCGGATTCAGCCGTCACGGTTGTTGGTGCCAGTACGTTTGCCAATATCGGAACGGACACGCTGCAAAGTATCGAAAATCTGCAGGGCAGTACCTTTGATGACACGTTTAGTGGCTTCATTGCCAACCAGGCGCTTAACGGCAGCTTGGGGAACGACCAGATTGACCTCTCAGGGCAACTCGCCAATGTGACTGTGGATCTGGGCCAGGTTGGTGGCTATGCAAGGGTTGGCAGCAACAGCATGGTTCTGAACAGCGTCGAGCGTGTTCTCGGTGGCAGTGGCAACGACCTGCTGATGGGCGATGAAGCCGATAACGTCTTCAACGGCGGAGACGGAAGCGATACGGTAAGTTTTGCAGCTGCCAGCAAGGCAGTGACTGTCGATCTCGCCGGGGGCTCGGCGCGAAGTGCCGCTGGCGCCGGTGGTATCGGTGTCGATACGCTGGTCAACGTCGAAAACGTCATTGGCAGCAATCTGGCCGACAGCCTTCTGGGTGATGTGCAGGCCAACACGCTGCGTGGTGGCGCCGGGAACGATGCCATCGACGGTGCGGGGGGTAACGACACCCTCTATGGCGAACTGGGCAATGATGTGCTGGCTGGTGGCGCCGGTAATGATTCGCTGTATGGCGGTGACGGTAATGACACCCTGCGCGGCGGCTCCGGCAACGATTACCTGCTGGGTGAGGCCGGTTATGACGCAGTGACCTACGATGATGTCACTACTGAATCCATCACGGTGAATCTTGCCGCTGGCATGCTGACCGTGGCAGGCGGTTTGCCTATCGGTACGGATACCCTTGATAGCATCGAAATGGTGATTGGTACCCGGCAAGCCGATGTGTTCAGGGGTATTGTCGATTTGATGACGGTAGACGGCAGCGATGGTCAAGACACGCTTGATCTGAGCGCTGGTGCGGCGGCTGCTACGGTCAACCTCGATTCAAGTGCCGGATCTGCGGTACGTGATGCTGCAACGCTGAGTTTGCGGAATATTGAAAACGCCATTGGCGGCAGCGGTGCGGATACGGTGCAGGGTACCGATGCTGCGAACCGCATTGATGGTGGTGACGGCAGTGACAGCCTGATTGGTGCCGGGGGGGCGGATACCCTGATCGGTGGTGCGGGCAATGACGTTCTCGATGGTGGTGCGGGAGATGATCTGCTTGATGCCGGTGGTGGAGATGACACCCTGCGCGGCGGTGCCGGCAACGATATCCTCGACGGCGGTTCAGGCATCAATACTGCGGATTACAGTGCAGCCGAATCGGCATTGAACATTAATCTGGGTGCCGCTTCTGACCAGGCCAAGGGCCTGGATATTGGCACCGACTCACTGGCAAATATTCAAAACG
Source organism: uncultured Rhodocyclaceae bacterium (assembly GCA_937892345.1). Taxonomy (GTDB): domain Bacteria; phylum Pseudomonadota; class Gammaproteobacteria; order Burkholderiales; family Rhodocyclaceae; genus Azonexus. The sequence goes on along the minus strand of CALAGF010000331.1, from coordinate 11,708 downwards.
TGATTGGGGGTAGCCAAGGTGACCTGATTGTCGGCAACGCAGCGGATAACCTGCTACGCGGCGCCTCCGGCAGTGACACCCTGGTCGGGGGCGGCGGCAACGACACCCTTGAGGGTGGTGACGATCCCGGCGCTGTCGATGTGGCCTCCTACACGGCAGAAGGCCAGTCCATCACCGTCAATCTTGGCGCAACGGCGACAGTTTCCGGTAACGGCGCTGGTCTCGACAAACTGATCGGCATCGAGCGCATTGTGGGTGGTGCGACCAATGACAGTTTTGTCGGCTTGACCAACGGCTATCAACTGGATGGATTTGGCGGCCTGGCCAACATGCTGGATTTGTCGTCGGTGACTGATCGAAGCATCACCGCTGATTTGCAGGCCGGGAGCATCTCTGCCGGAGTTGGTGCCGGTGCTGCAACGATGAGCCTCGCCAGTATTCAGCAGGTCGTGGGCGGCGCTTTTGCCGACACCTTGCTGGGCAACGACGCTGATAACCTGTTCAAGGGTGGTGCCGGAAACGATAGCCTGTCTGGCGGCCTGGGCAATGACAGCCTGTACGGTGAGGATGGGGACGATACGCTGGCCGGTGGCGGTGGCGATGACTTGCTTGATGGCGGTGCCGGGATAAATACAGCCGATTACCGTGTTGCCGTGAATCCGGTCAGTGTCGCAATCCTTGGTGGCAGCAGTGCCGAAAGCCGGGTGTCCGGCAATGGCGGCGACACGCTGCTGGGTATCACGCGCATTCTGGCTGGCGGACAGCAGGATACGTTCTCAGGTTATGCCAACGGGTATGAACTTGACGGTGGCGCAGGGGTTGATCGCCTAGACCTGAGTGGTATTGGCTTGCCTGTCGGGCAGGGCTTCAACGTCAATCTCAGTCAGCTTGGCGGCAGCGTCGCTCGCAGCGATGTGGCAGGCGCCATGCAACTCTCCGGTATCGAGCAGGTGGTAGCCGGAGCAGGCAATGACAGTTTCAGTGGTGATGTCGCCTCCAACCAGTTTGATGGTGGCGCCGGCACTGACACGATGGTTTATTCGGCCGAAGCGCAGGCGGTTACGGTCAACCTCTCCAGTCATGGAGAATTTGAAGGTCGCGCCTGGGGGACGTCGGTGGCAGGCCCCGGCCTCTCCGACACGCTGTTCAGCATCGAGAATGTCATCGGCAGTGGTAACGATGACCTTATCAACGGTGGAACAGCCGCTGTTGCTAATCGTTTCAAGGGCGGTGGCGGCAATGATCTCATCGATGGTGGCGCCGGGGCCGATACGCTTGAGGGTGAGGCTGGCAGCGATACGCTGACGGGCGGGCTGGGCGCTGATTATCTGGATGGCGGAGCCTCCAACGATACGGCGCTTTATCTCGGCACGACGGCTGTAAGCGTCAACCTGAGTGGCAGTGGCGTGCACGTTAATGACGGTGCCGCCATCGATACACTGGTCAGTATTGAATCCATTTTGGGTAGCGACGCTGCTGATACCTTTAGCGGCTTTGCCGACGCCGTGACGCTTGATGGGGCGCTGGGCGGCAATACGCTCGATCTGGGGGCGTGGGGTAGCAATGTCAGCGTTAACCTGAGTACCAGTAACGGCACCGTCAGTGACGGTGTGGCGACAGGTATTGCCAGAAACTTCGATACCGTCGTTGGAAGCGCCGGAAACGATACCTTGATCGGTTCGGCATCTGCCAACCTGCTGCAAGGTGGTTTGGGCAACGACCAACTGAGTGGCGGTGATGGAAACGATACACTTGAAGGCGGTGACGGTGCTGACACCCTGACTGGCGGCAAGGGCAATGATGTCCTGCTGGCAGGAGCGGGTGACGACAGCATTGTCGGCTGGGATGCTCTTGGCAATGGCAGCGGCAACGACACCATTGAAGGGGGCGCGGGGATCAATACCCTCGACTACACCGGCGCTTCTGCCAAGTTGGACATCAGCTTGCGTCTTGGCCGTGTTTCGGTCTCGGGTGTGGATGACGGTGTCGGCCTCGATCAGGTTGGCGGCATCACGAATGTGATTGGTGGCAGCGGCGATGATACGATCGAAGGGGATGCCAGCAACAACGATCTTGATGGCGGCGATGGTTCAGACGTCCTTGATCTCTCCAAGCTGACCTCGGCAATCAATCTGGTGGTCAGTGAGGGCAGCAACAACGTCTGGAGTGCTGTGACGGGTGCCCAGATTGGCAATGATCGCTTCAAGAATTTTGAAGGTTTTTATACCGGCAGCGGCGATGACACGCTGGTCGGTAATTCAGGTGCCAACGTATTCCACAGTGGTGCAGGCAACGATCAGATTGATGGCAAGGATGGTAACGACTATCTGGATGGCGAGTCCGGCAACGATCTGATTCAGGGCGGCGCCGGCGCAGACACCGTGCTGGGCGGACTCGGGGACGATACGCTGGATGGCGGTACGGGCAGCGATTCAATCGACGGTGGTGCAGGTGCCGATCAACTGAGCTTTGCTGCTGCTGACTTCAGCGGTGGCGTCAGGATGACCTACAGCTTCGGGCGGCATACGGTCGAACATATCGGGACACCGGATGTCGATACCGTCACCGGTGTGGAAAATTTTGTCGGCTCCAGTGGCGACGATACGCTGGACGGTAGCGGCGGAGACAATGTCATTGACGGTGGCAATGGCGTAGACCGCGTCACCTACAGTGCATCCGGCGCCTTGACCCTGAATCTTGTCGATGCAAGCAGCGTCTCTGTTCTGGGAACTTCGGCCGGGGTCGGCAATGATTTGCTGTTGAATGTCGAACGGATTGACCTTGGCGAAGGCGACGACGTGTTCCAGGGGTTTGTTGCTGGCTATACCCTGGATGGCAAGGGTGGCAGCGATACGCTGAGCCTGAACGCCGGCCCTTCTGCGACCAATGGTGATGCCTACATCGCACTGGCCCCGGTATCCGACCTGACCGCAGGTACTGCTAAAGTGGGGGCTGGCACGATGTCTTTGTTCGGCATCGAGAATGTTTCTGCCGGCAGTGGTAACGACACCTTGATCGGAAACGCCGGCGACAATCTGTTGAATGGCGGCGGTGGCGTCGATCTGGCCGATTACAGTGGTCTGTCAGCAAGCCAGCCGGTATCGGTCAGTCTGCAAAACGATGGCGCTGGACTACGCCATCTTGTCAGCGGTGATCTGGCTGGAAACGATACGCTGGTTGCTATCGAGAAAGTGACCGGCAGCAAGGGCGCTGACACGTTTACCGGTCTGATCAACGGCACCAGCATTGATGGTTTCCTCGGGACTGATCTGGCCGATTACAGCGCTGATACCCGTAATCTGCGGATTGATGTGCAGTCTGCTACGGCTACGGCCTACGACAACAGCATGGTGCAGCAGGCTCGACAAGGCATTGCTGAAATTGAGGAGTTCCGGACGGGTTCGGGCAGCGACACCTTTGTTGCTTCGCTGGGGGATGTGAATCATCTGTTCAACGGCGGCGCCGGTAACGATGTGGCCAGTTTCACCAATGCAACGCTCGGACTGACCGTTGACATGGTCAGTGGTACGGTACGGGATGCCTCTGCTTCAAACCAGATCGGGATTGATAGCCTGATCGGCATCGAAACCGTGGTGGGGGGTGGTGGTAACGACACCTTCTACGCAGCCGGCGGCAATATTGCCAATGAGTTCGATGGCGGCGCCGGAGCGGGCAACTGGGCTGACTATTCGCGCGTCTTTGCCGATGCGGCAACCGCCAATGGGCTCAATTTCGCCTTTTCAGCAGGACAATGGACAGTCTCCAGTCCGACACTGGATGTCGGTACCGATGTCCTGAAAAACATGCAGCGGGTGATCGGCGGCAAGGGCTCGGATACTTTCTCGGGCATCGCAGACGCGGTTACGGTCGACGCCGGAGAAGGTGGGATTTCCGGGCTCGATGTGCTGGATCTGACAGCGCAGGGGAATGCCCTCTACGTGAACCTGTCGGCCCTGAGCGGGAAGGCGGTCGATACCGTCAGCAATACCACCATGTCGCTGCAGAATTTCGAAGCGGTGATCGGTGGTTCGTCCGCAGATACCTTTGAAGGTGATGCCCGCAACAACCGCTTCGACGGCAGTCTCGGTGCCGATACCGTGACCTATACCGCAGACAGTGCCGGTATTACCGTTGATTTGACGGGTTTGCCCACAGTGGGTTCGGCGATTGCCTCCGGGGCAACCATTGGCACCGATACCCTGATTTCCATCGAAAAAATTTACGGTGGCAGCGGCAACGACAGTTTCTCTGGGCTGGTTGATGGCTTGACCCTGGACGGCAAGGGCGGCAGCCGTGACGAAGTGGTTTACAGCAATACCGGCAGCACCAGTCTGACCGTCGACCTGGCCAATGGCCGGGCGAGTAACGGTGTCAATGCAAGCCAGACGCTGGCAGGCATCGAATACGTCACGACCGGTAACGGCGATGACCTGTTGATTGGCAATACGGATGCCAATTTACTCAGTGCCGGCGCCGGTGCGGATACCTTGCGTGCGGGTGATATCACCGGCAATGCCGCCAACGATACCCTGAGCGGCGGCAGCGGCAGCGATACGGCCGACTATGCCGGGGTGAGTGGCGCGCTCGTGCTGGATATGGCGGCTTTCGCTGACCAAAGCGGTACGGTGTCGGGTAGCAATGTCGGTGTGGATCAACTGATCGGCATCGAAATATTCAAATCGGGCAGCGGCGATGACAGCTTGCGTGGCGATGCTCGCGACAACGAAATTTACGGGGGCAGTGGTGCGGATACGCTTGCCGGCGGAAACGGTGCTGATCGTCTGGATGGCGAAGGCGGTACTGACTGGGCGAGCTATGCGGGGGATGTCGTTGGTGTGGGTGTCAGCGTCAACTTGTCTGCTGGTGGCACGTTTGGCCTGGCTGATGATGCCTACGGCAAAGTGGATTCGCTTTACGGCATTGAAAATGTTGAGGGGACTGGTTTTGACGACACCCTGACCGGCGATGCTGGCGCAAACCATCTCAAGGGCGGTGCCGGTAACGACCTCTTCTTCGGAGCCGCTGGCAACGACAGCTTTACGGGCGGCACGAATACCGACACCGTGGTCTACACCGGCAGCGATGCGGTGACCGTATCCTGGGGCGGGGTTGCAGGTCAGGCAACCGTGAGCGGGGCCGTCGCGGTAGGCACGGACCAACTGTCGGAAATTGAAAAGGTGGTCGGCAGCAGCGCAGCCGATACCTTCAAGGCTGCAACCGGCGTTAACGCGCTGGTGACCGGTGCGACCTGGGATGGTGCGGGCGGTGCGGATACGCTGGATCTGACCACAGCCAGCGGTAAAGACTATGAAGTCGACCTGTCTGTCGGCGCGGGCTATGCACGTGAAAATGGCCAGACAGCATCGCAAACCCTACTCAACATTGAGCACGTGAAGTTCCAGGACGGGACGAACGTGATCAAGGGCAGCATCTCGGACAACCGGATTGAAGGCGGTAGCGGGACGGACACGTATGACCTGACGAGCGCGGGGAGTGCGGTCGGGGTAACGGTGACTGCGCTGAGCAACGTAGTGGTTGCGGGCAGCGTTGCACAGGTTGGCACGGACACGCTGTCGGGTGTTGAAGTGGTGAAGCTGGGTAGCAACTACAACGACACGGTATTTGGCATTGCGGACGGGTTGACCGTAGTTGGCGGAGAAAACGCCGGTAACACGGATGTAGATACGCTGGATCTGTCGAACGGTACGCTGGCGCCGGTGGTTGGAGGCGACGGCTACAGTGTGAATCTGCACAGCACGACGGGCTTTGTGAGCAACAAGGCGGGGTCGGTGACGCAGCAACTGCGTGAATTTGAGAACGCGGTGGGTACGGCAGGTCGGGACACCTTTATCGGGAACGACGGCAACAACGTGATTGATGGCGGCGCCGAGACGGACACGGTGACGTACGCGTCGGTGACGACGGATACGATCTCGGTGAATCTGGTACCGGGGACGGCAAGCGGCTTTGTGGTGACGGGCACGGCAACAGGCACGGACACGCTGAAGAACGTTGAAGCCCTGGTTGGCGGCAGCAAGGACGATACCTTTGTCGGGTTGGTGCACGGACTGAGCCTGGACGGCGGTCTGGGGACGGCGAATCAGGTGATTTACACGAACCTGAGCGCGTCGCTGGTGGTGGATCTGACGGCGGGTACGGCGCGGACGCAAGACAGCAGCGTGACGCAGACGCTGGCGAACATCCAGAACGTGAAGACGGGTTCGAACGCGGACACGGTGGTTGGCAGCACGGCAAGCAATGTGCTGGAGACGGGTGCCGGAGACGACGTACTGAAATCCGGGGATGTTGACGGTTCGAGCGCGAACGACACACTGGATGGCGGCGCGGATACGGATACGGCGGACTACAGCGGGCTGAGTGGCGCGCTGAGTCTGGATCTGGCGAAGGACCTGAGCTATGGCGAAATCAGTGGTGCAGGTACGGATCGACTGATCGGGATCGAGAACGTCAAGACGGGTAGCGGCGCTGACCTGCTGGTGGGCGATGGGCGTGCGAATGCACTGTACGGTGGTGCTGGTTCGGACACGCTGATTGGCGCGGGCGGCGCGGACACGCTGTACGGTGAAGGCGGGACCGATACGGTGTCGTATGCGGGCTCCAGTGTTGCGGTGAGCGTGAATCTGCAGGCGGGTCAGGCGACGGACGGGTTTGGTTCGGTCGACTCGCTGGTCGGCATTGAAAACATCATTGGTTCGAACCAGTCGGACACGCTGACCGGGGACGCACAGGCCAACCTGATTCAGGGCGGTGTCGGTGCCGACACACTGTTTGGCGGCGCAGGCAATGACGTGCTGGAAGGTGGCAGTGGCGTGGATCAGGCCAGCTATGCCGGGACTTCTGCAGTGACGGTGTCCTGGTTGGCCACGCAATCGGCGACAGTTGCGGGTGATGCGACAGTGGGTGTGGATACCCTGACCGGCATCGAACAGATTCTGGGAGGTAACGCAGGCGATACCTTCAAGGCGGGTGCAGGCGTCAATACCCTCGTAACGGGCTTTACCCTCGATGGTTCGGGTGGCGCGGACACACTGGATCTGACGACGGCGGCGGGCAAGGATTACACCGTTGATCTGAATGCGAGCGGCGGTTTCGTCAGCGCGACCGGCATTGCCGGGACAAGCGGGCTGCTGAACATTGAGAACGTGAAGCTGCTGAACGGGACGAACCTGATCAAGGGCAGCATCTCGGACAACCGGATTGAAGGCGGCAGCGGGACGGACACATATGACCTGACGAGTGCAGGGAGTGCGGTCACCGTCAGCATCGCTGGTCTTGACAATGTGGTACTCGCCGGGACTTCCGGTGTAGTCGGTACCGACACCCTGTCGTCGGTGGATGTGCTGCTGCTGGGCGATGCCCGGAACGATACCGTTTTGGGTGTCACGCACGGGTTGACCGTTGACGGTGGAGACAACGGGACGGACGTCGATACGATCGATCTCTCGAATGCGACTTATGCGCCGGTCACCGGAGGCAAAGGCTACACAGTCAATCTGAGCAATACGGCGGGCTTCGTCCAGAATGAGGCCGGCTCGGTGACGATGCTGTTGCAGGACTTCGAGAATGCGGTCGGTACAGCAGGGAAGGACACGTTCTACGGGAACGAAGGCAACAACACGATTGATGGTGGCGGAGAAACCGACACCATGAGTTACACCAATGTGACGAGCGATGCGCTGACGGTCAACCTGGTGCCTGGCGCCAGTAGCGGGTTCATCGCGACGGGTGCCGTGACAGGCACGGACACCCTGAAGAACATCGAGTCCCTGATCGGCAGCACGCAGGATGACCGCTTTATTGGTCTGGTACATGGTGTTGCACTGGACGGTGGTCTGGGCACGGCGAATCAGGTGATTTACACGAACCTGAGCGCGTCGCTGGTGGTTGATCTGACGGCGGGTACGGCGCGGACGCAAGACAGCAGCGTGACGCAGACGCTGGCGAACATCCAGAACGTGAAGACGGGTTCGAACGCGGACACGGTGGTTGGCAGCACGGCAAGCAATGTGCTGGAGACGGGTGCCGGAGACGACGTACTGAAATCCGGGGATGTTGACGGTTCGAGCGCGAACGACACACTGGATGGCGGCGCGGATACGGATACGGCGGACTACAGCGGGCTGAGTGGCGCGCTGAGTCTGGATCTGGCGAAGGACCTGAGCTATGGCGAAATCAGTGGTGCAGGTACGGATCGACTGATCGGGATCGAGAACGTCAAGACGGGTAGCGGCGCTGACCTGCTGGTGGGCGATGGGCGTGCGAATGCACTGTACGGTGGTGCTGGTTCGGACACGCTGATTGGCGCGGGCGGCGCGGACACGCTGTACGGTGAAGGCGGGACCGATACGGTGTCGTATGCGGGCTCCAGTGTTGCGGTGAGCGTGAATCTGCAGGCGGGTCAGGCGACGGACGGGTTTGGTTCGGTCGACTCGCTGGTCGGCATTGAAAACATCATTGGTTCGAACCAGTCGGACACGCTGACCGGGGACGCACAGGCCAACCTGATTCAGGGGGGCGACGGTGCGGACACGCTGTTTGGCGGCGCAGGCAATGACGTGCTGGAAGGCGGCAATGCAGCCGACCAGGCAAGCTATGCCGGGAGCGAAGCGGTCACGATCGAGTGGGGCACGACGGGCGCGGCAGTCGTCAAGGGCGACGTTCTGGTGGGCACGGACACGCTGACGGCGATTGAGCAGGTGCTGGGCAGCAGTGCCGGCGATACCTTCAAGGCCGCGACGGGCGGGGATTTCACCACAGGCTTTACCTGGGATGGCGCTGCTGGCGTCGATACCCTGGATTTGTCCGGCGTTGCCGGGACCAACAACTTCAAGGTTGACCTCTCAAAGACGGCCGGTTACGCACAGCAAATTTCACCTGCAGTGACGGGTTCGCAAGCCTTGCGCAACATTGAAAACCTGACTTTGGGTGGCGGGCAGGATACGGTGATCGGCGACAACAGTGCGACCGACAACGTGATCAATGGCGGTGGCAGTTCGGCTGATGAATACGATGTGACAGGCGCCGCAGTTGGCCTGAACGTCACGGTCAACACCTCGGACATCGTTGTTCGTGGCAGCAGCACGGTGTTGGGTACGGACACCCTGACCAGCGTTGAAATCATCAAGACGGGTGAGTTCAACGACATGGTCTTGGGCGCGCGCAACGGGATCACCATCGATGCGGGTGAAAACAGCGCCTTGACCGATGTCGATACCATTGATTTGTCCGACAACAGTCTTGCCGCTGGTAGCGCGTACACCATTGATTTGTCCACATCAGCCGGTTTTGTCCGCAATCTCGAAGGCACTGTGCGTGAGGAGTTGCGCAACTTCGAGAATGCGGTGGGCACGTCGGGCAGTGACACTTTCTACGGCAATGAAGGCAACAACGCACTGACTGCCGGCAATGGCGCAGACACCATTCATTACGGCGCAATCAACAATGCGCTGACCGTCAATCTGACGACTGAACGGGCCTCTGGCGATGGCATCGGCGCCGATACGCTGGTGGGTTTCGAGCATGTCGTCACCGGCGGCGGGGATGACAGTATTACCGGTAACGCGCTCGGCAATCAGCTGGTTGCCGGTGCGGGCAAGGATAGCTTGCGCGGTGAAGATGGCGCGGACACCCTGCAAGGTGGTGCTGGTGAGGATCTTCTCCTGGGCGGCTTGGGTTCTGACCTGATTGATGGCGGTGCCGACAACGACAAGGCTGTTTTCGATGCCGGTGTGTCGGTGGAAGTTCGCCTGGGTTCCGCCTCGGCCTTGGCTTTTGAAGGGGGCGACATCGATACGCTGATCAGCATCCAGCATATCGAAACGGGTGACAGCAACGATACTTTCAAGGGTTTTGTTGCCGGAACGACGTTGACCGGTGCACTGGGTCTGGACCAGCTCGATCTCTCCCAGGTCTATGACGGCGCAATGAATGCCAGCGCCCAGAGCGGCAATATCGAGTTCCGCCTGAGTCAAACTGGCGGCTATGCCGCAATCGGCGCCGGAACGATGACCCTCAATGGCATCGAACGTGCCGTCGGTGGCACGGGTAGTGACTTGTTCATCAGCGTCAATGACCAGGTAGCGAACGAATTTGTCGGTGGCTCGGGTGCGGGTGTCGACACGGTTGATTATGGCCTGGCCACTTTCGGGATTACCGTGGATTTGGCCAGTGAACGGGCTTCGGGCTTCCAGATCGCCAGCAGTGGCATTTCCGACACCCTGATCGGCATCGAAAATGTCATCGGCGGACAGGGTAACGACCAATTGACGGGCAATACCGGTGCCAACCGTCTTGAAGGCGGGAGCGGGGCGGATACCTTCTTCGGCACGGACGGGAACGATGTGCTGGTGGGCGGCAGCAGCGGTAGCGACATCGATGTCGTGACCTACTCCGCTTACAACGCTTCCGCGCTTTCAGTCCAGCTCACCGGTACAGGTGCCGCTACGGTCAACGGCTACGGTGTGGATCAACTCACTGAAATCGAAAAAATCATTGGTGGCAAGCAAGGCGATACCTTCAATGGTCTGGTCGGTGGTTTTGTACTGGATGGTGATGATGGCAGCGACCGGCTCGATCTGAGCGCGCTGAGCACCCGGATTGACGCTCGCCTCAATGCTGGCGGATCGAATGTTGGCAGTGCCGGCATCTCGATGAGCGTTGCGAATATCGAGGAAATCAGCGGTGGTTCTGTCGGCGACAGTCTGGTGGGCGATGCTGCCGCCAATATTTTCCTGGGCAACGGTGGCAGCGACACGCTGGAAGGCGGTCTGGGCAATGACAGTCTCTACGGCGGTGACGGGGATGACGTCCTTGCCGGTAATGAAGGGGATGATCTGCTGGTCGGCAATGCCGGCAACGATCTGGCGGATTACTCGGCGGCAACGGCTTCTACGCCACTGACTGTCGATCTTGGACTGATCGACGGTGCGAGCCAGACCTACGCCAAACTCGACGGCGGAACGACCTACGGTGTCGATTCGCTCTACAGCATCGAGTTGATCAATGCCGGTCAGGGCGACGATCTCGTACGCGGCATCCAGCAAGGTGTCACGCTGAACGGCAATGCGGGTTTCGATACCCTGGATCTGACCAGTCTCGGCAGCCAGCGACTGAAGGTTGATTTCAACGCCGGCAAGATTCAGACCTTTGACGGTGGGTCGACCTATACCGATCAGCAAAGCGTTTCCAATTTCGAAAAAGCCATCGGTGGTGGCGGGCAGGATACCTTCATTGGTCAGTCCGGCAACATCAACAACGAATTCGACGGCGGCAGTGGCGTCGAGGTCGATACCGCGGATTACGCACATATCCTGACCGCTGTTACGGTCAACCTGGCTGAAACCGCAGAAAATGGCTTGGCAACGGGTACCGGCATCGGCACGGATGTGCTCAAGCACATCGAAAACATCGTTGGCGGCAGCGGTAATGACCGACTGAGCGGTGATGCGGCCAACAACCGTCTCGATGGCGGCGCCGGGGACGATATCCTGCGCGGCGGTGCTGGCGATGATACTTTGGTCGGCGGCGCACACAGTTCAGGTGATACGGCAAGCTACAGTGGCGAGCAAGGCGCACTGGCGATCGTGCTCGGTTCAGCTTCGACGGTGGTGACGGGGGCTGTCGGTGCGGTAGATACCGATACGCTGATCGGGATCGAAACCATCGAAGGCGGTGACGGAAACGACACC
>CALAGF010000330.1 GCA_937892345.1 uncultured Rhodocyclaceae bacterium | reverse complement strand
AGATCGGAAAGTGGCGGCCGTCGGCGATCAGCCCGCTGTCACCAAAAGCCAGCAGCGTATCGACATCAACTCTCGGCTCACCATTTACGACACGCCGGGGATGCTGTGGCCGAAGATCGAGCACCCGGTAGACGGCCTGATGATGGCCGCCAGCCATTCGGTCGGCGTCAATGCCTACATTGACGAAGAAGTCGCCACCTGGCTGGCCGGTTTTCTGATTGAGCACTATCCGGCGCTGCTGGCCGCACGCTACAACCTGAGCCTGGATGGCATGGATGGCATGGATGCCGTGGCAGCCCTGGAAGCCATCGCCAGAAAGCGCGGCTGCATCATCAAGGGCCGTGGCGGCGAACTCGATCTTGAAAAAGCATCCGGTATCCTGATCAACGACTACCGCAGCGGGACGCTCGGCCGCATTACGCTGGAAACCCCGGAACTGCGAGCCGCACGCCTGGCGGAACTCAAGGAAGCCAACAAAACTGCCCTGTCTGCGGTCGACCCTGCCGAAGATCAAAATTTGTAGGCAAACTTTTTTTCCAAGGCTGGTTTGATCCGGAAAAGTTTGTATATAATGCGCGCCTTCGTTGCACACACAACGTAATTCCTCGATAGCTCAGTCGGTAGAGCGCCGGACTGTTAATCCGTAGGTCCCTGGTTCGAGCCCAGGTCGAGGAGCCAAGAATCAAGCAAAAAGCCCAGTTTGAAAACTGGGCTTTTTGCTTTTTCAGGCGACCGTAGCTGAATCGTAGCCAGTGAGTGTCAGATTGCGCGATATTTGGCAGGCCGATCTCACCTGTAGATCTTGCAATGATGTATTTATTAAATTTAACGATTGTGTTATATTTTGCGGCAGCTTGGCTTACTCGAGTGCTTATTTGGAGGTCGCCGCCTTGAAAACACGTTTGCGTTACATCCCTTTGTCGGAAGCTCGGGAAGATATGGTGCTTGGTGCGCCACTGATCATCGCAGAACATGGTGTGACCAATTTTTCACTCCCGGCCGGACATGAACTGACCGAGCAAAACATCCGCCAGATTGCGCTTCGTCATGGCGAGTTCCTGTGTATTCAGGAAGCTGATTCGCGTAGCGAGGCGGAGTACGCTGAGGCCGTCGAGCGATCCCGGGCACGGCTGGATGTGATTTTTTCATTGGTTGACCGCTCACGCCCTGCCGCTGCAGGCTTGTACAAGGCGGTGCTGGCGTACCGGAGCATGTGATGCCTCTCCATCTGAGTGAAGCGGAAATCATCGAGCGGGCGGTGCTGCTGCCCGCTTTTCCGACGGTGGTGAATGACATTCTGAAAACGCTGGATGATGACAATGCCACCATCGGTACGCTTTCTTCGTTGGTCGAACGCGATCCGGTCATCACCGGGCGGATTTTTTCGCTGGCCAATACTGCGGCGATGGGTGGAAGGAGCCAGCGAGAGCTGAAGGACATGCAGGTTGCGGTATCGCTGATCGGCTTGTCCAGGGTGCGCGAGATTGTGCTGGCAGTGAGTCTTGCGGAGTTTTCACGCGAGAGCCGGATGAGCAATTATTTCTGGGAGCACAGCGTGGCGGTGGGTGTTGCCGCTCAGGAATTGGCCCGGATAGCGCATTTTTCAGTTGATTACGCGCTGGTGGGTGGTTTGCTCCATGATATCGGCCAGTTGTGGATGGCCCGTTGCTATCCGCTGGAATTCCAGCGGGTGAGAATGGCCACGCAGGCACGTCCACAAGCCTGCATTCTGGAAACCGAGCGCGCGCATTTTGGCACTGATCATTGCGTTGTCGGGCGTGTGCTGGCCAATGCATGGCAGTTGCCTGCCTCGGTGGTTGCGGCGATTGCTCATCATCATGATCGCTATCCGCCGGCTGACAAGCTGGTTGCGACGACGCACGTTGCGGAGGCCATCGCCAATGCGCTGGATCTTTCCCATCACGAAGAGGCGCGTGTTGGCCAATTGTCTGAGGCTGCTTGCGAACAGTTGTCGCTCGACTGGCATGCGGACCTGAACTACCTGTTTGGCAAGATCGAGGCGCGCACACGTTATCTCTGCGAGACTTTTGTGGCCGCCTGAGTTCAGTTTTCCGGCAATGGATGCCAGCGCAACCAATGGCCGCAGGCTGAACGAGCGCGGCGCTCGGCATCATGCCACCCGCCACCACAACACAGGCCGGTGCTGGTTTCGGATTCGATCAGCACGTAGTCCGGCGTCGTGCCGGGCAAACGAAATCCGCGCCAGTGCTCGCAGCTGGCGCAACGTTTTCGGGCAACGGATTGGCTTTCGTACATGCGAACTGATCCGGAAAAGTTGACGGTATCGATGCTAACGGCTGAGTGTGGCTTCGTCATGGGATAATCCGCGCTTTTTCCGGGACGGGCCATGGCACTCAAATCCACCATCTTCAAGGCCGAATTACAGGTTTCCGATCTGGATCGCGGGCATTTCGCCGAATACGCGCTGACCTTGGCGCGTCATCCCTCGGAGAACGATCAGCGGATGATGGTTCGTCTGCTCGCTTTTGCCTTGTTCGCCAGTCAGGATTTGAGCTTCGGCAAGGGGCTGTCGAGTGATGATGAGCCGGCATTGATCGAAATTGATCCCTCAGGCGTGGTACGAACCTGGATCGAGGTGGGCATGCCGGACGAAACACGTATCCGCAAAGGCGCGAACAAGGCTGATCGCGCGATTGTGCTGAGCTATGGATCGCGTGCGGTCGACGTGTGGTGGGAGCAGATTTCGCCGGCATTGGCGCGGCACGATAATTTGACTGTGCTGCGCCTGAGCGCCGAAGATGCGGCGGCACTGGCCGGGCTGGCGGAACGCGGTATGCGGGTGGATTGCACGATTCAGGAGGGTACGGTGTGGGTGGCGCAGGGCGACACCTCGCTGCAGTTGACGCCGGAGATACTAAAGCGCGGTTCTGGCGGTTAAAATGCCGGGGTATTTTTACATCATCGAAGAAAGGCAGAGAAGCATGTCGGATCAAGACGATAACGAAACACAAGGTATTGTTTTTGCGGTGCTGGGATTTGTAGTTGCGGGTGTGATCGCCCTGGTCTCCGGTGTTGCCATCTGGAAGTCTTCGCAGTCGGCCCAAGCCGTAGCCCAGCCGGTTGCCATCGAAGCGCCGGCCACACCGGTTGTGGCTGCCGACGAAAGCGACATTGCGCCGGTGGGCGATGCGCTGGCCAAGGTCTATTTCGCCGTGGGTTCCGCCGCGCTGAATGCGGAAGATCAGGCTGCGGTGTCCAAGACGGTTGAAGCGCTGGCTGCACATGCTGAAGCCATCGTGCTGTTGTCCGGTTTCCACGACGAGTCCGGCGATGCTGCAACGAATGCCGAACTGGCCAAGCAACGTGCGCTTGCCGTGCGTGATGCGCTGGTGGCTGGCGGTGTTGCGGTCGACCGCGTCAAATTGCGCAAACCGGAATCTACTGTGGGTACCGGGAGTGCAGAAGAGGGTCGTCGCGTCGAGATCCGCGTGCAGTAACTTTTTCTGCAGCAATAAAAAAGCGGACCCTGGTGTCCGCTTTTTTTACGCGTGCGATGCGTGGCAGTGCGATCAATTGGGCCGAATACTGCCCAGATTGAGTTTGACGCCTTTTTTCATCTTGCCGACGACGTGCATTTCGCAGGCCTTGCAGTCGAACTTGAGAATCAGCTTTTCGTTGCCGTTGATCAAGGTCATCGGGTCGGGCTTGAGGTGCTTCACTTCCTTGGGGCAGAGATTGAAGCTGTAGCGTAGGCAGTGGCGGGTGATCATCAGCGAGACCATGCCTTTTTCGTTGCCGGCTTCGTAGGCTTCTTCAATCAGCCTGACCCCATGCTTTTCGTAAAACTGGCGGGCTTTGGCATTGAAGACATTGCCGAGATAGGTGAGTTCGTCCTGAGGATAGGGGACAGGCTCTAGCGCAGGTACCGCGCGAGCTGGGCGCGGATGGGCGGCAATCCGGGCTGCTTCCAATTTTTCCGTGGCTTCACGGCGCAAGGCATTGATCACGCTGACCGGGAAAAACCAGGGCTGGGTCAGTTCAAGTTCAACGGAGTCAGCAACAAACATGGTGTTGCCGAACTTGCCGAGGTTTTCCTTGAGCTTGCTCATGGCTTGCTCGGGCTGCTGGGCAAGCTCACAGCCGATTTTTTCGCTGCGCGGCAGGTCGACCGTGACAATGATGCCGTCTTCGTCAGTCAGGCTTAGCGTAAAGCCGCTGCCGGTTTCGCGGAATTCGGGTTTTAGCGACACCCGGCGATCCGCAGATTCCTTCTCCAATGCCCGCTCGAATTCCTGATCCCGGTTGCGAAACAGGGTTGCGCCTTCACTCAGCTCTTCAGGAATATTGGCCGGATAGAGGGTCATACCATCGGCGCGGTTGATGCGCATGCCAACCACGTCGCCGTGGGCGTCGTAGAAACAGACACCATCACCATTGTTGAAAGGTTTTGCGGCATCGACCGTAAAAAAGCCGTCACCAATGCGGGTTACGTTGCCAATCAACTCTCCGACAAAAGCTGGCGAATCGAAGGCGCCGATGTCGTCCTGGCGCCCACCGGCGAAATAGTCGGTATAGCCGCGGTTGAAGGTTTTGTCCGGCTGCGGTGTAAAGGTGTAGGTGCTGCGCCCGCTGGAGATGCGGCGGTATTCCGGGTTTCTGGCAATGATGTCGTCGAGTAGCGACCGATAATGCGCGGTGATGTTCTTGACGTAGGACAGGTCTTTCAAGCGGCCTTCGATCTTGAACGAACTGATGCCGGCGCGGACCAGCGCGAGCAGGTTGTCGGTCTGGTTGTTATCCTTCATCGACAGCAGATGCTGGTTTTCAGTGATGACCTTGCCCTTGTCGTCGACCAGCGTATAGGGCAAGCGGCAGGCTTGCGAACACTCGCCGCGATTGGCGCTGCGGCCAGTGTGGGCCTGGCTGATATAGCACTGTCCGGAATAAGCGACACAGAGGGCGCCATGAACAAAGTATTCCAGCGCGATCGTGGTTTCTTCGGCCACTGCAGCCACTTCGTCGATGCTCATTTCGCGTGCCAGGACCACTTGCGAGAAGCCTGCATCTTCCAGAAACCTGACCTTTGCAGGGTTGCGATTATCCGTCTGGGTACTCGCATGTAGTTGAATAGGCGGGAGTTCGAGTTCCAGCAGCCCCATGTCCTGAATGATCAAGGCATCGGCCCCCGCTTCATACAGTTCCCAGCACAACCGGCGGCCGGCTTCGAGCTCATCATCATGGAGGATGGTGTTCACGGCGACAAAGACGCGGGCATGGTAGCGGTGTGCGTAGTGACAGAGGTGTCGGATTTCAGCGACAGAATTGCCCGCGCCGTAGCGTGCACCGAAGTCCGGACCGCCGATATAAACGGCATCGGCGCCATGCTTGATGGCTTCGATACCGAACTCGGCATTCTTGGCCGGGGCCAGCAGTTCAAGGGGATGTTGGTGTCGCATCATTATGTTTTTAATAGATAAATCGTGAAGAGAGTGTTTCGATGTTGAACTCGCGCAAGATGGTTTCAGCCCGTTCTTTGGCGTTTTTTCGGGGGCCGCCACGCTTGCTGGCAATAATGAGTTCATTTTTCATGGAATGTTCCCAGCCAACCAGTTCGGTGACCGTGACTTCGTAGCCATGTGACTCCAGCAAAAGGCAGCGCAACACGTTGGTCAGATGGCTGCCAAGCTCTCTTGTATGGATTGGATGGCGCCACATTTCAGCGAGTGGCGTTCGGCTCAAGGAATCGTTTTTTCGTGCCCGCATTTCCGCCGCAACTTCAGCCTGACAACAGGGCACAAGCACGATATGACGGGCTTCGCGAGCCAGTGCAAAGCGAATGGCATCGTCGGTTGCGGTGTTGCAGGCATGCAATGCCGTCACGACATCGACCCGTTTTGGTATCGCGATGTCATGCAGGGAATCCTCGACTGTGCAGGCGAGAAAGTGCATGCGCTCGAAGCCCAGTTTCTCAGCCAAGTGACGGGAGCGTTCGACCAGTTCAGCTCGCGTTTCGATGCCATACACACTGCCGCTGGCACGCTTCTTGATACATAGATCGTACAAGATGAAGCCGAGGTAAGATTTCCCGGCCCCGTGGTCGACCAGACTTTCGGCTTCATTGAGTAGAGGTTCGATGAACTGGACCAGGTGGTAAACCTGTTTGAGCTTGCGGCGGGTGTCCTGGTTGAGTTTGCCGTCACGCGTCAGGATATGGAGTTCCTTGAGCAAATCGATGGATTGCTCGGGGCGAAGTTCCGGAAGGGCGGCGGAGAGCGTCTGCTTTGGTTTCATGGGCGGAATTATCGCATCCAACCGGTCTCACTTCGGTGTCGGTGCAGTGTGAAAACCGCCAGGTACATCGTGTGTTCAACTGATATTGACTGGAGACAAAACAAAATGGGCAGCCTCAGCAACGAATCTTTCGAGCAATTTCTGGATTCCCTGAAAAATGCGGGAATCGCCATCTCCAACGAAGTCGAACTGCGTGAGCGGCTCGCCGAAGCGCAACGTTGGCGCTACGCCTTTCAAACGCTTGCCGCCAATGGCAAGTTGCTGGGTATCAGTTTTGAAGATCATTCCGAGGGCCGCAATGCTCAGGAAATCGACCGCGCTTTTAACGAATTCCATTTTTCCGACAAGTCCAAAGCAGTTTTCTCTGCCAGCTTGAAGCATTAATATCCGGTTTCGGCCTTCCGCAAGTGCGGGGGGAAGAAAAGAAAAAACGGGCGCCGAAATGGCGCCCGTTTTGCATTTGTGTTTTGCCTGTTTGCTGCGGTCGACCGTAGCAAACAGGCAATTTTCAGCGGGTAATCGGCTTGTAGCGAATCCGCTTGGGTTTTGCCCCTTCCTCACCCAGACGTTTCTTCTTGTCTTCCTCGTACTCCTGGAAGTTGCCTTCGAAGAAATTCCACTGCGACTCGCCTTCGGCCGCCAGGATGTGCGTACAGATACGGTCGAGGAACCAGCGGTCGTGCGAGATGACCATGGCGCAGCCAGGGAATTCGAGCAGCGCATCTTCGAGCGCGCGCAGGGTTTCGACGTCGAGGTCGTTGGAGGGTTCGTCGAGCAGCAGGACATTGCCGCCAGCCATCAGCGTCTTGGCCAGGTGCAGGCGGCCACGTTCACCACCGGAGAGGTTGCCGACCTGCTTGCCCTGGTCGGCGCCCTTGAAATTGAAGCGGCCAATGTAGGCGCGCGACGGCATTTCGAACTTGCCGATTTGCAGCACGTCGCTGCCCTGGGCCAGTTCTTCAAATACCGTCTTGTTGCCGTCGAGGCAGTCACGTGACTGGTCGACGTAGGCGATTTTGACCGTTGGGCCGATGTCGACCGTACCCGCATCCGGCTGCTGCTGGCCGGTGATCATCTTGAACAGCGTCGATTTACCGGCACCGTTCGGGCCGATGATGCCGACGATGGCGCCGGCCGGGATGGTGAAGCTGACGTTATCCATCAGCAGCTTGTCGCCGAAGGTCTTGGTGACGCCGTTGAACTCGATGACCTTGCCGCCCAGGCGCTCGCCGACCGGAATGAAGATTTCCTGGGTTTCGTTGCGCTTCTGATATTCCTGGCTCGACATTTCCTCGAAGCGGGCGATACGCGATTTGGACTTGGCCTGGCGCGCTTTCGGATTCGAGCGCACCCATTCCAGTTCCTGCTTCATCGCCTTCATGTGGGCGTCGATCTGCTTGTTTTCGGTTTCCAGGCGGGCTTCCTTCTGCTCCAGCCAGGAGGAGTAGTTGCCCTTCCAGGGAATGCCGTGGCCGCGGTCCAGTTCGAGGATCCACTCG
>CALAGF010000329.1 GCA_937892345.1 uncultured Rhodocyclaceae bacterium | reverse complement strand
CGTCGATCTGCTTGTTTTCGGTTTCCAGGCGGGCTTCCTTCTGCTCCAGCCAGCTGGAGTAATTGCCCTTGTACGGAATGCCATGCCCGCGGTCGAGTTCGAGAATCCATTCGGCGGCGTTGTCGAGGAAGTAGCGGTCGTGGGTGACGGCGACGACGGTGCCCGGGAAGCGGACGAGGAATTGCTCCAGCCATTCGACCGATTCGGCGTCGAGGTGGTTGGTCGGTTCGTCAAGCAGCAGCATGTCGGGCTTGGCAAGCAGCAGCTTGCACAAGGCGACGCGGCGTTTTTCACCACCGGAGAGGTTGCCGATCACGGCATCCCAGGGTGGTAGACGCAGGGCGTCGGCAGCCAGTTCCATCTGCGCTTCGGTATCGGCACCGGCGGTGGAAATGATGGCTTCAAGACGGGCCTGCTCCTCGGCCAGTTTGTCGAAATCGGCATCCTCTTCCGCGTAGGCGGCATAGACGGCTTCGAGCTTGGCCTGTGCCTGCATGACTTCGCCGAGGGCAGATTCAACCTCTTCCTTGACGGTCTTTGCCGCGTCGAGCTGCGGTTCCTGTGGCAGGTAGCCAATCGAGACGCCGGCCAGGTGCTGGACTTCGCCGTCGTACTCTTTGTCCACGCCGGCCATGATCTTGAGTACGGTCGACTTGCCGGAACCATTCAAACCCAGCAGGCCGATCTTGGCGCCGGGAAAGAAGGAGAGGGAAATATCCTTGATGATCTGCCGCTTGGGCGGGACGATCTTGCTCACGCGGAGCATGGACATCACATATTGAGCCATGGAGGGATTGCCTGTGACGAAATGGGAAGCAGGCAGTCTACGGCGCTTCGCAGCGATTGGCTAGATTTCTGGTGTGTCGTTAAATGGCGACATGAAAATCTCCGTTTTGACAAAACTGCCAAGCGCTTCAAGGTTTAAAATGTCGCAAAATGGCGACATGGTTGCTAAATTCATGATTTCAAAAGATTATTGCTTCTGCATTTTTATTTTGGGAAGTTTGTGCGGCTGAAAAATATTTCCTTCCGGCTTGGCATGTTTGCCGGCTTTGCGTTGATCCTGATTTTGCTCGGCAGTTCTGCCTGGAGCAGCTGGGTGATGCTGGAAAGGTTGGCCGCCCAATCGCGTCAGGGAAGCGAAGAAGCGATCGAGATGATGGCTGCGATTCAGGAGCTGGGTGAGCGCACCATTGATGTGGAGCGTAGCGCCAGCCAATACCTGATTCTTGGCGATGCGGCCATTCTCGAACAGTTTGACGAGACGATGAATTTGTCGCTGGTATTGGTGTCGCGCCTGGAAAGTATGGGTGGGCATGTTCTGGCAACCCAGCTTGCAGATTGGCGCAAGCTGGCAACCTCCCTGCGCAAAGGCGTTCGGGAGAAGCTTGAGCAACGCCGGGTGGGGGCGCAACTGGATAGTCTGACGGCACTGAACGATGAGCTGGAACGTTTGGGTAAGCGCTGGATTGACGGCCAGAACGAGCGCCTGATCGATGAGCTTGAAAAACGTCGCTTGGCCTTGGGGGGGCAAATTCTGCTCGCAACTGCCGGGGCGCTGTTGGTTGCGGTGCTTATGGGCTGGTGGCTGGTGCGCCCAGTGCGTCAACTTGAAGCGGCAGTGATCCGACTCGGTGCCTCACGTTTTGAAACAGCCATTGATATCGATGGCCCGGACGACCTGCAAAGTCTTGGGCAGCGTCTGGACTGGCTACGCTTGCGTCTGGCGGAACTGGAGTCGGACCGTCAGCGCAGCTTGCGCCACGTATCGCACGAACTCAAAACCCCACTGACTGCGCTCAAGGAGGGGGTGGCTCTGCTGGCTGATGAGGTGCCGGGTCCTTTGGAGCAAAGACAGCGAGAAGTGGTCGGCATCCTCTCGCACAACGTCGCTGCCTTGCAAAAGCAGATCGAGAGCCTGCTCACGCTGAATGCCGCCGCTTTTGAAGGCCGCAGGCTGAATATCGAGCGAGTTGAACTGCAGTCGTTGTTGCTGGGCGCTGCGGCCGAACGCCGTTTGCACCTTGCGGCCCGCGAGCTTGAACTAAAACTGGCATATCCCCCAGGCTTTGCCCGGATGGACCGTGAGAAAGTCGCGGTGATTCTTGATAATTTATTATCCAACGCCATTGATTTCAGCCCGGATGGCAGCACGATCCAGCTCAGTGTTGTACGCCAGGATGGCAAGCTGCGTTTTGAGTGTGCTGACGCAGGCCCCGGTGTAGCCCCCGAGGACAGGGAGCGGATTTTTGATCCCTTTGTGCAAGGTCGGAACAAAGCCCCATCGCCACGTCAGGGGAGCGGGGTCGGATTGTCGATCGTGCGCGAATTGGCAGCTGCAATGGATGGGCGGGTGAGTTTGCTTGAGAGCCCCGTGGGGGCGAATTTTTGTGTGGAAATACCTGATGATCAGTAGGTCGATTTTTTGTCTCTTGTTATTGCTGCTGGCTGGATGCGCTTCCAAACCGCTCACTACTGTGCCGCTCTCGTCGTCCGTTGAGCCTTCACCCAAGGTCGTCGAGCGGCGGGTGATCGTACCTGCACCGCCGCCCGCCATGCCTGACCTTGACTATTATCTTGAACTCATCCGCTTGGCTCCGGGAGAGCTTGCCCATGAGCGGCAGCATCTGCAGGCGATGCCGTTAACGCCGGGTAACCGCCTGCGTCTGGCCATGGTCTACAGTCAGCCACGGGCAAGTTTGCAGGAATTGAGCAAAGCCCAGAGCCTGCTGGCCGATCTCCTGCGGATTGCGCCAATCGATGAAGCGATGAAGCGCCTGCTGATTGTGGCGCGAATGCTCTCCGACCAGATTGGCGAACGCATTCGTCAGGAAGTGATTAACGACCGGCAAAGTCAGCAGATTCGCGAGGGCCAGCGGAAGTCTGCCGAGCTGACGGAAAAACTGGAGCGACTGACCGATATCGAGCGGCGCCTCGGGCAGCGAACCAGACCTCCTGTAGGAGTCGCACCATGAACAACAACCAGCCACACATTCTCGTTGTCGATGACGATGAGGATATTCTTCGCCTGCTGACCATGCGCTTGCAGGCGCGTGGTTTCCGGGTGACTGCCGTGACTTCGGCGGAAGAGGCCTTGACCCGAATTGCCGTTGAGCCGCCGCGTGTGGTGGTGAGCGATATCCGCCTGCCGGGGCGTGACGGGCTCTCGCTATTCGAGGAGATCCGACGTACCCGACCGACGCTGCCGGTGATTCTCCTGACAGCGCACGGCACTATCCCTGATGCGGTCGACGCGACGTCACGGGGGGTTTTCGGCTATCTCACCAAACCCTTCGATAGCCAGATATTGCTTGAAAAAATCGATCAGGCGCTGTTGTTGTCGGCCCCGTCGGGACCGGGCGGGCAGGGCGGGCAAGTGATCGGCAGTGATGAAAAATGGCTGGAGGGTGTGGTTTACCGTAGCAGCCGAATGGCCGAACTGCTCTCCGAGGCCCGCATGGTCGCGGCATCTGAAGCCAGCGTGTTGATTCGTGGCGAAAGCGGTACCGGCAAGGAAGTCCTGGCACGGGCCATACATCTCGCCAGTCCGCGTGCCAAAGGGCCATTTATCGCGATCAACTGTGGCGCAATTCCAGAGCAATTGCTCGAATCCGAATTGTTTGGCCACGTCAAAGGTGCCTTCACCGGTGCTGCGACAGCCCGTCAAGGTCTGTTCCAGGCTGCGGGTGGTGGTACCTTGTTTCTCGATGAAATCGGCGATATGCCGCTTGCCTTGCAGGTCAAGCTGCTGCGGGTGTTGCAGGAGCGTGCAGTCAGGCCGGTGGGAGCGACAAAGTCCGAGCCGGTCGACGTGCGCCTGTTATCGGCAACCCATCGCAATCTGGATGCCGCGATGGCGCAAGGCGATTTCCGGGAAGACCTGTATTACCGGCTTGATGTAGTTTCCCTGACCTTGCCCCGGCTAGACGAGCGGCGCGAGGATATTCCGCTGCTGGCTACGCATTTCGTCAAGCTGCTGACAAGCAAGAACGGCAAGCAGATCAACGGATTCGCACCCGATGCACTGGAAGTGCTGGCGACTGCATCCTGGCCAGGCAATGTGCGCCAGTTGTACAACGTGGTTGAACAATGCTGCGCCCTGACCTCGACGCCGCTGATTCCTGCCAGTCTTGTGCAGCGCGCACTGCGCGTACCCGTGATGGAAGCGCTCAACTACGCTGAAGCCAAGCAGCGCTTTGAGCGCAACTACCTGGTGCAGTTGCTCAAGCTGACAGATGGTAATGTGGCCGATGCAGCCCGAATTGCCGACCGCAACCGGACCGAGTTCTATCGTCTGCTGCAGAAACACGACCTCACGCCTGCCATGTTCCGTGGCGATAGTGAAGGGCTGGGCAAGGACGTCGGCTAGACGGTTTCCAGCGTCAACAGCAGGGCTCGCGCCGGCGGGGTATCGCCGGTGCAAACGTGGACTGCAAGGACACGACCTGCGTAAGGGGTGGGAATATCCAGCGCCACCTTGCCGGTTTCCAGCGTCAGGATATTGTCGTCGACCGCCAATATGTCACCTGTCGCAACCAGCACTTCAAGTACGAATACCGCACCACTGGCACAAGAGCCACAGCTTTCCCAGCATTCCGGGTAGTTCGGCATGAAGACCTGTATCGTTGTCATCTCTGTTTTTCCTGAAAACGCTTGCATTTTACGCGACCCGCCGTATAATGCGGCGCTCTGACAGCGCGCCCGTAGCTCAGTTGGATAGAGTATCTGGCTACGAACCAGAGGGTCGGGCGTTCGAATCGCTCCGGGCGCGCCAATCAGAACGATAGAAACCACCGCAAGGTGGTTTTTTCGTTTCTGGGGTGGCCTGCGCAGTTACAGATGATTTGTTGGCGTGTCGGTGTATCTTATGCGCCTACCTTGATAGTCACTTGCCCGAATTTTGGAGATACCATGGCCGGAGCCAGCCTGCTTGCACTGCTCGACGATATTGCCAGCATCCTTGATGATGTGGCGCTGATGACCAAGGTTGCAGCCAAAAAAACGGCAGGGGTACTTGGTGATGATCTGGCCCTGAATGCCGATCAGGTGTCCGGAGTGCGGGCCGAGCGCGAGTTGCCGGTGGTTTGGGCTGTGGCCGTGGGTTCCTTGCGCAACAAGGTGATTCTGGTGCCGGCGGCCTTGCTGATCAGCGCCTTTCTGCCGCAGGCAATTACCCCCTTGTTGATGCTTGGTGGCCTCTATCTCAGTTTTGAAGGGGTGGAAAAACTTGCACATAAGTGGCTGCATGCGCCCGAGGAAATTGCCGCACACCACGCGGCTGAAGTGGCTGCCGTGGCTGATGAAGCAATCGATTTACCGGCTTTTGAGGCCGAGAAGATCAAGGGGGCGATTCGTACCGACTTTGTGCTTTCAGCCGAAATTATCGTGATTGCGCTGGGGACTGTGGCCGACAAGCCGCTGATGGTCCAGTTTGCCGTGCTGGCTGGCATCGGGCTGCTGATGACGGTGGGCGTTTACGGACTGGTTGCCGGCATCGTCAAACTCGATGATGCGGGTGCCTGGTTGCTGACCAAGGGGCGCGGTGCAATGCGCAGTCTGGGAGGCATGCTGTTAGTGGCTGCACCCAAGCTGATGAAATTGCTGACGGTGGTGGGTACTGCCGCCATGTTCCTGGTGGGTGGCGGTATTTTGTCGCATGGGATTGCGCCGTTGCATCACGCAATTGCTCATCTGGCCGAATCTTCAGGCTCCTTGGCTTTCTTGGTATCCATGACGCTGGATGGTCTTGTTGGAGTACTTGCCGGGGCGCTGGTTCTGCTCGTGGTCACCTTATATGGCCGGCTCCGTGGCGAGGGTGCCTGACAGGGTCGGGCATTACATTTTCAAACATGCAGTTGTGGCCATGTTTGTTAGCCCGATGGGATAAATGCTGTCGGGAAATCATCATGAAAACACTGTGCTACTTGGGCTGGTGCTGGTCGGCAGTCGCTGCAGATTGCGCCTCTTCGCGCAAGGAAGACTCATCGCTAGAATGGCGCCTTGATCAACTGGAACCCCTGTCATGGCACGCATCAAGATCGACCTGCCCGAGCATTTCGTATTTTCGACCGAAATCCCTATTTATATTCAGCACATCAATTATGGCCGCCATCTCGACAATGCGGCCTTGCTGATGTTGGTTGCCGAAGCTCGGGTGCGTTTTTTCAAATCTTTTGGCTGGACTGAACTGGATGTCGGTGGCCCTGGCATCGTGGTCGCCGATGTGGCTGCGCAATACCGGTCCGAGGCCTTCCATGGCGAAACCCTGTTAATTGAATTTGCCGTAAACGACTACAGCACCTACGGGTGCGACATGGTTTGGCGTGTGAGCGACAAGGCCAGCAGCCGTGAAATTGCACGCGGCAAGCACGGTATTGTCTTTTTTGATTACGTTTCGCGCAGCAAGGCCGAGGTACCGCTGGTCTTTCGCCTTAACGTTGGTGGCACGTGATCCCCATCCGCTACGTCGAGCCGGTTTTTCGTCCCCCCAGCGAAGCTGAGTCACTGATCCTGCCAGTGACTGATGGCTGCTCGTGGAACAAATGCACGTTTTGCGAGATGTATACCGCACCGCAAAAAGCATTTCGGGCGCGAGACGAGGCCGAAATACTGGAAAGCATCCGGCTCACCGGGGAGCGCTACGGCGAGCACATACGGCGGGTTTTCCTGGCCGATGGTGATGCGCTGGTTTTGCCCACTCGGCGCTTGTTGACCGTTCTCGATGCGATTCGTACCCACCTGCCGGCAGTACGGCGAATTTCCAGCTATTGCCTGCCGCGCAACCTGCGCAAGAAAAGCCAGCAGGAAATTGATGAACTGGCCGCCGCCGGCCTGAAGATGGTTTATGTCGGGGCCGAGTCTGGTGATGATGCGGTTCTTGCTGCGGTCGACAAGGGTGAAACCTTTGAAACCACTTGCGATGCGCTGGATAAACTCGGCCATGCCGGGATCACCCGTTCGGTGATGATCCTCAATGGTCTGGGCGGCAAGGCCTGGTCGAAACAGCATGCAGAAAATTCGGCCCGGCTGCTTAATGCAAGTCAGCCGGAGTACCTGGCCACCCTGGTTGTCAGTTTTCCTCAGGGTGAGCAGCGTTTTCGCGCCGGCTTTTCCGGCTGGGAGCCGCTTGACCAGCATGAGTTGTTTGTTGAAATGGAAACCTTCCTCTCAGGTTTGCATTTGAAGCGAACGGTCTTTCGTTCCGATCACGCTTCCAACTGGTTGGTATTGAAAGGAACGCTGGGCGGGGACAAGGATAAATTGCTCGCACAAGTTCGACAGGCGATTGCCGGTCAGGCAAATTTGCGGCCTGCGTGGGCACGGGGACTCTAGTTTTAGCGCTGTTGATTTTGATACTTTTGATTTAAATCAACCGTTTTTGTATTGCCTGACGAAGTCTCTCGGTGGATACTCGTGGCAATAATAGGGTTCGGCATTGCCGGCCATTTCGGGGGGCTTCAAATGGCTGCATTGTTTCGCTGGTTCAATAACCGCAAAATCTGGGTTCGTCTGGTTTCAGGCATTTGGCTGATCCTGATCATTTTGTGGTCCGGCATGATTTATTGGGCTTACGCCGAGCAGAAAGACAACGCCGTTGAGCAGGCAAGGGAGTTTGCGCTCAGCGTGCATCAGATGACCATGGCGGCATTGACCGGGATGATGATTACCGGCACCGTCGGTGAACGGGCGGTATATCTCGATCAGGTCAAAAATACCGATAACATCAAATCGCTGGAGGTCATTCGTGGCGAGCCGGTGCGCAAGCAGTTCGGCGAGGGTATTCCTCTGGGCCGGGCGCAGAGTGCCGACGAAATCCTTGCTGCACAGAAGGGCGAGCCGGTTTTCCGGATTGATCAGAAACTTGGCATGCTCGAAGCCGCAATTCCGGCCAAGGCCAGTCGCAACTATCTGGGCAAGGATTGCCTCGGTTGCCATTTGGTGAAGGAAGGCGATGTGCTGGGTGTGGTCAGCATGAAGATTTCGCTGGAAAAAGTGAATGCACAGGCATCCGGTTTCATGATGGCGCTTGGGGGCGTGGCCTTGCTGCTCAGCATTCCTTTCCTGGCGTTTGTGTATTGGTTCATCGGACGCGCAGTGACTCGTCCTCTCAATGCGGTGTTGGAGGTTTTTGACGAGATCGGCAAAGGGCGTTACGACAACCGGATCGAAGTCATGCATGAGGATGAAATCGGACGCGTGATGCACGATCTCGATTTGATGCAGGCGCGTTTGCATGAGGATGTGGGTGCTGCACGTAAAACTGCAGATGAAATGCTGCGTATCAAGATTGCGCTCGATAACGTGAGTACCGGCGTGATGATTGCCGATGCAGAGCGCCACATCATTTATTTGAATCGCTCGGTGCAGCGTTTGTTGCAGCATGCCGAAAAAGAAATCCAGCGCCAGTTGCCGGATTTTCGGGCTGACCAGTTGCTGGGCAAGAGCATTGATATTTTCCACAAGAATCCTGCGGTGCAGGCTGGCTTGCTGTCATCGCTTTCAGGCACCCATGCTGCAGCACTGCGTCTGGGCAGTCACCACATGGTGGTGACCGCCAATCCGGTGATCAACGAAGAAGGCGCCCGCTTGGGGACCGTTGCCGAATGGAAGGACCGCACGGCGGAAGTCGAGGCTGAAAACGAAATCGATGCGCTGGTCCGTGCCGCGCTGGCTGGCGATTTTTCGCAGCGTTTGGCACTGGAAGGCAAGGAGGGATTCTTCCTGCGTCTGGCCGAAGGACTGAATCATTTGTCGGAAACCACCTTGGCCGGTTTGCAGGATGTGGCAGGCGTGTTGCGCTCGGTGTCACAGGGTGATCTGACACAAACCATTGCGACCGAGTATCACGGCGTGTTCGGTGAGCTGAAGGATGATACGAACGCAACCGTGGCCAGGCTTTGTGAAGTGCTCTGCACCATTCGCGATGCGACCGAGGCGATCAATACCGCTGCGCAGGAAATTGCTGCCGGTAATCAGGACCTGTCCTCGCGGACGGAAGAGCAGGCTTCCAGTCTTGAACAAACCAGCAGTTCGATGGAACTGCTCAATGAAACAGTTCAGAAAAATGCCGGCAATGCCAGTGAGGCCGCTGAACTGGCCGGGCGTTCCAATGCCATTGCGACTCAAGGCGGTGCGATGGTCAAGCGGGTGGTCAGTACGATGGCCGAGATCGAGAGCGGTTCGCGCAGGATCAACGATATCGTCGGCGTGATTGACGGAATCGCCTTCCAGACCAATATTCTTGCCCTCAATGCCTCGGTTGAGGCGGCGCGTGCCGGCGAACTCGGTCGCGGCTTTGCCGTGGTGGCTACCGAAGTGCGCAATCTTGCGCAACGCAGTGCCGCAGCAGCGCGCGAAATCAAGTCACTGATTGCCGAATCGGCCGAACAAATTCAGGGCGGCGCTGCGCTGGTGAATGAAACCGGCAGCACGATGGATGAAGTGCTGCGCAGCTTCAGCCAATTGGCTGCCTTGGTGACCGGCATCAGTACGGCGAGTCGCGAACAGTCGCTGAGTATTCAGCAGGTGACGCAGGCCGTCGGTCAGATGGATGAAACGACGCAGCAAAATGCAGCATTGGTCGAACAGGCTGCCGCTGCAGCGGAAAGTCTGGAGGAACAGGCCCGTTCGCTGGTTGCTGCGGTGCGCCGTTTCAAGCTTGAAGACGAAGGGCAGCGCTTGCTGGGCTACAGTGATTAAGGCCGCCTAGTCGTCGCGGTCCAGTGCCAGCGAGGCTGAGTTGATGCAATAACACAGGCCGCTTGGCGCCGGGCCGTCTTCAAACACATGGCCGAGGTGAGCGCCGCAATCATGGCAGGTGACTTCGGTGCGGCGCATGCCGAAGCTGCGGTCGACGTGCTCATCGATGAGTTTTTCGTCATTCGGTGAATGGAAACTCGGCCAACCGCAACCCGAATCGAATTTGGCTGCGGATGAGAACAGTGGCGCACCGCAGCATATGCAGCGGTAAGTGCCCTGGTCGTGGCAATCCCAGTAAATGCCGGTGAACGCCCGCTCGGTGCCTTTCTCGCGGGTCACGTGGTACTGGATTTCATCAAGTTGCTCGCGCCATTCGGCGTCCTGCTTTTCAATTTTTGGCATCAATTTCTCCTTTTTTCAGCCAGATGCGTTGCCAAACTGGGCTATGATTCCGCCGTTGAACGAGGATAACGCACATGAACCCGAATCCATTGACCGAAGCCGATTTCGACCATCTTGAAGAGCTCCTTGAAGCGGACGTTTTTGGCGGCGATGCCATGCGTCTCGATGAAGCACAGGCGACCTTGTGTGCGATCGTCAGCAATCCCGACCCGATTCCTCCTGCTGTCTGGTTGCCCGAAGTGCTGGGTGAAGGCGTGAATACGCAGAATGACCCGGTAGTCGCAGAAACTGTCGAAATGCTGATGCGCCTGAATAACGATCTGGCCGCAGCCTTGCTTGCAGATGAAACCATCTCGCCCATGCTGTATCCGGTGGATGAAAACTCCGAAGACTACGATTTCGCAGCTTGGGCCGATTCCTATGTATTCGGTGCAGGGCTGGGGGGTGACTGGTACGAAATGGCCGGCAAGCATGCCGAAGACCTGACCGAGTTGCTGGAACCGATGTTCCTGCTCAACGGCATGCTCAAGGAAGATGCCGAGAAAAACGGCGAACGCTGGTTCTCGCCAGCTGAGGAAGCCCGTCTATTGGCCGACATTCAGGACAATCTCCCGGTGATCGTGCAGGCTCTCTACAATTTCTGGCGTGCCAAGCGGGGCGGGATGACGGTACAGCGGGAAGAGCCCAAGTCCGGACGCAATGATCCCTGTCCCTGCGGTAGTGGCAAGAAATACAAGCAATGCTGCGGTCGACCGGAGAAATTGAACTGATTCGGTCCCGATTCTGTAGCAAGTAAAACGGCCGCATATCGCGGCCGTTTCGATTTCAGGCGAACGGTTTCAGCCCAGATCAACCGGAATAAACAGGCGGCTACCTCCGCGCTCCACCAAAATTGCCGCTTTTTTCCCTGAGTTGCTCAGCGCTTTGCGCAGGGTTTCGATATCTCCGGTCGACTGGCCGTTGACCGAAAGAATGATGTCGCCGGGTTGAATGCCGGCGCGTGATGCAGCACCGCCAGCCTGTTCAACCAGCAGGCCGTTACTTACCTCGGCCGCACGTTTCTCCTGCGGTGTGAGTGGACGAACGGCAACGCCCAAGCGCCCCTTGCTGATCTCGGGGGTATCCGTCGCAGCCAGTTTTTCCTCGCTGAAGGCGCCGACTTTGAGCTCGATATCACGGCTCGAATTGGCACGCCAGACTTGCAGACGGACGCTCTCACCCGGACGTTTTGCGGCAACGATCGCAGGCAATTCGCCGGAATTTTCCAACGACTGACCGTCAACGCTGAGAATCACGTCACCTGCTTCGATACCAGCACCTGCTGCCGGACTGCCTTTTTCAACCGAGGCGATCAAGGCGCCGAGCGGACGTGGCAAGCCGAAGCTGTCAGCCAGCGACTGATTGATTTCCTGGATCGTGACGCCCAAGCGTCCGCGCTCTACCTTGCCGTGGCTGACGATCTGGCGCTCTACATTCATTGCGACCTCAATCGGGATCGCGAACGAGAGGCCCTGATAGCCGCCACTACGGGAGTAAATTTGCGAATTGATGCCGATGACCTCGCCCTGCATGTTGAATAGCGGGCCACCGGAATTACCCGGATTCACCGCGACATCGGTTTGCAAGAACGGGACGTAGCTGCCATCCGGCAGATTGCGCGATTTGGCAGAAACAATGCCTGCGCTGGCACTTGATTCAAAACCGAAAGGTGAGCCAATGGCGAGCACCCAGTCACCCACCTGTGTTGTCTTGGTGTTGCCGATGCGTACAGTGGGCAGGTTTTTGCCATCGATTTTGAGCACGGCCAGATCGCTGGATTTGTCCATGCCGACGATTTTGGCCTTGAATTCACGTTTGTCGTTGAGCTTGACGATCACCTCATCGGCTTCCGCAACCACATGAGCGTTGGTCAGCACCGTGCCATTGGCGGAAACGATGAAGCCTGAGCCCAGTCCGCGGACTGGCGTATTTTCCCGCGGTGTCGGGACACGGAATTGGCGGAAAAACTGGAAGAAAGGATCGTCGGGATCGAGTTGTGGCAGCCCCGGGTCGTTCAGCGCTGTCTTCCGGTTACCCGCAACGCTGATGTTGACCACCGCGGCGGCATTGGCTGCAACGATGCTGCGCATGTCGGGATAGCCCGAGGGGACTGGCGCCGGGAGTTGCGGAGTGGCCGCCGGGGCGACGGCTGTCAGCGGGCTGGTTCGGGCTTCAGGTTGCAAGCCCAAGGCATAGGCGCCACCAATCGCGGCAGAAACAGCCAGAGCGGCGATAGTGAGTTTGATACGGCTGCGTGGCATGCTGACCTCCGGAGGATGATTGAACCAGGGTCAGATTTTTGCGTTGATCCAGTAAATTTCAAGCCGTGCTTTTGCGACGATTTGTTACCAAGTTTTACCAGTCTGCACGGGCGCTCAAAAAGAAAAAGCCGCCCACAAAATGCGGGCGGCTTTTGGGCGAGCCTGGAATCAGGCTTTAACCGGGATCTTCCCGATCTTGACCTGCCATTCCTTCGGCCCAGTCTCGTGCACGCTGACACCGGACGAGTCGACCGCCACCGTGACCGGCATGTTTTCGACGTCGAACTCGTAGATAGCTTCCATGCCCAGATCGGCAAAGCCGACAACCTTCGCCGACTTGATCGCCTTGGCCACCAGGTAGGCGGCGCCGCCGACAGCCATCAGGTAAGCCGACTTGTTGTCCTTGATTGCCTCGATGGCGACCGGGCCGCGCTCGGACTTGCCGATCATGGAGATCAGGCCGGTCTTTTCCAGCATAGATCGGAAGAGCACACGTCTGAACTCCAGTCACACAGTGGTATCTCGTA
>CALAGF010000328.1 GCA_937892345.1 uncultured Rhodocyclaceae bacterium | reverse complement strand
ACAAGGACACAAGAGGCAGCCGGACTGCCCATTCATGCGACCGGAATCATCCGGCATTAACTTCAGGGGGAATCAAGAATTGAGGTGCTCCCGCTAAACAGTGCCAGGGGTAATTTAGTAAAGTCCGTTTTCGAGAAGGAGAATGGACTTGAAGAAGCGGTTTTCAGAAGAGCAGATCATCAGTTTTTTGCAGCAGGCGGAAGCTGGCGTTCCGATCAAGGAACTGTGCCGGCAGTACGGCTTCAGTGATGCCTCGTTCTACAACTGGCGGGCGAAATTCGGCGGGATGTCGGTTCCGGACGCGAAGCGCCTGAAGGAACTGGAAGCAGAGAACGCCAAGCTCAAACGCCTACTGGCCGAATCGATCCTCGATGCCGAGGCGCTCAAGGCAGCATTAGGCCGAAAGCGCTGAGCCCCCAGCAAAAGCGTGAGGCAATCATGGTGATGCGGGAAGCAATAGCAATTTCCGAACGCCGTGCCTGCCAGCTGGTGGGTTTGTCACGCACGGTCCTGCATTACGACCCCAAGGCGCAGCCAGAGAACGAGCAGTTGAAAGCCCGACTGGTCCAACTGGCCGGCGAGCGTCGCCGGTTCGGTTATCGCCGCTTGCATGCTCTGGTTCGGCGAGAAGGTGTTCAGGCCAATCACAAGCGGATTTATCGTCTCTACAGCGATGCCGGTCTCTCCGTTCGTCGTCGCAAGCGGCGGCATGGTGTGGCAGTCGAACGTCAGGCCTTGGAACACCCCGCAGGGCCGAACCAAGTCTGGTCAATGGATTTTGTCAGTGATGCCCTGGCGAATGGCCGCCGGATCAAGGTACTGACCATCGTCGATGACTTCAGTAAGGAGGCTATTGATCTCGCGGTCGACTTCGGAATATCAGGACATTACGTGACGCGCGTCCTCGACCAGGCGGCTCGTTTCCGGGGCTACCCCAAGGCCATTCGAACCGACCAGGGGCCAGAATTTACCGGCAAGGCGCTTGACCAGTGGGCATGCCAGCATGGCGTTCAGCTCAAGCTGATCCAGGCCGGCAAACCCACCCAGAACGCGTTCATCGAGAGCTTCAACGGACGCTTCCGGGATGAGTGCCTGAATGACCACTGGTTTACGAGCTTGCCGCAGGCTCGTATCCTAATCGCCGCTTGGCGCCGAGATTACAACCAGCATCGGCCACATAGCGCACTGAACTACCAAACCCCGGCAGAATTCGCGGCCAAGCATCGGGCAACCACTTCCGCCCAGCCAGCCGCCGAAGAATGTTTTTAACGGTGCAACCCAAGGACTTTTACTAAAACACCCTTGGCACTAAAACCGGGGGCACCTCAGCCCCACCTTTTATTAGCACTCGAAATAGTTCCCCAAAGGAATAAAGATGAGCAACGAAAAAGACATTGGGATTGAAATCCAGCGTTTTAAGGAAATCGCGGCACTCGAGGACCGGTTGTACCAAGCGCAAGTTGAACTGGCGGCCAAATTTGATCTGATAGCGCGCACATTCGCTGCAGCAAATCCTGACACTATCTGCATATGCGAAGACTACATCGGTTCCAAGTCATCTCTGCTTTTTAATGCAAGATATTCTGTGGTTCGAATAATGACCGATTTTCGGCAAGAGCTCGATGAACTGCAGCGTATAAAATCCCCATGTTTACTAAACGAAGAGCCGTCACCTGACTGGTTTTCATATTCTCACCCTTTGCAGACTTTCCTTGGGGCTGAACTTGTCAGGCGTAATCTGAATATTCCAATGAATTGAGGCCAAATAAATTTTTTGGACTAGGGTTTGTTTATATGGGTCTGAAGATGGCAAAACCGATATGCTATTTAAGCTGACTGAGTAAGGCGCCTATCAATCCTGAAGATGAAGGTAATGCGGTTTCCTGGAAGGTCGCACCGCTGCGTACGAAGCGTCTGCTTGAGCTTTTGCCCTGCAGGTGGTTGATCGACTGCGGGATATGAACCTCGACACCCCTATCTAGACCGAGTTATTTGGACAAGAAACGATTGAAGCCGACGTTGACGCTGTAGAAAAACCTTTTTTCAGCCCGATTTTTAGCAAAAAATGGCGCAGGTTTTCTCTGCGCCATTATGCTTTTTCATGCATCTGAACTGGTCAACCGCTGCGTCCTGCTGTCTTTGATGGCGGCGACCATCTGGCGAGGAGATTCCCCCTTCTTTACCTACTGCCCGAACCCGTGATGCGCCAGTTTCTCGATGTTGTGCACCAGGCAATACAGCTTCCACTGCGTGTCGACCTTCTTGCGCCCGCGTAGCGTGAAGCGATCCAGTCTTTTGTTGTGCCGTAGGTTGCCAAACACCGGTTCGACCGTGGCAAATCTCCTTCCGTAACGGGCTTTGCCTTCTTCACTGTCGATGGCACGCTTCATCCGGTCAGCGTGGCTTTCTTCTAGGGTATCGGCCTTGCCGCGAAAGAACGCGACTTGCCGGACCTGGGTCTTCTCTGGCGTGCGCAGGCATTTGTCCCGTTGTTCGCAGGGCAGGCAATCGCGCAGGGTGCCGCTGTATTTGGTGGCGAGGCGTCCGTTGTGGATGCAGTTCGTGCCATTGCGGTAGAGCGCCTTGCCGGCTGGACAGGTGCAAATCCCGGTGGCTGGATCAAGCGTGAAGTCCTGCGGCCGGTAACGTTTGGCGGCCTTCTTCGGGTGCGTCTTGTC
The DNA here is from genome assembly GCA_937892345.1 of uncultured Rhodocyclaceae bacterium. Lineage (GTDB taxonomy): Bacteria > Pseudomonadota > Gammaproteobacteria > Burkholderiales > Rhodocyclaceae > Azonexus. Next base: position 1,758 of record CALAGF010000328.1, on the reverse strand, counting down.
GTAGAGCGGATCAGGTTTGGCTTTGTGTTTGCCTTGGTCCTTGAAGCGTTCATCGCGCTGGCGCATGCCGTTATCTGCAATCAAGGCCGAGATGCCTTCTTCGGCCAGCGTCTTGAGGTTGGCTTCGGAGTGGTAGCCGGCATCGGCCGTGTAAAGCGTTTCCGGGGTCGCTTGCGTTTGCGTGGCGCGCACCACCGGCAACAGCAGTTCCTGTTCTGAACCCGTGCCATGGGCTTGCGCTTCGATAATGACCTGATTTTTGGCGTCAACCGCTGCCACGCCGGTAAAACCCTGAATGACGCCTTTGCCGGTCGCCATCTTGGCGCTGTCCGGATCGGTACGGTTGCTCTTCCTGATGGCACCTTTGCTGCCTTTGCGATCCTTGGGGTGATCGGTCAGCCACTGGCGGAGTTCGGTGGCTTCGTGACTCAGGCTTTTGGCCTTTTGCCGCAGCTTCTCGGCAAGTTCGGGTTCGACGGGCAGGCTGTCGTTCGCACGGTGACGCTCAAGCATCTTCTTGGCGGCAGCTTCGAGTTTGTCGGCCTGGTGGGCGAAGTCGGCGCGCGTACCGCTCCTGGCTTTGGAGGCGTTGCTTGGCAACTTGACGCCGTCAATGGCGAACATCTCCCGCCCGATCAGGCCTTGCCGGTCACAGAGGTAGAGCACCTGGGCGAAGAGCTGGGCGACTTCCGCATCAAGACTGGAAACAAAGGCGGCCAGCGTGGTGAAGTGCGGCGCTGAATCACCGCTGAGGGCGATGAAGGTCACGTGTTCGCGGCACAGCCGTTCGATGCCCCGGCTACTGACGACGCCCTGAGCGTAGGCGCAGAGAATGACTTTGAGCAGCATCCCCGGCGGGTAGGCGCAGGCGCCACTCTGGTCATTGCGGTAACGGGTATCGAAGAGGGAAAGGTCGAATTCGTGCTCAAGCAGGTAATGTACGGCGTGCTCGAAACTGCCCGGCAGCAACTGCTTCTCCAGATCCACCGCCAGAAACCTCGGGCTGGTGTCGATTGCTTTGTAGCGGGCCATCGCGCCTCCTGAGTCGATCTTCAGATTGGAGCCTTGTTATTCCATATGGTTCACGGCACGATACGGGCATGAATATTATTTTTCTACAGCTTCGTTAGGGCGCATGTGAGCCAAAAGTTCATACTCGAAGGGCGCTTCCAAGCAGGCCGCAGAGACGACGTCACCGGCCCGCTCATCGTCTATCTCGACGAGTGCTCGCTATCAGTCCATGGGCGCGAGCGTGCAATAGCTCGTTCACAACTTAGCCTCACGCCCTTTCACGGACATATGCTGTTCGGAACAATCGAACACCACCAACGCGAGGACGTCCTACAGAAGGGATACGAGCTTGAACTTTCTGGCTCCACACTCGGCGTGTACGACGATGGCGGAGGGAAGGATGGCGAGTTCGATGTGTTTCGAATCAGATCAGCCCGGGTGAAAGGAACGTTTGGAGCCAAGGGACTATCGATCGCCATTTACGCACAAACCTGGCCAGGTTCATCAGTCTGCTACAGCGCTCAAGAGGAGCGCCAGGGTGCGTACCCACCCATAGAAGTCATCACCTCTTTCACCGTCCCTCCGCAGGAACTACAGGCATTTATGAAGCTTCGAGTCTCTATCGATCACGAGATGTTCTCGCGGTTCGGCTGGGCGAAGTCCTAGCAAGATACAGCGAGCACTGCAACTGAGTGCGCAGCCACGATCTGAACCGGTTGTTGAACAAGCCCGGTTCCGGGTTCCCTG
>CALAGF010000327.1 GCA_937892345.1 uncultured Rhodocyclaceae bacterium | reverse complement strand
GCCGTCGGCATCGAGCATGATGCGCGGCGCTTCATCCGGCTCGATCATCAGCGCGTTCTGGCCACGCGTCATCGCGAGATAAACTTCGGCCAGCAATTCGGTATCGAGCAAGGCGCCGTGCAGCGTGCGGCCTGAGTTGTCGATATCGTAGCGTTCGCACAGCGCATCGAGACTGTTGCGTTTGCCCGGATGCAGTGCCTTGGCGTCCTTCAGGGTATCGATGACACCGTTGCACACGGTTTCCACCGGTACACGGTCCAGGCGAGCCAGTTCTGCATTGAGAAAGCCAAGGTCGAAGGGAGCGTTGTGAATAATTAGCTGGGCGCCATTGATGAATTCGAGGAATTCATCAGCAATTGCAGCGAACTTGGGCTTGTCGGAGAGAAACTCAAGCGTGATGCCGTGTACCGCTTGCGCGCCTTCATCGATCTCGCGTTCCGGATGGACGTATTTGTGCAGGTGGCGACCGGTAAGGCGCCGATTAACCAGTTCGATACAGGCGACTTCAATGATGCGGTGGCCGCGGGTAGGGTCGAGGCCGGTGGTTTCGGTATCGAGAACAATCTGTCTCATGCGCTATTCCTGGATGCCAGTTCATCAATGCCACGATTGGCCAGTGCGTCGGCACGCTCGTTTTCCGGGTGGCCGGCGTGGCCTTTTACCCAGATCCATTCAAGTTTGTGACGGCGCACCTGATCGTCCAGCAGTTGCCAAAGATCGGCGTTTTTTACCGGTTTCTTGTCCGATGTCTTCCAGCCATTGCGTTTCCAGCCGTGAATCCACTCGCTGATCCCCTTGAGTACATATTGCGAGTCGGTGTACACGCGCCCCTGAATCGGCCGGGTCAGTGCTTCCAGGCTGCGGATCGCAGCCATCAGTTCCATGCGGTTATTGGTGGTAGCCGCTTCACCGCCCCAGAGTTCCTTCTCGTGCTGACCCAGGCGCAGGATCGCGCCCCAGCCGCCCGGTCCGGGATTTCCCCGGCAAGCACCATCGGTGTAGATTTCGACGATCTCAGTCGCCATGACGTTCCTTTTGAGTCACTGTTCTAAGGGCCTTGCCGCGCACGGATTGTGTCCGCCAGTTTGGCGTGATCAGGCGCATACCGTTGACCCGCTTGATGGCGCGAATCATGTACACGGCGCCGGAAAACTTCCACCAGCGGCGACCCGCTGTTTCGGTAAAGCGCCAGCGCTGTAGCCATTTCTGCTGCTCGCAAGGAGGTGCGTAACAGCCGAACTCACTGCGGTCGACTTCGAATCCGAGCAATTTCAGCCAGTCCTTGAGGCGCAGGGGTGAGAGATAGCTGCCATGCCAGGGGAAACCATGCGAGCGCCGGAGCCGGCGCTTCAATCCCCAGAGCGACAAGGGATTGAAGCCGAGAACGATCAGCTGTCCTTCCGGAATCAATACGCGCTCGACTTCGCGCAGGATCTGGTGCGGGTTCTCGGCAAATTCGAGGATGTGCGGCAGGATGATCAGATCGGTACTCTGGGCCGCCAGGGGCAGGGCATCGGGACGACAACGCAGGTCCACCATGCCGTCCTCGCAGGCACGCAGCCGCAGTGACATCCGGTTGGCTTGCAGCAGGTCGCATTGCGGGAGCCCGATCTGCAGGGCATGAAAACCGAAAATGTCGGATACCGCAGCATCGACCTGGCGGGTTTCCCAGTCCTGAACGTAACGCCCCTGCGGCGATGCCAGCCAGGCGTCCAGACCGGGAATTGACATCCCGCGGTCCTGGCTCGATAGTTCCGGCATGTTCGAAATTTCCTTCATTCCCGCATTCAAGGACAATTACATCTGGTTGCTGACCCGCGGCAAGCAGGCGTGTGTGGTTGATCCCGGTGATGCAGCGCCCGTGGTGGCTCGCCTGGAAGCTGGTGGTCTGCAACTGGTGCAGATTCTTGTCACGCATCACCATGCCGACCATCAGGGCGGCATCGGCGAACTGGTCTCGCGTTATGCGCCTACCGTGCATGCACCGGCCGCCGAGTCTATCACAGGCACTACCCACCCCTTGTCAGGTGGCGAAAGCATCGAAGTCCTGGGAGAGCCCTTCGCAGTGATGGCCGTGCCCGGACATACGCTGGGCCATCTGGCCTACTACGGGAAGGGCAGCCTTTTCTGCGGCGATACCTTGTTTGGTGCCGGATGCGGTCGTCTGTTCGAAGGCACCCCGGCGCAGATGTCAGCCTCCCTGGCCCGGATTGCTGCTTTGCCCGAGGCGACCCGGATCTATTGCGCGCATGAATATACGCAAATGAATCTGGGCTTTGCGCTGGCAGTCGAGCCGGAGAATCCTGCGCTGATTGCACGGGTTGAAGCGGTTGCAGCCTTGCGTGCAGCGGGGCAAGCGAGTGTGCCCTCAACCCTGGGCGAAGAAAAAGCCACTAACCCCTTCTTGCGCTGCGAGCAGCCTGCGGTGATTGCTGCCGCTTTGGCACATGCAGCGGTCGACGTCGGTCCAGAGGCGGTTTTTGCTGCAATTCGCGCTTGGCGTAACGTGTTTTAGGCGTTTTTTCGCAACCGGGCTGCGACTTTTTCCAGTGTGTCGAGTACGCGGGCTGCGTTGAACGGCTTGATGATGAATCCGGCCGCGCCATTCTGGATGGCATCCTGAACCGTTTCCGGATCAGCATTGCTGGTAATCATCACAATCTGGGTTTCCGGGCGGGCCGCCTTGATTTCAGCCATGGCTTCGAGACCGTTTTTCTCGGGCATCATCACATCCATGCAGATGATGTCCGGTTTCAGGCGTTCTGCGAGGTCGACCGCAAGCGTGCCGTTGCGTGCTTCTCCGACTACGTCGAAGCCTTCTCCCCGCAGCATGCCGCGGAGGATGGCACGCATCATGTCGTTGTCGTCTACGATGGCGACGGAAAGGCGTTTGTTGATCATGGTTGCCGGTTGAGAAAAAAGGCTTTTCTGGTGCCCTGAATTTAGCCCGTTCGAGGCGGGGACTGTGTGCTAAATTTCGCGCCAAAGCTCACTACTCCGCAAGATTACCATGTCCGATCCGACCTCGATAGATGTGTCAGTTTTCTCAAAGATCAGCGAAGTCGTTAAATCGTCGCGATTGCGTCGGATTGTTCTGCGTGCTGGCATTGTTTTTGTTGCCCTCGTAGCGCTGGGTTTCTTCGCTTTACCGCCTTTGGTGAAGTCTTTGGCGGTCGGCCAGTTGACGAAAATCCTGCATCGCCCGGTCAGCATCGAACAGATCGATATCAACCCGCTGGCGCTGTCGTTAGGCATCAAGGGCGTTTCGGTTGCCCGACTTTCAGAGGGCGAGCAGGCAGGGTTTGATTCGCTCTACGTCAATCTTTCCGGCGCCTCGCTGTTGCGCATGGCCGCGGTGGTCGACGAAATCCGGCTGGATGGTTTGCGGGTCGCTGTCAGCCGGGTCGGGGATGGGCAATATGATATTTCCGATTTGCTCGACGAATGGCTCAAGCCCAAGGACACGCCGGATACCGGATTGCCGCGTTTCTCGTTGAACAATATCCAGCTTAACGGCGGGCGCATCGTATTTGACGACCAGCCTCGGGCAAAACAGCACAACATCAGTGATATCCAGTTTGCAATTCCCTTTATTTCCACCTTGCCATATCAGGCCGAGGTGCTGGTTCAGCCCATGTTTGCGGCCCATGTGAACGGTGCCCAGATGCATCTGGACGGCAAGAGCACGCCTTTTGCGAGTGATCGTGAGAGTGAGCTCAGTCTGGCAATCGACAAATTCGATCTCGGGAGTTTGCAGGCGTATGCACCGGCGGGCCTGCCGCTCAAGCTTGATGCGGCGATTCTTGACTCCAGTCTGAAGGCCGTATTCAAGGAGGTTTCTGCTGGGGTGTATTCCCTGGCAGTGCTGGGCAGTGCCAGGATTTCCAGTCTGCAACTGACAGATGTGTTGGCGGCCAAACCCTTGCTGGCTTGGGATGCCCTGACTGTAGATCTGGAGCAGGCTGACTTGATCAATCGCGATATCGCCGTCCGCAAGGTAGCGCTGGCCGGGCTGAAAGTGGATCTTGCGGTCAACCGTCAAGGCGAAATGAATGTGCTGGCGCTGGCAGATCGCCTGGCCGGCAAGCCTGAGCAATCCGCAGTGACCGAGACGCCAGCCGCAACGCCGCTGAAATGGTCGCTGGGTGAATTTGTCTTGAGCAAGGGCCTGCTGCGCTGGCAGGATCAGTCGCATGAGGTCCCGGTTGTCGGTGAGGTTCGCGAACTGGAGGTGTCCGTCGGCCCGGTGGATCATGCCTTGGCGAAGCCGATTGAAATTCGCGAGGCGTCTTACCAGATTGATCTGGGCGAGCGTTTCCGTGTCGAGCGGATGGCCCTGAGCGGCATCAGGGTCGATCTTCCCGGTCACCGTGTCGACGTGGCCAAGGTCAGCAACACAGGCACCCGTGCTGTCATGCGGCGTAACGACAAGGGCGCCATCGAATGGGTCAGCTCGCCGATTCTCAAAACCATCCGGGCGACAGATCGCAAGGTTCAGGACAGTCGCCCGTGGCTGGGTGAAGTGGCGGAACTCAATATCAGTGATTTCGATTTCACCTTTGACGATAAGGCGGTCAAGCCGGCAGCGATGCACCGCGTCGAAGGTCTCGAAGTCCGTGGTGAGCGTCTGGGCAACGTCCCGAACAGCGAAGGGCGTTTGTCGCTCAAGGCGCGGCTGAACAAGCAGGGCACGCTGGAGGTCGCCGGTCCGGTGCAGTTTTTCCCGCTGAATGTGAGGATGAAGGTCAGCAGCAAGGCGATTCCACTCAACAGCCTGCAAGCGTACGCCGGTGAATATCTCAATGTCGGCCTGCAGCGCGGTCAGTTTTCCAACGAGGGTGAGGCCAGCGTCCGTATCGAGCGCGAGAAGCTGAAGGCGGCTTACAAGGGATCGGCCACGCTGGGCAACCTGTTGCTGATCAATCCGGAAGACAAATCGGATTTCCTCAAGTGGAAATCGCTCTACCTTGGCGGGATCGATTTCAAGCTGGATCCGATGTCGCTGGATATCCGCGACGTGGCGCTGACTGACTTTTATTCCCGCCTGGTGTTGAGCGAGGCCGGGCGTCTGAATGTGGCGGACATTGTGCGTCGACCGCAAGAGAGTGAGGCTGCCGGGGGCAAAACGGCAGCGACCGCTGTCGCTTCCGCCGACGTGCCGCCTGCTGCTGCCGCGCCCAAAATGCCGATCAAAATCGGCAAGATTACGGTCAACAACGGCGCAGTCAATTTTTCCGATTATTTCGTCAAGCCGAATTACACAGTCAGTCTTGCCAAGTTGGGTGGTCGGATCAGCGGGCTGTCTTCAGCCGAGAACAGTGTGGCCGATCTGGAACTGCGTGGCAGCTATGCCAATGCGGCACCCGTTGAAATCCTGGCCAAATTGAATCCACTGGCGGCCAAGTCCTTCCTTGACCTCAAGGCAGAAATCAAGGGTGTGGACCTGAGTGGCTTTACGCCTTACTCCGGCAAATATGCCGGTTATGCCATCGAAAAGGGCAAGCTCTCGCTCGATGTCAGCTACAAGCTGGAAAACAATCAGCTGGCCGCGGAAAACCATCTATTCATCGACCAGTTTACCTTCGGGGAAAAGATCGATAGTCCGGATGCCACCAAGCTGCCGGTGAATCTGGCGATTGCGCTGCTCAAGAACAATCGTGGGGAAATCGACCTCAACCTGCCAATTTCCGGCTCGCTCGATGATCCGCAATTCTCGATTGGCGGTCTGGTCGTGAAGGTCATCGTCAACTTGTTCGTCAAGGCCGTCACCTCTCCCTTTGCGCTGCTGGGTTCGCTGGTGGGCGGTGGTGAGGAGTTGTCCAATGTGGCTTTTCCGGGGGGCGAAAGCCGGATTGATGCGGCGGGTGCCAAAAAGCTGGAAGCCCTGGCCAAAGCCTTGACGGATCGGGAGGCGCTCAAGCTCGAAATTACCGGTCGGGTTGATCCCGAGACTGATCGTGAAGGGCTGAAAAAGGTGGCGATGCGCCAGGCCGTGCTGCGCGAGAAGCGCGATGATTCTGGCAAGAAGGTCGATGATGGCGAGTCGCCGGCCGATGTAACGCTGACACCGGAAGAATACAAACGTTATCTGGCGCGGGCCTACAAGGCAGCAAAGTTCCCCAAGCCACGCAATTTCGTCGGGATGCAAAAAGAATTGCCGGTCGATGAAATGGAAAAGCTGATGCTGGCCAATCTGCCTGCCGGTGACGAGCAGATGAAACAACTCGGCAAGGCACGCGCCGAGGCGGTACAGGTATGGTTGATCGAGCAAGGCAAGATTGCCGCTGACCGGCTGTTTCTGGTGCCGTCCAAGGCCGGGGATGCTGCACCTGAACCCGGCAAGGGAAATCGGGTCGATTTTTCGTTGAAGTGATGGATGACTGAAGCAACGTTCTGGTTGATCGCTGCCGGATTGCTGGTGATCGTCCTGCTGCAATCCCTGATCTTGATCCGGCAGCGGGTGGCGGCAGGTGAGGGACAGCGGGTCGATCAAGCGCTGCTCATGCTGGACAAGGGTCTGGCACGCCTGGAGCGGGAGTTGCGTGAAGAGTTGGCTCGTGGCCGGCGCGATGATGCCGAGCTGGCTTTTCGCGAGCGAGAAGAGCGCACCCAGTCGTCACATCAACTCGCCCGCAGCATGGGTGAGCAGGTGACGCGCTTCGGTAGCATGCAGGCCGAGCGTCTGGAGTTCTTTTCCCGCGAATTGCTGCGTTTTTCCGAAGGGCTGGATGAGCGTTTCGAGCGTTTGAAAATGACCGTCGACAGCCGGTTGACCGCAATCCAGGCGGATAACGCGACCAAGCTGGAGGCAATGCGCTGCACGGTCGATGAAAAGCTGCATGCCACGCTGGAGCAACGCCTGGGGGAATCCTTCAAGCTGGTTAGCGAACGTCTGGAACAGGTTCATCGCGGGCTGGGCGAAATGCAGCATCTGGCCGCCGGGGTTGGCGATCTCAAGCGGGTGCTGACCAATGTCAAAACTCGGGGCTCCTGGGGGGAAATCCAGCTCTCTGCACTGCTTGAGCAGTTGCTGACCACTGAGCAATTTTCTGCCAACGTCGCCACTCATCCAGAAAGTCATGAGCGGGTTGATTTTGCCGTTCGGCTGCCGGGCAGAAATGACTCCGCCGTCGTGTGGTTGCCGATCGATGCCAAATTTCCGGTCGAAGATTACCAGCGGCTGATGGATGCGCCGGATGCGGCTGCAGCAGAAGCGGCTGGCAAGGCGATCGAGTTACGCATCCGGGCTGAAGCCCGCAGCATTCGCGACAAGTACATTGCGCCGCCGCATACCACCGATTTCGCCTTGCTCTACCTGCCGATTGAAGGTCTGTATGCCGAAGCGCTGCGTCGACCCGGGCTGGCCGAGCAAATCCAGCGCGAATTCCGGGTCAGCCTGACCGGGCCGACCACGCTGGCGGCGCTGCTCAACAGCTTGCAAATGGGGTTCCGGACGCTGGCCATCGAGCAACGTTCGGCAGAAGTCTGGGCGGTGCTGGGCGCGGTCAAGACCGAATTCGGAAAATTCGGGGAAGCCTTGGCCCATACCCGCAAAAAACTTGATGAAGCAAGCAACAGTATCGGGAAAGCCGAAACGCGAACGCGGCAGCTCAGCCGCAAATTGAAAGATGTCGAAGCGCTGCCTGCGGCTGAGGCGCAAAACCTGATCGGGACGATTGAAGCAGATGAAATCCAGGACTGAACTTGAAGCCGCCTACCGGGCAACCACTTACCGGGTTTATTTGCCTCAGGGCTTGCTTGAACTGCGGCTGGATCAGGTCGAACCGGTTCTGCAGCAATGGCTGCACGCAAGGAAAATTACCTGTTTTGCCCTGTTGACCGCACACAATCCGGCCTCGGAAAACTGTACGCCCGAGGACAACGCGGACTGGCAGGCGCAACTGGAATGCGAGTTGCTGGAAGGAAATTACGAACCCTATGCGACCGAGCATTGCGCGGACGCCGACGCTTGGCCAGTGGAGGAGGGATGTTTTGTGCCGGAACTGCAGGCTGAGGATGCGCTGGCGCTGGCCGAAGCCTATGGACAGCTTGCCGTGGTTGTGGGCGGGCAGGATGGTGTGCCCCGCCTTGCCTGGACTGGATTGGCGGAGGCAGCCGGCACCTGATCGTTCAGGCGCCGCCAGGCCGTATTACCAGAGCTTCCACCAGGCGGTCTTGCGCTCCAGACCATCCTGATAGTAGCGGCTGTTCGGGAAATTGGCTTTGAGCACGCGTTCGGCGTCATTGCGCAGGTCGGTCATTTCAAGTGCCTCGTAAGCCTTGACCATGATGTACATTGCTTCCTCAATCGCCGGTGCTTGCGGGTAAGTCTTGATCGCCGACTGGGCGCGGTTGGCTGCGGCAATATAGGCACCGCGCTTGATGTAATAGCGGGCCACGTGAACTTCCAGCGAAGCCAGCGCATTGACCAGATAATTCATGCGTCGCTGCGCATCTTCGGCGTACTTGCTGTTCGGAAAACGGGTAATCAGGTCGCGGAAAGCATCGAAGGATTCGCGCGCTGCCTTGGGGTCGCGCTCGGTCGGATCCTGGGAACTCAGGAAACCCACCAATCCCAGGTCTTCGTTGAAGTTGACCAGACCCTTCAGGTAATACACGTAGTCGACAGATGGATGATTGGGGTGAAGCTTGATGAAGCGGTCACAGGCGGCAATCGCCGAGCCGGGTTCGCTGGCTTTCCAGTACACGTAACCCAGTTCCAGTTGCGACTGCAGGGCATAGCGACCGTAAGGGAAGCGTGATTCCAGCTTTTCAAGCAATTGGGCGGCACGGTCCCAGTTTGCTTCGCTCTGAGCGTCTTTGGCTTCAGCATAAAGTTGTGGTGCCGTCCAGCCGATGGTCTCATCGCGCGGGGTGGTCAGACTGCTGCAGGCAGCAGTGAGCGAGATGGCGGCGAGAACGGTCAATGTCCGGAAGAAAGCGGGGAATGACTGGAATGCGGGTAAACTGCGCATCATGAACGATCCTATGGAAAACTCGGGCGATTATAGCCCATGCGAGCCGCTGCTCCTGACCGTTCCCGACAGTTGTTCGGGGAAAAGGCTGGACCTCGTCCTCGCCGAACTCATGCCGCAACACTCTCGCAATCGTCTGCAGAACTGGATTCGCGATCAGTGTGTCGAGGTGGATAGCGAACTTGCGACGGAACCCAAGCGCAAAGTGATGGGCGGTCAGCAGATCGCGCTGGTGGTGCCAACCGATACTCGGGAGCATGCGGAACAGCCGGAAGACATTCCGCTAGACATCATTTTCGAAGATGAAGCCTTGCTGGTCATCAACAAACCGCCCGGACTGGTTGTCCATCCGGGCAGCGGAAATTGGACCGGCACGCTGATGAATGCGCTGCTGCACCATTTGCCGAGTATTGCCGATATCCCTCGGGCCGGCATTGTCCATCGTCTGGACAAGGATACGAGTGGCTTGCTGGTGGTGGCCAAAACGCTGGAGGCGCAGACCAATCTGGTGCGTCAGTTGCAGGCGCGCACGGTCAAGCGTCAGTATCTGGCGCTCGCAGCGGGTGTGATTCGCCGCGACAGCGGCGTCGAAGCCCCAATCGGGCGTCATCCGGTCAACCGCATAAAGATGGCCATTATTCCCGAGAACCGCGGCGGCAAGCCGGCATTGACCTGGTATCGGCGCCTGGAACTGTTCAACTACTGCACCTTGCTTGAATGTGCGCTGGAAACCGGTCGTACCCATCAAATCCGCGTACACATGGCTTCCATCGGCCATGCGCTGGTTGGCGATCAGGTCTATGGCAAACATGATCCTCGCTTGCCGGTCTTTCACCGGCAGGCACTGCATGCGACACGGCTGGGTCTGATGCATCCGTTGAGTGGTCGTCAGGTGCAGTGGGAAGTACCGATGCCGCAGGACATGCGCGAGTTGCTCGATACCTTGCGTTATGGCTGATCTGTTTTCCCCCGACTGGCCCGCACCAGCCAATGTACGTTCATTGCAGACCCGGCGGGGCGGCGGCGTCAGTCAGCCACCTTGGGATAGCTTCAATCTGGGAGACCATGTCGGCGACGCACCCGAAGACGTTGCCCGCAATCGGCAGCTCTTGTGTGATCTCTTGCCGACGGCGCCTTGCTGGTTAAAGCAAGTTCATGGAGTGAAGGTGGTGGATGCCACGATTGCGCCGCCCGGCATTGAGGCGGATGCCTCTTTTTGTCGTCAGTCAGGCGCGGTGTGCGTCATCATGACTGCCGATTGTTTGCCTGTGCTGTTTTGTGATCGCGCCGGGACTATCGTCGCCGCAGCACATGCCGGTTGGCGCGGATTGCTCGATGGCGTGCTGGAAGCCACGGTTGCCGCGATGCAGGTGGCGCCAGGAGACATCATGGCCTGGCTGGGCCCGGCGATCGGCCCAGGAAACTTTGAAGTAGGTGCCGAGGTTCGGACGGCCTTCGTCGCTCGGAGTGAATTGGCCGCTGCGGCTTTTGCGGAGGGAGGCAATGGCCGATTCATGGCCGATCTCGGCATGCTGGCGCGGCAGCGCCTCAATTCAGTTGGGGTGAGTGCGATTTTCGGTGGCGGGCACTGTACGGTCGACGGCGCTGCCGGCTTCTTTTCCTATCGGCGCGACGGTGTCACCGGCCGTATGGCCAGCCTCATCTGGCTGGTTTAGTGCAGCCTGTCGGGCTTCAAGGTAGGCACGGCGCTGGCGCCTCACCTTGCTGCCGCTCATCCAGATCAGGATGCTGCAGGGCAGAAGGCCGTAAAAGCAGAAAGAAATGATGCCGGCGACAACGCTGGACTCGTTGACCGCAACGAGCAAAGTGACGTAAAGCCAGCCGATGGCGATGATGTACATGCCGTAATTATGCATTGACAGTGCCGGAAGCGGTATGCAGAATCCAACGACTACTCCCCCGATAATTACGAGACAAGACATTCCATGGCGCAAGGATCGAACAACAACGCGGCATTTCCGGGATCTGCCGAGCAGTTCATGCAGGCCGGTCAGAATATTGCACAGCAGTTCATGAGCTTTCTTGGCAAGGCCGCGCCGGCTTTCGGTGGGGGAGGCGTAGCGGCACCTGATCCTCAGGCGCTGACCGCGCTGCAGAAACAGTTCACGGATCAGCAGATGTCGCTATGGCATGCGGTCCTGGAAAAACAAAAGGGTGGAGAGGCCTCATTTCGTGTTGCGCCGGAACCCGGCGACCGGCGTTTCTCTGCGCCGGAATGGCATGAAAGCCCGATTTACGACTATCTGCATCAAGCCTACTTACTGAACGTTCGCTATCTCAAAAACCTGGTGGAGGTCATTCCGGCTGCCGACGGCAAGGAAAAGGACAAGCTGCGCTTTCTCGCGCGCCAGATGGCTGATGCGCTGGCGCCATCCAATTTTGCGGCAACCAACCCGGAATTCGTCAAGCTGGCGCTGGAAACCAAGGGGCAGAGCATTACCGATGGCATCAACAACCTGATTCGCGACGTCGAAAAGGGGCGCATCTCGATGACCGACGAATCGGTCTTTGAGGTCGGGCGCAATATTGCGAACACCGAAGGCGCGGTGGTGTTCGAAAACGAAGTGATGCAACTGATCCAGTATTCACCGCTGACTGAAAAAGTGGCTACCCGGCCGCTGCTGGTCGTGCCGCCGTGCATCAACAAGTTCTACATCATGGATCTCCAGCCGGAGAATTCCCTGATTCGTTACATGGTGGATCAGGGGAATACGGTGTTTCTGGTTTCCTGGCGCAATCCCATGGAATCCCAAGGCCATCTGGGATGGGACGACTATTTGGAAAATGGCCCGATTGCGGCGTTGACCGTCGTCAAGGAAATGACCAAGGTGAAGCAGGTCAACGCTTTGGGTTTCTGTGTTGGCGGCACTATCCTGACCTCGGCGCTGGCAGTGCTCAAAGCACGCGGCGACGACAGCATTGCTTCGCTGACCTTGCTCACCACCTTGCTCGACTTTTCGGATACCGGCGAAATCGGACTGTTCATTGATGAGCAGGGCGTTGCCGCGCGCGAAGCTGCAATGGGCCAAGGTGGCCTGCTGCCGGCGCGCGATCTGCAAAGTACTTTTTCATTTTTGCGGGCCAATGACCTTGTTTGGAACTATGTCACTGGCAATTACCTGAAGGGGCAGAAACCCCAGGCTTTCGACCTGCTTTACTGGAATTCCGATTCAACCAACCTGCCGGGGCCGTTTGCCTGCTGGTACATGCGCAACATGTACCTGGAAAACAATCTGCGTGTGCCGGGCAAACTGACCATGTGCGGAGAACAGGTCGACCTCGGTAAGCTGGACATGCCGGTATATCTGCTGGCTACGCGTGAAGACCATATCGTGCCTTGGCAATCGGCTTATCAAAGCACCGGCATCCTTGGCGGGAATATCCGCTTCGTGCTGGGTGCTTCTGGGCATATTGCCGGTGTGATCAACCCCGCCAGCAAGAACAAACGCAGCTATTGGGTGAATGATGATGTAAAAACCGATGCCGAAACGTGGTTGACCGCGGCAACGGAAATGAAGGGCAGCTGGTGGTCTGACTGGGCAACTTGGCTGAAGCAGCACTCCGGGGAACAGCGCGCCGCGCGCAAGATCGGTACAGCAAAACATAAAGCGATCGAGCCGGCACCGGGCCGCTACGTCAGAGAACGTGCGGTCTGATTCCATAACCTCTGGAGGAGATAACAATATGTCAAGAGTTGCACTGATTACCGGCGGGATGGGCGGATTGGGTGAAGCCATCTGCATCAAGATGGCCGCCCTCGGCTACAAGGTCGTCACCACGTATTCACCGGGTAACAGCAAGGTCGACGCCTGGCTCAAATCAATGAACAACATGGGCTACGGCTTCAAGGCTTACCCATGCGATGTGACCGATTTTGAATCGGCACGTGAATGTGTTGAAGCAGTCAGCAAGGAAGTCGGTCCGGTCGATGTCCTGGTCAATAATGCCGGCATTACCCGCGACATGACCTTCAAGAAAATGACCAAAGGCGACTGGGATGCGGTCATGAACACCAACTTGGGCTCCGTCTTTAACATGACCAAACAGGTGATGGATGGCATGATCGAGCGCAAATGGGGTCGCGTAGTCAATGTGTCATCGGTCAATGGTCAAAAGGGTGCCTTCGGTCAGACTAATTACTCGGCTGCCAAGGCTGGCATGCATGGTTTCACCAAGGCATTGGCGCTTGAAGTAGCCAAGCAGGGTGTGACGGTCAACACCATTTCCCCGGGATATATCGGGACCAAGATGGTCACCGCCATTCCGCAGGAAATTCTGGATTCAAAAATTCTGCCGCAAATCCCCGTCAATCGACTGGGCAAACCGGAAGAAATCGCTGGGCTGGTTGCCTATCTTGCCTCGGATGAGGCAGCATTCGTGACTGGTGCCAACATCTCCATTAACGGCGGTCAGCACATGTTCTGACCGGTGTTTTTTAACCCCGCTTTATCAACAAGGAAGGAAAAGTTATGACGCAACGTGTTGCTCTCGTTACCGGTGCTATGGGTGGTCTGGGTACCGCCATTTGCCAGGAATTGGCCAAGGCCGGTCACAAGGTGGTTGCCTCCTATCACCCGCAATTCGACAACAAGGACGCTTGGCTGGCCGAAATGGCTGAAGCCGGTTTCAATGATTTCGTCTGCGTCGCCGGGGACGTTTCTTCGCTGGAAGATTGCCAGAAGATGGTTGCCGAAGCCGAAGCCGCTTGCGGTCAGGTCGACATCCTCGTGAACAATGCCGGCATCACCCGTGACCGCATGTTTGCCAAGATGGAAAAAGATGGCTGGGATGCCGTGATCGCTACCAACCTGACCTCGCTGTTCAACATGACCAAGCAAGTGTCCGCCAAGATGGCTGATCGTGGCTGGGGCCGCATCATCAACATCTCCTCCGTCAACGGCGTCAAGGGTCAGGCTGGCCAGACCAATTACTCCGCTGCCAAGGCTGGCGTCATCGGTTTCACCAAGGCACTGGCTGCCGAACTGGCCGCCAAGGGCGTGACCGTCAACGCCATCGCACCGGGCTACGTCGCCACCAAGATGGTCATGGCCATCAAGCCGGAAGTTCTGCAGACCATCGTCGACTCCGTCCCGATGAAGCGCCTGGCCAAGCCGGAAGAAATCGGCTACGCCTGCGCCTACCTGTCGAACGACCTGTCCGGCTTCACCACCGGCGCCACCATCAACATCAACGGCGGCCTGTACTACCAGTAAGCGGGTGCTGATTTCAGCATGAAATATTGCTGAAATTTTGCAATGCAGCAGTTAATGGGCGCCTCCGGGCGCCCATTTTTTACGCTATAATGTTGCGCTGCACACAAACAAATGTATTGAGGATCGCAG
>CALAGF010000326.1 GCA_937892345.1 uncultured Rhodocyclaceae bacterium | reverse complement strand
CTCTTGTGGAGTAAGGGCAATCGGGGCAGTAGTTGACTCCCTGTGCCGCCACAGCCGATGACATGGATGACGATGGTCCGGTGCAGGATGGTGGAAGGTAGAGAATGTTCAGTCATGGTCGCGTTTCGCATGTAATGGCGGGGTACAGAAACCATCATGGCAGAGTGCGATCAGCCAATCCGAAATATCCAGATTGATCTGGTGTGCGGTAATGCGGGCCACCAAGGACAGGCGAGATTGATGGGTATTGCCAAGGACGATACTGACCTTGAGGTCGTCGTTTGAGCCATCATCGGCGTCATCCTCCCGGCTGAAAAACGCGGGCAAGTGTCCGTGTGAATGGCAATCGAACACGGGGACTTGGTTCGGGTTGGCGCGGGGGCGCTCATAGCGGATATGTCCGATTCCTGCCTTGATGACGACAACGGGATTGAGGGTCAATGCGTTATTGGCCTGCGGATCGACGCAGCCCCATGCTGCAGTTTCGTGCGCCCCAGCCTGTCGTGCCTGCGCCGCGAAGGCGGTCAGCATGTTGGCGATGCCGTGAGGGTCGATGCTGATGCCGAGGGATTCGGTGATCGGGCCATACGGGAAGCTGCAAGCAGCCACCTGCTGAATAACATGGCCCCATGAGCGCCGGATTTCCTTGTAGACACCGAGTTCGGCGTTGATATACCGATGGCCTTCGGTGGGCATCGGCTCAAAAGTGCCGAAACGGGGCGCACAAACGGTGGGGCAGGCACTAAACAGGGCGTGGTCGAGGGGGTGCATCTGTTTATTTCCTACCGTTGTCAAAGTGCTTAATGAGTTGGCCCAAGGTCGTTTTTCCCATGGCCTTGAGTGCGCGCTGGGGGAAACGCTTGTACTTGCCATCGAGCAGGTCTTTGGAGAGTTGGTGCAAACCGCCCTTGTAGTTCACGCCGCTATGATTGTTCGGATGGGTGAAGGCCGAGCCGAAGAATGAGGCTTCCCATGCCGGGATCACGTCGATCAGGGAGCCTTTGGGTACGTTCATTGAGCCAAGGCACAAGCCCCCAGATTCATAGACGTTCATGTAGGGGGCGAACATGATCGGGGTGTCCGCATCGGGGCGGGTTTTGCCATCGCCCTTGAAGGCATACACGCTGAGCGATTTTGCCGTGGCAACGAAGATCAGGTCGCAGGTTGGAGCGAGTCCATTGCGGGTGCCGACACTGACGCGATCTGTCGTTTGACGACATTCAAAATAATGGTGGCGGGTGGTGGCTGGGGACCACCACGCGACGTAATCCATGCCCAGCGCCAGCACATTCGCAGGCAAAAGTCCGGTCCCGACTTTCAGGGAGGCAACGGCCTTTTTGGCAAAGCGTCGCAGGCTGGCGAGATCGAGGGGACGCCCTGCCTCAATGACCGGGGGGGCGTCCGGGGTGACCGTCACCGCATGGACGGTGGCGTAAGTCGTGTGGGTGTTTATGGAACGACCACCATAGATCAGGATGGCTTCTTCCAGTTCCAGTTCAGCGGCATCGGCGTTGATGACTTCAAGGCTCATGGTGTCAGGGACTCATTCAGGTCGGACAGGAGGGTCAAGGCGTGATCGAGTGCCTTGAGTACGTTTCCAGTATGCGTAATCCGCTTGAGTGCATCCGAAATGGATGTGGCGTTGGGATGAAAGCGGTATTCAAGCGCCCACGGCGCGTTGTTCCCGCTCTCGTAGAATTGCTGCATGTGATCGTCAATCAACTGGTTGAACTGCTCCTGTTCTTTCCAGTAAAGGACAACCGGGGGTTCGATGGGCATGCACTCTTCAACCTCGTCCCCGTAAGGCAACAAGCCTTCTTCGGCCTCACGGTCATACTGAATGGGCAGCGTGCTGAGCGCACGACATGCGGCAATCAAGGCCGCGTCATCGGTCGATGCAAAAGCGTTGGACACGGCTTCCCATGTCACCTGTTCTCTGACACTGGCCGCAACCTTGTAATCGTAGAGCCACAGCGGAAGCCCTGCGAAAAGATCGTCGCGGCGCGGAACGTCACAATCATCACCGCACTCGTCAAGGACAGCAGACTCGTCCTCTTCCCCGTACCACCATGTGTATTCAGCAATCTGCTGAAAGCAACTGACGGTGAGCGGTTGCCCGAACAGACAAAGTGCGCGATCCAGTGCGTCGGTCAGCAACACACCAGTGCCGGGACAACGGGCTTCAAGGTGTTCAATGGCCGAACCAATACTGATCCATGTTGGATAGGCCGCAGCGACGGAGAACAGAATGGGCCGATCTTGCTCTGCGTCGGAGGTTGGGAAGTCCAGTTTCGTCCCGTACATGAGGCGCGTGGAGACACTGAGCGACTTGAACTCAGCAAAGTCGCCAACCAGATGCATCCAGCCAGCCGCGATGATCCGGTCCAGGTCCATTGCGGACAGCGTGTTCGCGCTCAAGGTGTCCAGTTCAGCGGGTTGAATTGCCCCGGCACGCGAAAGGCACAGTGCTTGTCCAAATTGCAGGGCGCTGGCCTGATTGAGCGCGTAACGCTTTGGCACATTGGCATGGATCACGGGCAGGCTCAGAAGCATGGCGGCAGGCTTTCCGGAGAGGCTGGCAAGGGGAGCGGAGTCGATCCGGGGGCGATCATCAGCGCCAGCGTTTCGCTGATCTGTTGATGCTGGCGCGATCCGACGATGTGATTGATGCAGGCGGCAGATGCGCCCTGCACCTTGCTGGACGGCACTGCCTCTGCCGCCAGCAGGGATTCAAGCAGGGCTTCAAAGCACATGCGGTCCATGTTTAGCCCTTGGAGCCTACGTTGCGACGAAATTCGTAGCTTTCAAAGCCGTTTTGGAAGCCTTGCGGCTCGACAGCGGCATTGGTCAGTTCCGGGTGAATGTTGGCGTAAAAAGCCCGTACCTGATCCGGCGTCATGTCGCGTGATACGTCTGGAAACTGCCGCCCGTTGTAGAAAAATACTCGCTCGACGGCCTGGGGTTGGAGATTGGTAGTCATGTCGAAAACGCCTTAAAAGAAGTCGGGTTGAGCGCATTCAGTGGCAATCGACGGGGTGATAACGGCACAACCCGCAGCTTCTTCATCACCGGCTTCATCACCACCGTTGCCATCACCACCAAGTTCATCACCATCAAGTTCATCATCACCGTGTTCTTCATCCCCCGTACCGTCGCCTTCGGCAGCTTGGGCGCTGGCAACGGCGGGAGCCGGTACTGTCGGGGCCGTAGCGGCGGGAGCATCAAAGAGGCTCGGCATCACCGGGGCGGCAACGGTTGGGGTCACGGTTTTCGCTGGTGTCGTCTTGGCAGTCGGCGCGGAGCCGATGACGGGCTTTTTGTTCTTTTCGGCCAGTTTTTTCTTGGCAGCGTCGGCGGCAGATTTCTGTTGCTGTTCAAACTCAGCCAATTCGTTGCCAAGTTGCTGCACCATCGGGGCGCGGCGCTCGATCCATTGGGTCAGCAGGCCAGCGAGGTTCTGATCGAGGTCGGCTGCATCGCGGGTAACGCGGAAAGGCACGGTGAAGGCGTCATCTTCCTTGTCGTGGCGCTTCACGGGCTGAACAAAAAGAACGATGTTGCCATCTTGGCCGAGGGACAGCATCAGGTGCAGACTGCGTTCTGCAAGCATGGGTTTCAAGGCTTGAAACATGGGAATCTCCTGTGTTTGTGTGAGTAGGATCAGTGTGACAAAATGGCAACACTGCATCCGAAAAAGGTCGCGTCAGGCGGTCATTGGCATCACGATATTGATCGGATAGTCAGCCTCAGTGGGGCGAACCAGCATGGGGCTGCGCTCGGAACCACATCCGATACGGATGGTCTTTGCAGCGCCGCAACTATCCAGCGCATCCCGCAAGTAGTTGATGTTGACGCTGACGGTAGTGGCCTTGCCGTCAACCAGCGTGCAGTCCACTTCGGATCGGCTGTTGTCGCCCTGACGAATGACCATCAGCTTGTCCGACAAGTCGAGGTCAATGCGGAATTTGTTGGTCTTGTCAGCACTGTCCATGATGGATGCGCTTACCATCGCCAAGATGCTCTTGGTTGCAGTTGTGGCTAGTTCAACGCTGGCCGTTGGCGAGGGCATCACCTTCTTGTAGTCAGGGAAGGTGCCGGTGATGCACTTCGTGAAGATCACGTTGCCATCGGTGAACGAGAATTGAACATCGGCGCTGCCAACCGTCAGTTTGACGGGGCCGTCGCCAGCCAAACTGAGCAGCTTCTTTGCAAGCAACAGCGACTTGCGTGGAACGATCACGCGCTTGTCTACCTTGGGCATGTTCTGGACTGACTCATGGGCAATAATGAGTCTGAAGCCATCCGTACTGACAACAGTGAGTCCCGTTGAATCCACTTGGAACAGTGCGCCGTTGAGGTAGGGGCGCACATCATTGACGCCGATTGCCGGTGCTGTTTGTTCGATCAGTTCAGCCAGTCGCTTACCTGCAAGGGTAATGCTCAAACGCTCGGTTTTTTCCGGCACCATTTTGGGATAGTCCTCGGCCCCGAAAACCGGCAGACGGAAGCGGCTTCGGCCTGCCTTGAGCAACAGATTCTTGCCTTGACCATCCTTCTTCTCTGCTTCCAGTGACAGGTCAATGGCTGCATCATCAGGAATGGCCCGGACGAGTTCGTTAAAGCGCCGTGCGTCGACTGCGAACTCGCCGCCTTCGGTAACGCTGGCGCATGGGGCCATCGCACGGGCCACAACACCATTGTCGCTGCACAGCAAGGACAGGCGTTTGTCCTCCGTGGTTTTCATCAGGATGGTTGCCAGCATCGGGACGCTGGCACGGGGATCGGCTGCGCCAATGACCAAAGATAACTGAGAGGCAAGCTGGCTCTTGGTGGTGGAAATGTGCATGGGTGGCTCCTGTGAAGTTGGGCTGGAAATCAGCACTGACAGGAATCACGATAGCTAAATGGTCTTGATGTATCCGAAGAAACTTTCGCGCCAAATGCGAATTTGAACGCTCCGCTACGGACTTGCGCCCCACACCCGATCAGCGCGCAAACAGTTGGAAATGGCTTCCACCCGAGGATGATCGAGTGGCAGGCAGCCCGTCCTTAATGACCGCCGTGCAACCTGAATTTCACGGGTTTCGCCGGTCACTGCAAGAAGGCGGCTGCGCAGCCAATTGGCGTCAGCACTGATGATGGCCTCGGGGTTTTGTTCAAGCAATGCTTCCAGTCGTGCGACTTGCAAATCATCCATGCAGACACGCCCCAGGATGTGGAAGCGAGCATGTCTCAGACGCTGGCAATCCGTTATGGACAACGCAGCGCGATTCGATGGGATGCCGATGGTAAAGCGTTCCGTTTGCAGCAAGGCGACCAGATGGTCGCGGACATCCTGTGCTGTGAGTTTGCCGGACTGGATCGGCACAATCACCTGGACGCCGCGAGCGATCAACGCCCGTACGGGCGTTCGCCACGCCTCGAGGAGCTGCAATGAGGCTTCCTGGTCACCGACAACATCGGGGGCGACAACATAGAGGTTTTCGGGGCGATCCGTAAGGTTGGCGATGAAAGCGTAGCGATCAAGAATCATTGGCCAGTCTGGACTGGCCTCACGGTGAAATGCACCGGAATCGATGAAGACATGACCGCCGCGATCGAGATAGGACGGTATGGACAGGGCGAGCGACGCCGTGGTGATTTTGTCCGCTACGACACCAATGGGCACGCCGGCATCCATGGCGCCCAGGAGATCGGATTTTGCGCTCATGCCGCTATAAAAGCTGAGCAGCGGATGGTGTGGGATAGATCTGGTCATTGCCCCAGTTAAGCAGGGCATGCCAAGTTCAACCGAAAAATGTTGCCAAAGCAATTTTGCCAAGCCATCCATTGCGGACCGGCAAAACATTTCAGGCACGGCCAGTGACGAAAGACTGCAAGCAAACGGTTGCTGACGGTCGCCGCCCCTGTTGGCTTACCGCTATGATATACGCGTGGTACTGGCAACACCTTGCCAGCCTTACAGATCGCGCAGCGCCAGTCGGTCAGCGCGAACCCCAAGTGACGGCCAATTTCCGTGAGGTTCGCGCTCCTAGATGTTCAAGGGCTTGCCGATGATTTCGCAGGGCGTTTTCCGCGAAACAGCGTTGTCAGACAAGGTTCGCGGAAAACAGTAAAATTTCGCTGTGTATTCAGCGGTCACGCATCTAAGGGTTTCAGAGGCCATTGCACAGGCATCGTATGTGCAACGCTATTACCTGCCTCGCGTCTTTCGCTGGCGCAACAGTTTCAGAGGCGATTGCAATGGCCTTGTTCTTGAACCTTGGTTCGAGCTAACAAGCGCTCAAGACTCACAGCTCGACAAGTGCATCCTGCAGCGGGAAGTAGATGGCTGTCCGTACCGACAGCGGATCCGACTGAAAGAGGTTTGCGTACCGTTGAAGTTGTGGGCGGAAGTCCTCGGCGCGCATGGCAAGGGCATCGCGGCTCACGCCATCGGCGAGGCGTACGGTCTTGTAATCGATGATCCAGCGCTGGTTGTCGAAAACAAAGGTGCGATCAATCACATGGTTGGACGTGCCCTTTGCGGACAGGCTTGACCAGGCTTCCTCGGCGGCACTTTCCGGGTGGTCTGACAGCAACCATTGCCCCACCTTGCTACTGAGTGTCTGGCTGATCGCCAGCGCCGCCTCTTCGGCGCCTGCGATGGCATTCTGAGCATGTCCTTGGTGGCAAAGCCAACGCTGCCAAGCTGGCTGCAAGGCTTTGACGCGACTGATCGGCCAGTTGGCAATGCCATCGACCACGATCTGTTGCAAGACGCGGTGCACAAGCGTGCCAACAGAGGAAGCCAGTCGATGCGTGTCGTCCACAACGTCAAGCGGAAGGGGTGGGTTGTCGCTTTCGCCAGCGACCGACGCACCTGCAAGCAATGGGGGCGTCGTAGGTTGGCGCAGCCGGATCAAGGGAGGAGCTGCAAGTGTGGCGGGAGGATTGGCCACGACCGGCGGAGCATCGGCCGTCGCTCTGTAGGCAGCCGCTTCGAATACGGGCTGAGCAACATGCTCCCAAAGCAGGGCAAGCAAGCTCCCGGAGGCCGGAGTGCTCAGGCCGTCCGATTTGGTCAGGTCGGATTTGGCGACCCCTACCAGGTGAAGCTCGCGGATAGCCCGGGTAGCTGCGACATACAGGAGGCGTTCACTCTCATGGGCCGCGCGTTCATTTTCGAGACGCCGCAAGGTGTCATAGGGGATGGGGTCTTTGCCGGTGCCCTTGCGCCGCATCGGGGCAACCAGCAGATTCGCACGTCCAAGCGGGCCTGCGACTTCATCCCACAAGAGTAGAGCACTGTCTGAGCCGCCCGTTTCATGGTCAAGTCCAAGGACGATCACCGTATCGAATTCCAGGCCCTTGGATTTATGGATGGTCATCATCTGGACAGCATCACCCAAGGGATCAGCCGGTGCAAAGAGCGTCGCAGCGCGATCAGCGAGTTGTGCGGCGTCCAGTTGTTGCTCGAAGGTCAGGCTGTCCATCAGGTCAAGCAGCGCTGCGACATCGGCCATGGCGGAAGGCATATCGAGACAACGTGGGCCATCCAGCATCAACCAAACGCCTTCCAGCCAGCGGCGGGGTGATTGCCGATTGCGATGGGCGAAGGCCTGCTGGATCACTGCCCGAACGTGAAGCAGCCGCGATTGCCCGTCTTCGGACAGTCGCTGAACGCGCGCATCGTCGTTCATCAGCTGCCAGATCGTCTGGGTATGGTCGTCGCCTGCAAGCGCATGCAGGTCGGCCAGCGTCAGGCCGCACCACGGCGCACGCAAGATGGCGAGCCAGTGCACCCGGTCGGCGCGATGGCAAAGGGCGCGATACAGCGCGATCAGATCCTGAACGTGTTGCCGTCCGTCCAGACCTTCAATATCGACTGCCTGAAAGCGCAGGGAGGGGCTTGTGTGGCGAATCTCCGCAACGAGCGCATCAAGATGTTTGCGTGCGCGAACGAGGACCGCAATGGTTCCATTTGGCGCTTGTTGGCGCGCATTTGAGATCAGTTCGAGTACGCAGGCAGCTTCAGCGGCAGCCGCGTCTGTTTCGGGTCGCTGGATCACCGCATGTACGGTGACGCCCGCATCCGCGCGGGGTGGCTTGGTGGCAATTGACTCTGCGTAACGGACAGCGCCGGCCTCTGGGCTATCGGTGTCCGGGAAGATGGTCGGAAAAGTGCTGTTCACCCAATTAACAATCGCAGGGAAGGAACGGTTGTTCCGGCAAAGGCGCAGGTGTTTGAGGGATATGCTGCCTATCCCCATGTCGCGCACGCGCAGGAAGAGTCCGACATCGGCTTTTCGGAAGCGGTAGATGGACTGCATGGGGTCGCCAACCACGAACAGGGTGCGGCCATCGCCTGGTACCCAGCCGCGCGTCAACTTCTCAATCAAGGCGACCTGGCTTGGGCTCGTGTCCTGAAACTCATCAACGAGGAGATGTTGAATCCGGTAATCCAGTGCTTGCGCGAGATCAGTGGGCGCTTCTTCGTCCCCGAGGGCCATACTTGCACGACCGGCAATCTCGATGAAATCGACTTCGCCAACTTCCTGAAACACCAGCCACAACTGGCCTGCCGCGAGGCGTAGCAAGCGGGAGAAACATTCAACAGTCGCCCAGTCGGCACGTTCAAATTGTGGTGCCGGCAGCGCAGGGACTACGGCAAGCGCATCTGCCAGCCCGGTCACGCCAGAAAGCGTGCGCAGCAGGTCCAACATGGACTGTTTTTGGTCTGCGAATGCGGCGCCAGCGGGAAAGCCTGAGCGTTTGTCGACCGTCTTGCGGATCTCGCCTGCGCCTGTGAGCAGAAAGTCGGCCAGGGCTTGCCAGCGGGGAAGATCATCAATACTGGCTGCCAGTGGGGTATCCCAGTCGAGCAGGGCATCAATACGCCCCGGTGCGTTGGTGGCGGAAAACCGCGCCAAGGGCATCATCGTGGTTTGTGTGACGTTATCGAGCAGATCGGCCACCCGTGCCAGATCGCGCTCGATCAATGCGGCGAAGCCGCTCTCCACCTCTGGGCGCAGGGCGCCGCTCTCAATGCGGGAGGCGTGTTGAATCCATTGGTCCCGACGGCCAAGGAGCGACACCAGCATGGTTTCAAGACGGCCTGAATGATTGTCCACAAAGGACAGCGCCTGAGCCACAACCTCGGCGTCCGCGGTACCGCCATCAACCATCTCCAGCGTGCGCTGGGCGGCGGTAGTGTAGTGGATCTCGGGGGCGGCACTCACGGGGGGCTGGCTGCCGAATCGACTGAGGTAGGGCATTTGCCGGGAGAGATTCGCGCACAAGGCATCCAGCGTGGTGATGCGCAAGCGGCCAGGGTGCCCCAGCAGGTTCCAGTGACATTGGGCATCGCGCTTCAGAACTGCCAGCGCCAGATCATGGGTTTGGCGCTTGTGGGGTTCAGGTGGCACAATCCCTGCGGCCGTGCGTTCGAGGCTTCCAAGGATGCGGTCACGCATTTCTGTTGAAGCCTTATTGGTGAACGTCAGCGCCATCACTTCTTCGGGGTTGTCCACGACCGCAAGCAGTCGCAAGAAGCGCTGGGTCAGCAGTTCCGTTTTGCCGGCGCCGGCGGGCGCTTCAACAATGATGGAGTCGATTGCCAGCGCATCAATGCGCGCCTGTGCGTCTTGGGTCAAGGAGGTCATGGTGATCCGGGTATGCCATCAGGGTTGGTGTGTACTCATTTTGCCGAGGTGAATGGGCTTCATCCGGGATTTCATGGGGCAGCGGTCCGGTTTTGAGCAATCATCTGGCGATATTCAGGCAGGCGCAGCAGGGGCAGTACCTCGCAATACTGAAGCTCCTTTTCGGCAGCAAAAAGTACCGGCGCAACCCCGTCCTTGATTTCCTGAGCAATGGCTTCGATGCGCGTTGCCCAGTGCTGAACGACGCTCTGCCAAGAGGGATACACTGCCGGCGGGAAAAGTTTTTGCCGGTCCTCGCCGATGCCATAGATACCCGGCAGCATGTCCGAGTCTTGAGCGACGCCTGCGAACGCCGGCTTGTCGAGTTGCACCTTGCCAAAGGCAACTGCGGAGACATCCTCCCCTGCGAGTGCGGCATAGAGGGGCACTTGCGGCTCGGTGATGCGCTCGGAAGCCCAGTTTTTGATGTCGATATTGGCTCCGGTCTTGTAGTCGATGACGATGCGACGCCCGTCGGCCAGTTCGTCAATCCGGTCGATGACAACATTGACGGCGATACCCGCGACCTTGATCTCGCGCCGTTCCTCCCGGGCCACAACGGTAAACGGAACCGCGCGTGTGGCTTCGACGCTCAACCAAAGATCCAGTAGGCGCTCAAGCCGTTGGGCTTCAATCGCACGGACACGGGTTGAAAAGGCCTGGTGGGTGCTCTTCTCAAACTGCGTGATGCCGGAAAGTGCCGCGCGGGAGATGGTCGCCGTCCGCTCGTCCTTGCTTAAAGACTGGAGTACCGAGGAACTCGTGACTTCGGTCCAGAAGGCTTCGAGGGCAGCGTGAACCAATGTGCCGCGATCCGCAGGGTTGAATCCCTCGATGGGCACCTTGAGGGCTTTTGCGCCCAGTCGATATTGATAGAAGGCCCATGCAGGGCAAATCGCCTGCGCCCGGAGTAAGGCGCTTCCGCCGCTGACAATCTCGCCGGTCGCAACAGGTGGGGCTGCCGTATCGTCGATTGCTTCGCAAGCACCGGCATGGTTGTTCGCTAACTGGGCGGCCAGTGTTGGTGGGTAGTCGAATTGCGAACTGCTCTGAGGGATGCCCTCAAGTAAGGGGCTGGGCCTGCGAATCCGGTTGCCATCGGCCAAAGCATAGGAGAAGGTGATGTCAGGGGCGGCAAACAGCAGTCGGGACTGGACCCGTAGGGCGAATTGATATTCGACCTCGGCGCTTGAGCGCGCGCTACCGGCTTCGCGTTGCACAATGGCCGGCAGCAATGGGTTGGGACGTGGTGCGGGCGGCCAGGTGTCATCGTTCATGCCCATGACCCAAAGGGCATCGAAGGCAAGCCCGGCGCTTTCCAGCACCCCTAGTACCTGAACATTCGGCGTGCCGCGTGTTTCCGGTTGAAAAATCCGCTGCCTGCAAAGCTGCGAGAGGCGTCGCACAGCTTCTGTAACAACAATCGGACCCATCAGGGCATCCAGCGTTGCAAGGTTGCCCAGAACGTCCGCAAAGGCTTCGCGTGCCTGAAATTCGGGACTGGATAAAGAGCGCTCCCCAGGCCAGCCGGCGACGCCAAGACAGGCGCGCAAGTGGTCTGCCCATTCACTGGCATGGCGCCGCGACGGGCCGCTGGTGGCCAGATCAAGCAAGCCGCGCATGGCATCAACGGTCCGAGGGCATAGGACGTGGCCCTGCTGGGCCAGACGCTCGGCCAATCGCACCAACGCATGTCCGGAGGTAAAACAAGGAAGCGCTTCACGCATCGCTGCATCAAGTCGCGCACGCTCATCCGCTTCGCTGTCCGCTGCGGACCAGCTCCCGGAGAGAAGCGTGGCAGACAGGCGCGACTGTTCGATCGCTACGCGCGACGTGGCGACTGACAGAAGATCGAGGGCGCTACGGACGATGGGTTGTTCGGCCAGACTCTGGCCCAGCGAAAAGTTGAACGGACGGCCATCATCTTCAGCGCCAGGGCACAAGGAGGTCGGCACCAGGGCGTCATCAAGGAGATGCTGGAGTTTGATGCGGACACTGGCGAGATCGGGCGCAACAATGCCGATGCGCCGGCCGGTTCCCAGCGCCATCTGCTCAATGGCCCAGGCAACGGCGGCAGCACACTCCGCATGGCTGTCCGCGAGGGAGATCGTCGTGGGCTGGCCGGCGACGGCAGCCTCTCCTTTGTCGTCGTAAAGCACTTGAATCCCGACTGAGGATGGGGCGCAAAACTCAACGACGGCCCCCCGTGATGTCAAAGCTGCAAAAAGTCGATGTTCCAGTGGCGTTGTACGATCAAAGCCAACAACCTTGACCCGGCTGGGGATTGCGAAGCACCCGTTTTCGAGCAAAGCAATCAGACGCTCATGCCAACCGCCGAGGTCAAGCAAGTCCAATTGCTTGCACCGATCAAGAAAGGCGTCGCGCCAGCGCAAAAACAGGCCGCCTTCGCTTGAAATGTCAGTGCCTGAATCCTTGAGCATCCAGTTTCGCTGCAGGGCGAGCGCTTCCGACGCTGCACTTGCCATTCCGCACAAATCGAACAAGTCGGCCGTATCGCTCAGCGAACTGGCAATCACTTGCTCCCAGAGCAAGGCTTCACTGAAGGGGGTGAGCGGCTGAGGCAGTTCATCGAGTCCAGTAATCAGGGCTTCATTGGCCAGATCGGCGAACCACTGCCCAAGCGTGAGTGTTCTTGGGGTGCGCCAGATCCGGCAGTCTTCAGGTGGAATCGTGCGCAGGGTTTGAGCGAGTCGGCTGGTCGCGCAGAGATAGAGCGGGCTTTCAGCGGTTGTGGCGGAACGTTGATCGAGAAGGGATTGAAGCGCAGACATGGGATTGCCTTGGAAGTGATATCTACCAAGGCTACAGAACTGAGAAGAGGTTTTCCTGAAAAACCGATCTTTCACCAAGTTACTTGACTGCAGTCGGCCACAAGCGGTCCTTGGCGCACTGCGAACACCTCAGCGTTCTTGCTCACGAA
>CALAGF010000325.1 GCA_937892345.1 uncultured Rhodocyclaceae bacterium | reverse complement strand
GCTGGCGAGAAGCGCTCTGCGTAAGTGAGGGCATCGCACAGGATGAGGCGTCCTTCAGCATCGGTATTGAGGATTTCTATGGTCTGGCCGGACATCGAGGTCACAATGTCGCCCGGTCGGGTGGCGTTGCCATCCGGCATGTTTTCGGTGGCTGGAACGAGTACTGTCAAGTTGATCGGCAGTTGCATCCTGGCAACGGCCTTCATGGTCCCGAGCACCCCGGCTGCGCCGCACATGTCGAACTTCATTTCGTCCATTTCGGCTGCCGGTTTCAGGGAAATGCCGCCGGTGTCGAAGGTTACCCCTTTGCCCACCAGAACGACAGGTTTGCTGCTTGCCGTGGTGCCACGGTAGTGCAAGACAATCAGTTTGGGTGCTTGTGTCGCACCTTGAGCGACTGCAAGCAGCGAGTGCATGCCCAGAACCCCCATGTCACTGCGTTCGAGGATTTCGCAATCGAGCTTGAACTCCTCGGCCATTTTCTGGGCTTGCTCAGCAAGGTAGGCTGGATGGCAAATGTTCGGCGGCATGTTGCCCAGTGTTCTTGCAAGTGCCATGCCTTCGGCTATGGCAAGGCCTTGACCAAGAGCTTCTTCCGCCAGTGCCAATTCATTTCGGCGCTCGACGCCGAAAGTGACCTTTTTCAGGCTGCGCTTGGCAAGCACTTTGGTCGACTTGAAGTGCTCGAAGCGATATGCGGTATCTAGGGCAATCATTGCGGCTTGGCGGATTTTCCAGGCCAGATCTTTTTTTCTGACCGGCAGTTCGGCAAGAAACAGGGATACGTCCTGGGCGCCGGTGTCCGCCAGTGCCTTCATTGCGGCGCGAACTGCAGCAAGGAATTCCTTTTCGCGGAATTCATTTTCCTTGCCGAGGCCGACCAGGAGAATTCGGTCGCACAAGGTGCCAGGGACGCTGTGCAGCATCAATGTCGAGCCGGCTTTGCCTTCCATGTCGCCGCGCCGAAGAATGTCCGAAATGAAACCGCCCGAGGCTTTGTCCAGCAACTCTGCCGGCAGGGTGGGCTTTCTCGTGTCGAAAATGCCGACAACGACGCATGCGCCGCGCTGCTTCTCCGGACTGCCGCTTTTTATGCTAAATTCCACGCGCTGCTCCTGATCTGGGATGTATCTGTCTTCAGGGGATTATCCCTGCATCTTTTCGGTTTCGTCAAAGCATGATATTCGAGCGCGCCGCCCGGCGTGAATTCGCCCAGGCTGCTGCTGGCATCAGCGTTGCTCTCTTGGCGATCCTGACCTCAGTCCAATTGATTCGTCTGCTCAAGGATGCGGTCGGCGGAAGCATTGCCGCCGACGGCGTTGTGGTGCTCCTCGGTTTTGCTGTGCTCAAGGTGTTGCCAATGTTGCTGACCTTGACGCTCTTTGTTTCCATTTTGCTTAGCATGTCTCGGATGTATCGTGATTCCGAGGTCGTTGTCTGGATGTCGAGCGGCTTGCCGCTGACTGCATGGATACACCCGGTGATGCGTTTTGCGCTTCCCGTGGCCCTGGTCGTTGCGCTGCTCTCGGTTGGACTGGCCCCTTGGGCGACAAAAGCTCAGGCAGATTATCGACTGTTGCTCGCGTCGCGTTCGGAGTTGTCCAGAGTCTCGCCTGGTGTTTTTCAGGAAATCCGGCGTGGGCGACAGGTGGTTTTTGTCGAGGAAGTCTCAGACAAATCCGGTCGTGTGGGTAATGTGTTCGTGGCCACCGTCCAGGATGGCAAATTGGGTGTCGTGATGTCCGATGCGGGATATCAGGAGGTCGGCGTTGATGGGGAGAGTTTTGTCGTTCTGGAAAAGGGCCGTCGTTACGAAGTCGAGCCTGGCAGTGTTGAATTCAAGGTGATGACCTTTGATCGCTACAAGGTCCGGGCAAAGGCAGGGGCGATTCATACGGGAGATCGCTCGGCGGCTAATCGTATGAACCTGTTCGAACTCATGGACGAGACGAGCGGAGAAGGGCGAGGCGAGTTGCTGTGGCGGCTGGCCATGCCCGTTTCCGCACTTGTTCTGGCATTGCTTGCTATTCCGTTGTCGTATGTGAATCCGCGTGCTGGGCGTTCGGCGAATATGCTGATTGCGGTGCTGGTTTACGCGGTTTACAGCAATTTGATTACGGTAGTTCAGGCGTGGGTGGTTAATGGCAAGTTGCCATTTGCTGTCGGTTTGTGGTTGCCGCACGTGTTTATGCTGGTGCCGATGTTGATCCTGTTTCGGCAGCGCAGCACACTTGGCAGGAAGAGGTGGTTCAGTTGATTTTCAGGCAACGATTGACCTATCAGCGTTACCTGCAGCGTGAGGTGTTTGGGGCAATTCTTGTTGTTCTGATTGCGTTTTTGGCGTTGTTCAGTTTTTTTGATTTTGTCGATGAGTTGCGCCACGTCGGAAAAGCTGGCTACGGCATGCTGAAAGCAGTGTCGGTAGTGCTGCTCAGTTTGCCGGGATTGCTGTACGAACTGATACCGATTGCTTGTCTGATCGGTGCCCTGTATGCCCTTTCAACGCTGGCTCGGCATTCCGAAATTACAGTGCTTCGAGCCTCTGGCTTGACGACAGGGCAGTTGCTTTCCGATTTGCTCAAGCTGGCCGGCCTGTTTGCCTTGGTTACTTTTCTGCTTGGGGAGTTGCTGGTGCCATATACCGAGCGTGCTGCTCAGGATATCAAGGCGTTTGCGTTGAACAAGGTGGTGGCAAAGCAGGTTTATTTAAGTGGTTTCTGGGTCAAGGATGGGCGCAGTTTCGTGAATATCCGGAATGTCGCCAGCGAAACTTCGGTTGAGGGAATACGCATCTACCGTTTTGGCGAGGACAACACCTTGGCTTATGTTCTGGATGCAGAGCGTGCGGAGTTTGAGGCGGGTCGCGGTTGGCGAATGCATGGCATTTCCCAGACCAGTCTGCAGCAGGATGTGGCCTCAATCAGCTTTCGTGACGATGAGTTGTGGCGCACCTCCGTGACGCCGGAATTGTTGTCACTGCTGATGCTTTCCCCCGAGAGAATGTCTTTGCCGAATCTAGTGGAGTACACCAGTCACCTCTCGGAAAACAAGCAGAACACCGGGCGTTATGAGATCGCCTTGTGGAAGCGGATTATTTATCCCTTGTCGGCCCTGGTCATGGTGACGCTGGCATTGCCATTCGGGTATTCACACAATCGGATGGGCGGTGCCAGCCTCAAGATATTTACTGGCGTGATGCTGGGTATCGGCTTCTATGCGCTGAATGGCCTTTTTTCGAATCTTGGTGTGCTTAACGCCTGGGCTCCGTTCGTGACGGCTATTGCACCGTCAGCCCTGTTTTTGCTCGCTGCGGCTGCTTTGCTCTGGTGGGCTGAGCGGCGCTGAGTTGATTTCTGTAATCAGGCGTGTGCCTGCAATCCGGTCGTGCAGGAATTGTCCGTCCTCGTCGAATATTGCCCAGATGATGCCTGCGCCAAAGAAAAGGATGCTTGGCCAAGCTGCGAGGTAACGCAAAACTGCCTGTAGGGGACGCGGCGGGCCGCCACTGCGGTCGATCAGGCGCAGCTTCCATGTTTTCATCGGTAGTGTTTGTCCGCCATGCAGCCAGAACCAGACAAAATAAACCATCAAGGTCAGCATCAAGTGAATCCATAGCGCCTTGCTGCCAACGCTGAGACCGAATCCCGAGAGCACAATCTGGGGAAAGAGAAAGCCGGAAAGCAGGATTGCAAAAACGACCAGGCTTTCGTACAGCATTGCAGATAGTCGACGCCCAAGGCCCGGCGTAGGGAGTTTTTCGGAGATGCTCTGGCGGGAAGATGTGTGCATTGCTTGGTCAGTTGCTTTGGTTGGATGCCGCTGTTTTTGAAGCTTGCGATGAGGGGCGCAATAAGCTGCCTTGAGTTGGAAACCTTGACCGTTCACGCGGGAGTCGATAAGGTTACGCCCTTTTAGGCGAAAGCTTTTTTGGGCTAGAGAATGATGATCAGCGGTGCGGAAATTGTAATCAGGTGCCTGCAGGAAGAAAAGGTCGATTGTGTATTCGGTTATCCGGGAGGGTCCGTCCTGCACATTTACGACGCGCTTTTCAAACAGGACGAAGTCAAGCACATTCTGGTTCGACACGAACAGGCGGCTGTGCATGCGGCCGATGCCTATTCGCGTTCCTCTCAGCGTGTTGGCGTTGCGCTTGTGACTTCCGGGCCTGGTGTGACGAACACCGTAACCGGTATCGCGACTGCCTACATGGACTCGATCCCCATGGTCGTGCTGACTGGTCAGGTGCCGACGCAGTACATCGGTCAGGATGCTTTCCAGGAGTGCGATACCGTTGGTATCACCCGGCCGTGCGTCAAGCACAACTTTCTGGTCAAAGATGTCAAGGATCTGGCGCTGACCATCAAAAAGGCCTTCCATATTGCGTCGACCGGACGCCCCGGCCCGGTGGTCGTGGATATCCCCAAGGACATCACCGCACAGATGTGCGAGTTTGATTATCCAAAAAACATCCAGATGCGTTCCTACAACCCGGTGGTCAAGGGGCATCTTGGGCAGATCAAGCGGGCTGTGCAGATGCTGCAGGAAGCCAAGCGGCCGATTATTTACACGGGTGGCGGCGTCATTCTGTCTGACGCAGCAGAGAAACTGACCCAGTTGGCACGCAAGCTTGATTTTCCGGTGACCAACACCCTGATGGGGTTGGGTGGTTTTCCGGCAACTGACCCGCAGTTCGTGGGCATGCTGGGCATGCACGGCACCTTTGAAGCCAATAATGCGATGCACTACGCAGACGTTATCCTCGCGATTGGCGCACGTTTTGACGATCGTGTGATCGGTAATCCCGAGCATTTCAGCAGCGAGAAGCGGCGCGTCATTCACATCGATATCGATCCTTCGTCGATTTCCAAGCGCGTCAAGGTCGATGTGCCTATCGTGGGGAATGTGGCCGATGTCATCGACGAAATGCTAAAGTTGATGGATGGCGGTTTCCGTGCTGATCCCGAAGTTGCCGATTGGTGGAAGCAAATTGACGAATGGCGCGGCCGTAACTCGCTGGCTTACCGTCAGTCGAACCACATCATGCCGCAGTTCGTGGTTGAAAAATTGTACGAAGTGACCGGCGGAGATGCATTCGTTACTTCGGATGTGGGCCAGCACCAGATGTTTGCTGCTCAGTATTACAAGTTTGACAAACCCCGGCGCTGGATCAATTCCGGTGGTCTTGGCACCATGGGCGTAGGCTTGCCTTATGGCATGGGTGTTCTGATGGCCAATCCCGATGCGCAGGTTGCCTGTGTGACGGGTGAAGGCTCCATCCAGATGTGCATTCAGGAGATGTCGACCTGCAAGCAGTATGGTTTGCCGATCAAGATCATCAACCTGAATAATGGGATGCTGGGCATGGTCCGCCAGTGGCAGGAAATGTTCTATTCCAAGCGCTATTCGCAGTCGTATGTGACCTCACTCCCCGATTTTGTGAAGCTTGCCGAAGCCTATGGCCACGTTGGCATGCGCATCGAGAAACCGGAAGATGTCGAGCCGGCTTTGCGCAAGGCGTTTACCGAGCACAAGGATGATCTGGTCTTCATGGACTTCATCATTGATCCGGGCGCCAATGTCTTCCCGATGGTGGCAGCAGGCAAGGGCCTGACCGAAATGATCCTCGCCGAAGATATTTGAGCGGGGAAGGAACAGAAAACATGCGACACATCATTTCCATCCTGATCGAAAACGAAGCGGGCGCACTCTCCCGCGTTGCGGGCTTGTTCTCTGCCCGTGGGTACAACATCGAATCGCTGACCGTTGCGCCGACTGAAGATGCCTCATTGTCCCGGATGACTATCCTGACTCGGGGCTCTGCTGAGGTGCTTGAGCAAATCACCAAGCAACTCAACAAGCTGGTGGATGTGGTCAAGGTAGTCGACCTGTCCGAAGCGGCTCACGTCGAGCGCGAACTGATGTTGATCAAGGTGCGAGCAACCGGTAAGGACCGTGAAGAAATGAAGCGGATGTCGGATATTTTCCGGGGGCGCATCATCGATGTCACGGAATCGACCTATGTGATCGAGTTGACCGGATCAAGCGCCAAGCTGGATTCCTTCATTGCCGGACTCGATGCCGGCCTGATTCTCGAAACGGTTCGTACCGGTGTCTGCGGGATTGGCCGCGGCGATCGTATTCTTAAAGTCTAACTATCTGTTAATAAAGAGGATTGCATGAAAGTTTATTACGACAAGGACGCTGATCTCTCCCTGATCAAGGGCAAGAATGTCACCATCGTGGGTTACGGCTCCCAAGGCCATGCTCACGCTCAAAATCTGCGCGATTCCGGCGTCAATGTCACCGTTGGCCTGCGCAAGAGCGGTGCTTCCTGGGCCAAGGCTGAAGGCGCCGGCTTGAAGGTTGCCGAAGTCAAGGACGCTGTTGCCGCGGCTGATCTGGTCATGATCCTGCTGCCGGACGAAAACATTCCGGAAGTTTACAAGAACGATGTCGAGCCGAACATCAAACAGGGTGCAACCCTGGCGTTCGCACACGGCTTCAACGTGCATTACAACCAGGTCGTGCCGCGTGCTGATCTGGACGTGATCATGGTCGCACCGAAAGGCCCGGGTCACACCGTGCGTTCCGAGTACCTGAAGGGCGGCGGCGTGCCTTCACTGATCGCCATTTATCAGGACAAGTCCGGCAAGGCCAAGGACATTGCCCTCTCCTACGCTGCTGCCAACGGCGGCACCAAGGGTGGCGTGATTGAGACCAACTTCCGCGAAGAAACCGAAACCGACCTGTTTGGTGAGCAGGCT
Source organism: uncultured Rhodocyclaceae bacterium (assembly GCA_937892345.1). GTDB lineage: Bacteria > Pseudomonadota > Gammaproteobacteria > Burkholderiales > Rhodocyclaceae > Azonexus. The sequence continues at coordinate 30,558 of CALAGF010000325.1, read as the reverse complement.
GTTCTCTGTGGTGGTGCCGTTGAGCTGGTCAAGATGGGCTTCGAAACCCTGACCGAAGCCGGTTATGCGCCGGAAATGGCTTACTTCGAGTGTCTGCACGAACTGAAGCTGATCGTCGACCTGATGTACGAAGGCGGCATCGCCAACATGAACTACTCGATCTCGAACAACGCCGAATACGGCGAGTACGTGACCGGTCCGGAAGTCATCAATGAGCAGTCGCGTGAAGCCATGCGCAATGCACTGAAGCGTATCCAGACTGGCGAATACGCCAAGATGTTCATCCTCGAAGGTCGTACCAACTATCCTTCAATGACGGCCCGTCGTCGCCTGAATGCAGTGCATCCGATCGAAACTGTCGGCGGTGCATTGCGTGACATGATGCCGTGGATCAAGAAGAACAAGCTGGTCGACCAGTCCAAGAACTAAGTGGATTGTTGATCGCTCGACGGAGCATTGTTGCCTGGGCTTGCCGTACTAACGTACTGACTTTGCCCTCTCTTCTGGCTCCGTGATCGCTTTGAGGGCGGTGTGGATATCTGCACCGCCCTTGTTGTTTGCGGATTTTGATGCCTTCCGGGTGTATCCTTTTCAGGTTGCCCGCTGATATGTGACCCATGACCGAACTCAAGCCCCGTAAGTCGTTGTTCAATCCAGAGGTGAAGCGGCGCGGTATTTACGTGCTGCCCAACTTGTTTACGACAGCGGCGTTGTTTGCCGGATTTTTTGCCATCGTTCAGGCCATGCAGGGCGATTTTGAACGCGCAGCGATGGCTATCTTTATTGCCATGGTGCTTGATGGTCTGGATGGGCGCGTTGCCCGGCTGACCAATACGCAGTCCGCTTTTGGTGCCGAATACGATTCGCTCTCCGATATGGTGAGTTTTGGCGCCGCGCCTGCGCTGGTGATGTATGAGTGGGCATTGCGTGATCTAGGGCGCCTCGGCTGGATTGCTGCTTTCATCTATTGTGCCGGTGCTGCCTTGCGTCTGGCCCGTTTCAATACCACGCTTGAAGTGGTGGACAAGCGCTTTTTCCAGGGCCTGCCTTCACCGGCTGCGGCGGCGCTGGTTGCCGGCCTGGTCTGGGTGATGATTGTCGCCAGGGTGCCGGGTAATGATGTCCGCTGGCTGGCCTGTATGCTGACGATCTTTGCTGGCATCACGATGGTATCCAACATTCGCTATTACAGTTTCAAAGACATCAATCTTAAAAAAAGCGTGCCGTTTTTTGTCATTGCGGCGATTGCGCTTGGCTTTGCCTTGCTTGCCTACAGCCCCGAAATTGCCTTGTTCGCTTTCTTTGTTGTCTATGGCTTGTCCGGCTATGTCCTGGCGGCTATTGGAATGATGAAGCGTAAGGCGTCCTGAGTTCCCGGAGTATTTTCATGAAACAGCATCTGGTAATTTTTGATACGACGCTACGCGACGGGGAGCAAAGTCCCGGCGCGTCTATGACCAAAGAAGAAAAACTCCGCGTAGCGCGCCAGCTGGAAAAAATGCGCGTGGATGTCATTGAGGCCGGATTTGCTGCGGCCTCTCCCGGAGATTTTGACGCGATTCATTCCATTGCGCAGGTCATCAAGGATTCGACGATTTGTTCACTCGCGCGTGCCAACGAAAATGATATTCGCCGCTCTGGCGAGGCGATCAAGCCGGCGCGTTCGGGTCGAATCCATACGTTTATCGCGACCTCGCCCATTCACATGGAAAAAAAGTTGCGCATGACGCCTGATCAGGTGGTTGAACAGGCGGTCAAGGCGATTGGCTGGGCGCGGCAGTTCACCGATGATGTGGAATTCTCTGCGGAGGATGCCGGACGTTCCGAGATCGATTTCCTGTGCAGAATTTTTGATGCAGTGATCAAGGCTGGGGCGACCACGATCAACGTGCCGGATACCGTGGGCTACAACATTCCGCATCAGTATGCGGAGACCCTGCGTCAATTGATCGAACGTGTGCCGAATTCAGACAAGGTGGTGTGGTCTGTGCATTGCCACAACGACCTTGGGCTTGCGGTATCCAACTCGCTGGCTGCAGTGCTGGCTGGCGCCCGTCAGGTCGAGTGCACGATTAATGGCTTGGGTGAGCGCGCAGGGAATGCGGCGCTTGAAGAAATTGTGATGGCTGTTCGCACGCGGGGAGATATTTTTCCGGTCGAAACGCGTATTGACTCGACGCAGATCGTTCCTGCCTCGAAGCTGGTTTCCCAGATTACCGGTTATCCGGTGCAGCCCAACAAGGCCGTAGTGGGTGCTAATGCATTTGCCCACGAATCCGGGATTCATCAGGACGGTGTGCTGAAGCACCGTGAAACCTACGAAATCATGCGTGCTCAGGATGTCGGCTGGACGCAGAACAAACTCGTGCTGGGCAAGCATTCCGGACGCAATGCGTTCAAGACGCGCTTGCAGGAACTGGGTATTGAACTGGATAGCGATGAGGCGTTGAATGCGGCATTTGCCCGCTTCAAGGAATTGGCTGATCGAAAGCATGAAATCTTTGACGAAGATTTGCATGCGCTGGTTTCCGAGGAGGTGGTCACCCCGGAGCAGGAATACTTCAAGCTGGTGTATTCCAGAGTGACCTCGGAAACCGGAGAAATGCCTCGGGCGAACGTCATCATCAGCGTCGGTGGCGTTGAGCATAAGGCAGAGGCTGGTGGCGGCGGGCCGGTTGACGCAACCTTCAAGGCGATTGAGCAAATTGCCGCGAGTGGTGCGGAGTTGCAGCTCTATTCCGTGAATGCGATTACCACCGGAACCGATGCCCAGGGGGAAGTGACCACACGCCTCGCCAAGGGCGGCCGTATCGTCAATGGGAGCGGTGCTGACACCGATATTGTGATTGCATCGGCCCGTTCCTACGTGAATGCACTCAACAAGCTGCATTCCAGCCTGGACAAGGTCAGGGCCCAGGCCGACGTGTGACGTCGTTTTTCTTGCCTGGAAAAAACCGCGCTAGTTTTGCTGCGCGGTTTTTTTTGCCTCCGGATATCGGGTCGACCGTATGAAGAGGATCGAACTGACGAACACGATACTGGCCAGAGTGCATTCTGCAACGGCTAGCCATTGGGTCATGCCGTGTTCGCTGGTGGCGCGCGTGAAGCCTTCAAGCAGATAGAACTGGATAAAGAGGGAAAGCCATTTGTAGGTGTAGCGCTTTCCGCGAAGAATGCCGAATAGCGGCGCAAGCAGGAAAGCACCCTTGAGAATCAGCCACGACCCACCTGGACGCAGGGGGGCGAGCCAGCCTTCCCAAGCCAGACAAAGAAAAATCAGGCCAATCAGACTGGTGCTGGTCAGTAGTTGGTAGTGGCGTTCGTTCACGGTCGACTCAGTTGTACAACAAGATTTGCCAGACGTTGCCCTTGGGCAAAAGCCAGCCTGCTTTCACTTTCGCTCAGTCGGGAGTTGCCGGATGCGCCTGCGATGTGGCTGGCGCCATAGGGGCTGCCTCCCTCTTGGGTGGAGGAAAGAAGTGGGTTGGTGTAAGGCAGCCCCATCAGAAGCATGCCATGGTGCAGTAGGGGGAGCATCATGCTGAGCAAGGTGGATTCGTTGCCGCCATGCTGGCTGGCGCTTGAAGTGAACACGCAGGCCGGCTTCCCGGAAAGGCTGCCATTCTGCCACGCGGCTATCGTGCCATCGATGAAATACTTCATGGGCGCAGCCATGTTGCCGAAGCGCACGGGGCTGCCCAGCGCCAGTCCGGCGCAGCGACTCAAATCATCGACATCAACATAGGGTGCGCCAGTTTCCGGTACTGGCGGCGAAACCGCTTCGCAGCAGTTGGAGACCGGGGGAACGGTACGCAGGCAGGCCTCTGCGCCCGCCACCGATTCGATGCCGCAGGCGATGCGTTCGGCAAGTGCTCGCACCGAGCCACGGTGGCTGTAATACAGCACAAGAATTTCTGCCATGGCGATGGATCAGGTTTCTGTTCGAATGGAGAAAATATCAATGGATTGGGTCTGGTCATCGAGTGTGCTTGTGCGCACTTCACGAATTTCCAGATTGCCGCGCTCGATCATCAGGACAATGCGGCGTGCATTTTCCTTCAGCAATCCTGACCTCACAATCAGCGCCTGTTCCTTGCCCAGCGCAGGAATGGCCGGCAGCAGGATTGCCTGGGTGTGACCACCTTCGACGGTGTAAGGCAGTGCCAGCTTTGCGGAGAGCGGGCGAGCGGAAAGAAGCTGCAAGCCGATTTCGATATGCTCCGGGTTCTCGGAAATTGCCCAGCGGACGATGCATAGCTGCCAGTGTGGTTCGTCACGGCTGTTCTCGCTCATGACCTGCAGTGCAATGGGGTCGCCTACCCGCAGCTCGCTGGTGTCGCCCGATATGTGCATCAGGGCAAAACCTTCGGGGCTTTCATTGGTGACCATCCACTCGCTGTAGTCGATGTCCTGTCCGCTGCCATTGAGAAGTTTCCAGGAGGCATCCAGCCCGCTGCTCAGGCGAGCCCTGTAGGATTGATGTCGCCGGGGGTATTTGCGCTTGGTCGGATTGCCCCACAGGGTAACCAGGCGCTTTAAAACGCCTTGACCGGCAGGTGTGTCGGCAAAAGCAGGCAGTCCGAGAGCAAGCGCTTTGCCCCCCTTTTTCAATGCTTTCAGGTGTCGACCGGCGCAAGCTGCGGCTTCCGCACAGGAAAAGTACTGTATGTGCAGATCGTTGCCAGCAGGCATGCGCCGCGGCAGCGCGTGCGCCGGGAAATCACGATCGGGATCGATCCAGAAAATGCCTGGTGCCAGTTGCTCCTCGCTGTGTTCAAAGCGGATCGGATCGGGCAAGGCGGCTACATACAGATCAATGAAGTCCAGTTCATCGGAAGAAAACGAAGCCGGGTGGGCGATGGTAAGCAGCAAAAGGTTTGAATACAGCCGCTGGATACTCTGACCGCCGCGAGGTGCAGCGATCTCTTCGTTTCCGGTTCGCTGGGCGATCCGGTAGGTCAGGTGGGCTTGCTCCCAGAGACCGCTGCGCGGCGGCGAGGCAACCTGATGATGAATCCGGATCTGATTGCCGATCGAGATCATCAGTCGGCGTAGCGAACCCGCTGGCGCACCATTGCCTTTGCTTTCCGCCAAGGCCTGATTCATCGAGTCGTTGAGCGCATTGAAGTAATCCAGCGTGACCGTGTCCAGCAACTCAAGCAGTAGCCGAACTTTCTGCCGGGATTTTCGCGACAAGGGCAATGCAAAGTTGTTGAAGCGGGGGCGTTCGCTTTGAACAATGCGGTCGGCGTGAGCGTGCAACAAATCCAGTAGCTTGAGTCGTTGGCCTGGGGCGATCAGACTTTCGCGGAGCATGGCCAGTTTGCCCAGCAACTCCTCGGTGTCGTCTGGACTTTTCTTGTTGTGGTTTGTTGCCAGCCACTCCAGAAGGTCCTTGATCTTGTTGTCGGCCGCTTCGGCGGCGGGTTTGGCGTGAATGGACATGGTCTTTGCAGAATAACAAAAAAAGCTGCGTCGATGCATTTCCGGCTGCTGCGGGCGGATAAACGGTAGGGGCTTGTCCAAGTGGATTGATTTTTATCGATTTAGAGATATAATCTCCGGTCTTTTTTCCAGCTAACGAAAGTATTCTCATGGTTGTTATCCGTCTTGCCCGTGGTGGCGCCAAGAAGCGTCCGTTCTACAACATGGTTGTCACCGATTCACGCAATCGCCGTGATGGTCGTTTTGTCGAGCGTATCGGCTTCTACAATCCGGTTGCCTCCGGCAATGCCGAAGCACTCCGTGTCTCCGTGGACCGTCTGGCTTACTGGCAACAAAATGGCGCCCAGCTCTCCCCGACGGTTGCTCGTCTGGTGAAGCAACACGCCGCCCAACAGGCTGCCTGAGTCCGGTTTTCCCTTGACCGGTAACGATATCGTCGTTTTGGGGCGCTTGGTCGACCCCTATGGTATTCGTGGATGGTTGAGGCTGCATCCTTACGGGGATGACCCGCTATCGTGGGCAGAAATGCCTGTCTGGTGGTTGGGTTCGGAAGATGGCGTCTGGCGTGAAGTCTCGCTCAAAGGCCTGAAAGCGCATGGAGATGGTGTTGTGGTGTTGCTTGACGGGGTGGCTGACAGAAGTGCTGCCGAAGCCCTGAAAGGTACGCTGGTGGGCGCACCAAGGTCCAGTTTGCCGGTTACGGATGCGGATGAGTATTACTGGGCTGATCTGATCGGTCTTGATGTAATGAATGCTTCCGACGAGCATCTGGGCAAGGTTGCAGGCCTGATCGAAACCGGTGCAAGTGCTGTCTTGCGCGTTGTTTCGGCAGACGAAAGCGAGCGCTTGTTGCCATTCGTCGCTTCAGTCGTGTTGTCGGTGGACAGGATTGCGGGAACGATCAAGGTGGAGTGGGGCAGCGACTGGTGATCCGGTTTGACTGCATTACCATTTTTCCGGAAATGTTCGCCGCGGTAACGCATAGCGGGATTACCCGCCGTGCGCTGGATGAAGGCCGCTGGGCGTGGCAGGCATGGAATCCGAGAGATTTTGCCGAAAACGCATGGCGTCGGGTGGATGACCGCCCTTTTGGCGGCGGGCCTGGCATGGTAATGCAGGCCGGGCCACTGGAAAAGGCGATTGCTGCTGCGAAAGCGCAGCAGCAGGGGGCTGGTGTCGCCGCCAGCCGGGTAATCTACCTCTCGCCACAGGGGGCACCACTCACACATGAGCGGGTGATGCGCTTGGCGAGTGCCGACGAGGGCCTGATCTTGCTGTGCGGGCGCTATGAAGGGATTGACGAGCGATTGATCGAGCGCTGCGTTGATGAAGAAATTTCGATCGGAGATTTTGTGCTCTCCGGTGGCGAATTGCCGGCGATGGTGTTGATTGATGCCGTTGTCCGTCAGTTGCCGGGAGTGCTGGGTGATGCCGCTTCGGCGGTGGAAGACTCGTTTGTTGGTGGTTTGCTGGATTGCCCGCATTACACCCGTCCGGAAGTTTACGAGGGCGAGGATGTGCCGAGCGTTTTGCTGTCTGGCGACCATAAAAAAATTCGGCGCTGGCGACTCAAGCAGTCGTTGGCGCGAACCCGGAAGCGCCGCCCGGATTTGTTGGCGCACCGTGGGTTGACCGCGGAAGAGACGCAACTACTCACGGAAATTTCCGGAGAGGAGCAATGCGGTGAGCACGTTGTATAAATTGAAGGAACTCACATGAACCTGATTCAACAGCTGGAACAAGAAGAAATCGCCCGTCTGGGCAAGACCATTCCCGAATTCGCACCCGGCGACACCGTTGTCGTCCAGGTGAAGGTGAAGGAAGGTACGCGCGAGCGTCTGCAGGCTTACGAAGGCGTGGTGATTGCTAAGCGTAACCGTGGTCTGAACTCCAATTTCATCGTTCGCAAGATTTCTTCCGGTGAAGGCGTCGAGCGTACGTTCCAGACCTATTCCCCGCTGGTGGCTTCTATCGAAGTCAAGCGTCGCGGTGATGTGCGTCGTGCCAAGCTGTACTACCTCCGCGAACGTTCAGGCAAGTCTGCACGTATCAAGGAAAAGCTGCCGGCCAAGAAGGTTTCCGCTACTGCTGCTTGATCAGCAGACTGGAAACACTTCTGAACGGGGCGCTTCGGCGCCCCGTTTTTTATGGGCTGTTACGGTCGACCGTACCAATGTGCCGGAATTCAGGATGGCGCTGGCCATCCTGACATGTCAGCCCCGGGTCTTGTCTTTTTCGATCAGCGCGTAGGCTGAGTGATTGTGGATGGATTCGAAATTCTCGGATTCCACCACGTAGGCATCGATACGCTGTTCGGCGTTGAGACGGGCAGCGACGTCTCGGACCATGTCTTCGACGAACTTTGGATTGTCGTAGGCGCGCTCGGTGACGTATTTTTCGTCCGGGCGTTTAAGCAGACCGAACAGTTCGCAGGAAGCTTCTGCTTCGACGAGTTGAACCAGTTCCTCGATCCAGACGAAATCGTTGGTACGGGCGGTGACGGTGACGTGCGAGCGCTGGTTGTGGGCGCCGCGCTCGGAAATTTTCTTGGAGCAGGGACACAGGCTGGTCACCGGGACAACAACCTTGGTGGAGGTCACGATTTCGCCGTTGGCGATCTCGCCGATGAAGGTGACATCGTAATCCATCAAGCTTTGAACGCCGGAAACGGGCGCCGTCTTGTTGATGAAGTAGGGAAAATTCATCTCGATGTGCCCGGTTTCTGCCTCAAGACGGACAACCATGTCCTGCAGCATTGCCGGGAAGTTTTCCACCGAAATTTCGCGTTCGTGGCTGTTCAGGATTTCCACGAAGCGGGACATGTGGGTGCCCTTGAAGTTATGCGGCAGGCCCACGTACATGTTGAACATGGCGATGGTGTGCTGAATGCCGGCAGACTTGTCTTGCACCTTGATCGGGTGGCGGATCGACTTGATGCCGACCTTGTTGATTGCGATCTGGCGCGTATCCGCAGAGTTTTGTACGTCGGGAATGGCTGTGTTGGGCGAAGTCATGGGCTGTTCTTCTTCAAATTATTGTGTATTCGAGCGGCTGAGCACGGCGCGCACGATGCCATCCTTGTCGAGTCCGAGTTCGGACAGCAACTGGCCTTGCTCGCCATGATCGATGAATCGGTCGGGGAGGCCGAGGCGCAAGAGCGGCACGTCCAACCCCATTTCGGCAAGTGCGCGTTCGATTTCAGAACCTGCGCCGCCGATCACCGAGTTCTCTTCGATACTGACCAGCAGGGAATGGTTCCCGGCAAGTTCAGCGAGCAGTTCGCGATCCAGTGGCTTGATGAAGCGCATGTTGGCCACTGTCGCATTGAGTTCTTCACCGGCGGCCTTCGCTGGCGCCAGCATGCTGCCAAATGCCAGCAGAGCCACTTTTTCGCCGTGTCTGAGCAGTTCTCCCTTGCCGATCGGCAGCGTGTCGAGCGCTGCGGTAGGCTGGGTGCCCTCGCCACTTCCGCGCGGATAACGCACCAGGCTTGGGCCGTCATGGGAATAGGCGGTGGACAGCAACTGGCGGCACTCAACTTCGTTTGCCGGTGCCATGATCAGCATGTTCGGGATGCAGGCCGCAAACGACAGATCGAAGGTGCCGTGATGCGTGGGGCCGTCGGCGCCAACCAGACCGCCACGGTCAACCGCAAAAACTACCGGTAAATTCTGTAGCGCAACATCGTGGATCAACTGATCGTAAGCACGCTGCAGAAAGGTCGAGTAAATCGCCACGACCGGCTTCAGTCCCTCGCAGGCAAGGCCGGCGGCGAAGGTGACTGCGTGCTGTTCGGCGATGCCGACATCAAAATAGCGATCGGGATACTCATTGGCAAAGCGCACCATGCCCGAGCCTTCGCGCATGGCAGGGGTGATTGCAACCAACCGGTTGTCGGCTTTTGCCATGTCGCAAAGCCAGTCACCGAAAACCTGGGTATAGGTCAGCTTGCCGCCGCCCTTGCCAATTGCAATGCCCTGATCTGCCGCGAATTTGCCGACACCGTGATAGAGAATGGGGTCGGCTTCGGCCAGCTTGTAGCCCTGTCCCTTTTTAGTGATCACGTGCAGGAATTTGGGGCCTTTCAGCTTTTTCAGGTTTTCCAGCGTCGGGATCAGGGCGTCGAGATTGTGGCCGTCGATCGGTCCGTAATAGTGAAATCCGAACTCCTCGAACAGCGTACCGGGGGCAATCATGCCTTTGACGTGCTCTTCGGCACGGCGCGCCAGTTCGAGCAGGGGCGGCGCAAAGCCGAGCATGTGCCGGCCCGCTTCGCGGGCGACGTTATACGTCTTGCTGGAGGTCAGGCGAGTCAGGATATTGTTGAGTGCGCCAACCGGTGGCGAAATCGACATCTCGTTATCGTTGAGGATGACCAGCATGTCGGCATCCGCCACGCCCGCATTGTTCAATGCCTCAAAGGCCATGCCGGCAGACATTGCACCGTCGCCGATGATGGCGATGGCCTTGCGGTCTTCCCCTTTGTGCTTGGCGGCCAGCGCCATCCCGAGTGCGGCCGAGATCGAGGTCGAGGAATGGCCGACGCCGAAGGTGTCGTAAGGGCTTTCGCAACGCTTGGGAAAGCCGGCCACGCCATTGCGCATGCGCAGCGTGCCCATGCCTTCGCGGCGGCCGGTCAGCACTTTGTGCGGGTAACACTGGTGACCCACGTCCCAGACAATGCGATCTTCCGGTGTGTCAAAGACGGCATGCAGGGCGATGGTCAGTTCGACCGTGCCCAAATTGGATGACAGGTGGCCGCCGGTTTGCGAGACGGAGTCAATCAAGAAGGCGCGCAGTTCCTCTGCCAGCAAGGGCAGTTGCTTGCGATCCAGGCGGCGAAGGTCGGCCGGGCTGTGAATGGTGTCGAGCAGCGGGTAGCTCATTTCAAAATTGTCGGTGGCAGATGAAATCGGCCAGTTGGGTCAGGCGGCTTGCGCGATCACCAAAGCGGGTCAGTGCTTCGAGGGCCTCGGTGCGCAGTTCGTCGGCGTAGGCACGGGCGCCCTCGAGTCCGAGCAGGGCAACGTAAGTTGGTTTGTCTGCGGCCTCGTCCTTGCCTGCCGTCTTCCCCAGTGTTGCGGTCGACGCAGTGCAGTCGAGAATATCGTCGACTACCTGAAAGAGCAGGCCCGCACGTTTCGCGAAGCGATCCAGGTCGTGACGTTCTGCGGCATCCATCGGCTTGCCGGCGAGCGCACCAAGCAGTACGGCGGCGCGGATCAGGGCGCCGGTTTTTAGCGCGTGCATCAGTTCGAGTTCGGGCTGACTGAGCGGCTTGCCGACCGAAGCGAGGTCGATTGCCTGCCCACCGGCCATGCCGCGGGAGCCGCTGGCGTGGGCCAGCAGGGCGACCATTTCAAGTTGCTGGCGGGGCTCGCCCAAAGGCTGTGTGGACAGCAGTTCGAAGGCTTGGGTTTGCAGGCTGTCACCCACCAGCAGCGCGGTCGGCTCGTCAAATTCGACGTGGCAGGTCGGTCGACCGCGGCGCAAGACATCGTCGTCCATGCAGGGCAGGTCGTCATGGACCAGCGAGTAGGCGTGGATCAACTCGACGGCACAGGCCACGATATCCAGGCGTTCCGGTGCTGCGCCCGTCAGTTCTCCTGCGGCAAAGGCAAGCAAGGGGCGAACCCGCTTGCCGCCACCGAGGGTGGCGTAGCGCATGGCGTCATGCAGGCGGGCGGGAATATTGTCTGCAGAGGGCAGACAACCCGCCAGTGCGGTTTCCACGCGGGATTGGGTTTCCCCCATCCAGAGGGCGAAAGGCTGGGTCAATGACCACCTCCGGGTGCTGAATCGAGCATGCTGCGGTCAACCTCGCGAAGCTGGCCGTTTTCCAGTATTTGAATTTGTTGTTCTGCATCGGCCAGCAGGCTGCGGCAATGTTGCATCAGGGCCATGCCCCGGCGATAGCTTGCGATGGAGGCTTCCAGCGCGGGCTGGCCGTCTTCCATGTGGGCGACGATGACCTCAAGTTCGGCCAGCGCCGTTTCGAATTTCATGTCGGCGACGGGTGTCTGATCCATGGCTACCGCGGTTGGGGAAACGCGTGAAAATACTCTATCCGGGGTATCGAGGTCAAATTTCGGGGTAAAATCTCACCCCTTTAACCCCGCTGGAGGCTTGGAATGACCGACATGGCGACATCGTCCCGGTTGGCACCCGCAGTTTCCCAACTGCCGGTGGACTGGTATTTCGATGAACGGATTCATGCATTGGAGAAGAAACTCATCTTCGATGCCGGTCCTGGCTACGTCGGACATCAGCTCATGGTGCCCGAAGCGGGAGATTACCGTTCGCTGGAGTGGAAGGATCACGGCCAGATGCTGCTCAACGGCGGTGACGTCGGCCCCAATGCGGGTATTTGGCAGATGTCCAATGTCTGCCGCCATCGCCAGGCGATCATGCTTCAAGGCAGCGGTAAATTGAATGGGCCGGTGGTCTGTCCGATTCATCGTTGGACCTACGATCAGGGCGGTCAACTGATCGGTGCGCCTCATTTTCCGCAAAATCCCTGCCTCAATCTGGACAAGGCGAGTCTGGAAAACTGGAACGGCTTGCTGTTCAAAGGACCACGCTCGGCCAATGCCGACCTTGGCGGGATGAATGTCGCACGTGAGCTCGATTTCACCGGCTACAAACTCGACCACGTCGAGATGCACGAGTGCAACTACAACTGGAAGACCTTCATCGAGGTCTATCTCGAGGACTACCACGTCGTGCCCTATCACCCGGGCCTGGGCAATTTCGTCACCTGCGACGACCTGACCTGGCAATTCGGCGACTGGTATTCGGTGCAAAAGGTAGGCATTACGTCGCTGATGAAGTCCGGTTCGGCAACCTACGACAAATGGCAGAAGGTCGTTCGCGAGTATTACGGCGACCGCGGCGAAACGCCGCCGCAAGGGGCAATTTGGCTGACCTATTACCCGAACATCATGGTGGAGTGGTATCCGCACGTGCTGGTCGTCTCCACGCTGATTCCCCAGGGGCCGGACAAGACCATGAACGTGGTCGAGTTCTACTACCCCGAGGAAATCGTCGATTTCGAGCGCGAGTTCATCGAGGCCGAACGCGCGGCCTATATGGAAACAGCCATCGAGGACGACGACATCGGCGAGCGCATGGACCGCGGCCGCAAGGCGCTGCTGGCGCAAGGGCGTAGCGAGGTCGGGCCGTACCAGAGTCCGATGGAAGACGGCATGCAGCACTTCCATGAGTTCTATCGGCGGATCATGCAAAAGGATATCGAGGCGCGCTGAGGGTTTTTGTGCGTTATCCACGGTCGACCGGGGCGACGGGTTAAAATCCGCCGCCCTTTTTATTTTCCGAGTTTGACGCATGCAATCCCTGTGGATGATCGCCGCCAGCTTCCTGTTTGCCTGCATGGGAGTCTGCGTCAAATTTGCGGCGCAGACACATTCGGCGGTTGAAATCACCTTCTGGCGCAGCTTCATCGCCTTGATCCTGATGTACGGCCTGGTGCGCCTGCGCGGTGTGCCGCTTGCCACCCCGCACTGGCGCTGGCAAGTCACGCGGGGCCTGGTGGGGTTTTCTGCGCTGTTCGCATACTTCTACGCAATTACCCTGTTGCCGCTGGCGACCGCCGTAACACTCAACTACACCTCGGCAATTTTCCTGGCACTTTATCTGGCACTGGCCGGCTTGCGCATGCGCCGCAGCATGCTCGGCGCCCTGGTGCTTGGGCTGGCGGGGGTGATCCTGCTGCTCAAACCGACCCTGCACGCCGAACAACTGATGGGCGGGCTGATTGGTCTGGGCTCCGGGGTACTCGCCGGGATGGCTTACTTCAGCGTGCGTGAACTCGGTGCGCGGGGCGAACCCGAAACCCGCACCGTCTTTTATTTTTCCCTGGTGGCTACGCTTTGTTCTGCCACCTGGCTGGTTTTTGGCGAAATTCATCCGGTCGACCGCGAGACTGGCCCGATTTTGTTCGGTGTCGCCGCTTTCGCGACGCTGGCGCAACTGGCCATGACCCGCGCTTTTTCGCGGGGAAAAACCATGATGTCGGCTGCGCTGGCCTACAGTACCGTCATTTTTTCCAGCCTGTTCGGGATGCTGTTCTGGGGCGAAGTGCTTGATGGATCCGACTGGCTGGCCGTCGGACTGATTGTCCTGTCGGGCATTGCGGCGACGCACTTTTCGCGCGCCAGCCCGGTGGAACAGGATTAAACTGGCAGGACAAGAACAGAGGAGAAGCACCATGATTGTCATCGACCACAAGAGCCACCGCGTCAATGTTTCCGTGTTCGGCGAATTTACGCTGGCGGACTACCGGGAGTTCGAAGAAGTCGTCAATTACAAGATTCAGTTTGAAGGCCCGGTCGACCTGTATTTTGACCTGACCAAGATGGGGGCGCTCACGATCGATGTGGCCTGGGAAGAAGTGAAATTCTCGCGAGCTCACGCCAACGACTTTCATCGGATTGCTGTGGTCAGCGACAGCGAGTGGGTGACATGGAGCGCCTGGATTTCTCAGACCTTCGTCAGCGCCGATGTGGCGGTTTTCGATGATGCTGCAGAAGCCGACGAATGGCTGGAGCACGAAGATTGATCTTCCGTACCCTGATTGACGTCGCCAACCTGAAGGTGCTGCTCGACGATCCCGAGTGCCTGGTAGTCGATGTTCGCCATCAATTGTCCGATACCGCCTATGGTGAGCGAGTCTATCGCGAGAACCATATTCCGGGTGCCGTGTTCCTGCATTGTGACCACGACCTGTCGGGGGTAATGACCGGCTGCAATGGCCGGCATCCACTGCCCGATCCGCAGAAGCTGGCGCGTCGGCTTGGTGACATCGGTATCGGTGCAAACACGCAGGTGGTGGTATATGACGACGCGCAAGGGATGATAGCCGGGCGCCTGTGGTGGTTACTGCGCTGGCTGGGGCATGATCGGGTGGCGCTGCTCGACGGTGGCTTGCAGGCCTGGATGGCAGAGGGACACGCGCAGACCGATGTGCTACCGACCGTGGTGTCGCGCCCTTTTGTACCCTGTGTGCGGGATCTCGTGGTGCACGCCGATTACGTACTGGAACGGATGGCAACACCAGGTATGCATCTTGTGGATGCGCGCGGTCCGGACCGTTTTCGTGGCGAGAATGAGAGCATTGATCCGGTAGGCGGTCACATTCCCGGCGCGGTCAATCGATTCTTCAAGGATAACCTGCTGGCCGATGGACGCTTCAAACCAGCCGCAGTGTTACGGGAGGAATGGCTGGCGGTGCTGGCCGGTTCAATACCGGATCAGGTCGTTCATCAGTGTGGCTCGGGTGTCTCTGCCTGCATGAATGTGCTGGCCATGGAGATTGCCGGCTTGCCGGGTTCGCGGCTGTACGCCGGCTCGTGGAGCGAATGGTGCGCTGATCCTGGGCGGCCGATTGCCTGCTGAGTAGCGCTGTGTGCTGCTGAAAGGTTGATTTTGTCCCTCTCCAGTCGTGTGATGCGTCAGGTGTTGCTGGTGGCGGGCGGGGCATCCTTGCTGTTTGCACTTGTTTTTCTCGGGCTCTATCGTGAACAGATGGAGCATGAACGGGCGGCCACCTCGATCCAGATCAACCGCCTCCTCCGTGTGGCACTGGAAAATGCCATGCTCAAGCGCGATGTGTCGGGATTGCGCGATATCGTCGAGAAAATGGGTGAGCAGCCCGGCATCGTTGGCGTGATGATTCTTGCACCGGGTGGTGAGGTGCGTTTCGCCTCGCGGCCGGAAAGACTGGGACAGCAATTGCCTGAGCTACTCGGCAAGGAGCACCCGGGGGTTCCACTGACTCGCTTTGTCGCCGAGGCCGGCCATGGTGAGGTACTGCGCTCGATCAATCCGGTACCCAACCAACCGGTATGCACGACCTGTCACGGGTCGCTGGCCAGCCACCCGGTGAACGGCGTGCTGGTTGTTGACTACGATGCGGGCACGATACGACAGGATGCTTATCGTAGCGCGCTACTCTTTGCCGGAGCCGGCATTGCCGTGCTTGCGCTTACCTTGTGGTCAATATGGCATTTGCTTCGTCGTCGCGTGATTGATCCGCTGGCTCGCCTCGATCTTGCTGCCAATGAACTGGCAGGTGGCGATCTGAGTGTGCGGGCGCCCATTGATCTGGACGATGAGCCTGGGCGTTTGGCTGCCAGCTTCAATCGTATGGCCGATCATCTGGGCGAGCATATAGGCCGCTCGGAGGGCCAACAACGGTACCTGCAGGAATTGCTTGATGGCCTGCCCGATGGGGTGCGGGTTATCCGCAAGGCCGATTACCGGATCGTTGCGGTCAATGCCGCCTACTGCAGCCAGTTGGGGGTGGCGGCTGACGCAGCAATCGATCAGTTGTGCTATCGCTCCAGCCATGGTCGCGAAACGCCGTGTGCGCCAAGCATGGTGGTTTGCCCGGTTGTCGAACTCGCGCAGCCAGGACAGTCGGTGAAATGCCGCCATCGACACCGCGCTGCGGATGGCCGGGATCTCCCGGTGGAGGTGCATGCCGTACTGCTGGCGAGCCAAGGAGAGCATGGCACGGAGCAACTGGTTATTGAATCAATCATTGATTTGTCACAGGCCGTCCGTCATTCCCAGGAGCAGCGCCTGTCCGAGCTCGGGTTGCTGGCGGCGGGTATCGCCCATGAGATTCACAATCCCCTCGGTTCGATGCGCTTGGCGGTAGATGGCTTATTGCGCGGCTTGCGCAGCGGCAATGATGCGCCTCAGCGGATGGCTGGCTATCTCGACATGATGAGTAACGAAATCGACCGTTGCACCGGCGTGACCCAGCGTTTGCTGCTGCTCTCCCGTCTGCCTCAGCAGCAGGCACAGGTCGTGGCGCTGAATCCGGCGGTGTTCGATACCGTCACGCTGCTCGATTTCGATGCCCGTAGCCATGGCATCTCTCAGCAGCTTGAGCTCGATCACGCCGAGCCGCGTGTCCTGGCGGATGATAGTGACTTGCGGATGCTGGTGCTCAACCTGGTACAGAATGCTTACCACGCGATGCCACAAGGTGGGGGCTTGATCGTGCGAACCCTCGTTGAGGACGATAAGGCCGTAATCGAGGTCGTTGATCACGGCCTGGGTATTACAGAGGACTGTTTGAACCGCATATTCGATCCCTTCTACAGCCATCGGGCCGATGGTGAGCCAGGTACCGGCCTGGGCCTGACCATCAGCAAGAGCATTGTCGAACGCTACGGCGGCAGGATAGAGGTTCATAGCGTCTTGGGGGAGGGAACCACATTCCGCGTAACGTTCGCCCGAATAAACAGGCAGATCAATGAAAAAACTCATTCTTGTCATCGATGATGATCAGGTGTTCAACCGGCTGCTCGTCGAGCAGATCGGGGACATGGGTCTGGATGCCGTTGGTGCGCTGAGCTGGGCTGAGGCTTCCTCCGTCCTTTCCGAGCGCGAACCGGATCTCATCTTTCTCGATTTTCGCTTGCCGGATGCCGATACGCCGCAACTGGTGGAAATGCTGGCAGGGCAATTCCCGGTCATCGTGCTGACCGGCTATGGTTCTATCCGCAACGCCGTCAGTCTGATCCAGGCCGGTGCCGTCGAGTACCTGACCAAGCCGGTCGGCCTTGATGAGCTCGAGATCACCATCCGTCGCGAGCTGGAAAATGCCGAACTGCGCCAACGCAATGCGTTTTACCAAAGGCAACTGGCATCGCGCCGACCGGGGCCGTTGATAGGTAATTCGCGGGTTATGGACGAGTTGCTGCGCATGATCGAAGCAGTAGCTCCCACCGATGCGACGGTGCTGGTTCAGGGTGAGTCGGGTACCGGCAAGGAAATGGTTGCCCAGGCCATCCACCAGGGGAGTCTTCGCCATACGCAAGAGATGGTGACGATTGACGGCGGCACGCTGCAGGAGACCTTGTTTGAATCCGAATTGTTTGGCTACGAGCGCGGCGCATTTACCGGGGCTGACCGGCAAAAGAAGGGCCTGATCGAGGAAGCGGCCAGCAGTACGCTGTTTCTCGACGAGATTGGCGAAACGACCCCGGCCAACCAGGCAAAATTGTTGCGCGTGCTGGAAACCGGCACCTTCCGGCGGGTGGGTGGGGCGCGGACACTCAAGTCCGATGTCCGCTTCGTTGTAGCGACCAATCGCGACCTGGCCGAGTTGAGTCAGAACGGCGGTTTTCGCAGCGACCTGTATTTCCGGTTGGCCAGTTTTGTCATTACCGTGCCGCCGCTGCGCGAGCGTCGCGATGACATCCCCCTGCTGGCGGCTCATTTCCTTCAGCGTTTTTCACGCGGTGTTGAGCATCAGCTCAGCGCGGAGGCCGAAAAATTGCTGGTGGCGTATCACTGGCCGGGCAATGTCCGGGAGTTGCGCAACCTGATCGAACGGGCAGCGATCCTGGCCGGACGGGAGGAGCGTATCCGCCCTGAGCATTTCGGCCCCTTGCATTCACGTCGCGAAGATGGGCTCGCCCTGAACTTCGAGCGCGAGCCCAGTCTGGCCGATGTCGAGCGGGAGTGCCTGCGCCAGAGCCTTGTTCGGCATGCCGGCAACCGGGCGAAAGTGGCTGCCGTGCTGGGCATCAGCGAACGGAACATCTATCGTTTGATCAAGCAGTACGAATTGGGGGACTGAGCAGCGCAGGCGCGCCTGTTTCGGGCCGAACACCCAGATACGCCGAATTGGCAGGCTGGGTGGTCTGCTTCTGCCAATTTGGCAGATTGGGTTTTTGCATGTAATCAGGTGCTTGGCGTAATTTGATTGGTCTGGCATGCCAAAATGGCAGGCCGGTTTTCTGGCGGGGTAATCTGCTGTTGAATAAACCGAATTAAATCAGTCGCTTAGTGTTTTGTTTTGTCTGGCATGTCTAATGCTCAGTAGCAGTGCCCTGGCAGGTGCCCGGGTCGTTTCTGACCTAATGACAGAGACGATGACTAAAAAATTCGAGTGAGGTTTTACATGAAGAAATTTTCGACTTTTGCTGCCCTTGCCATCGTCTCTCTGGCTGCCGTCACCACCAATGTCTATGCTGAGCAAAAAGGTATGTCGGGTATGGGCGGCATGTCTGGCATGGAAGGTCAAAAGGGCATGAGCGGTATGTCTGGCATGCAGGGCCAGAAGGGCATGTCCGGTATGGAAGGTATGTCCGGCATGGAAGGCAAGAAAGCCAAGAAGACCCAGAAGCAGGAAGGCATGTCCGGCATGTCGGGTATGGGTGGCATGTCCGGTATGGAAGGCCAGAAAGGCATGAGCGGCATGTCCGGCATGCAGGGCCAGAAGGGTATGTCCGGTATGGGTGGTATGGAAGGCAAGAAGTAAGTCACCAGTCCCCCGAATGGGGTGGGGGATTTTCCCCGCCCCATTTTTTGCGCGGAGCACCGCATCATGTACAAGCTGTCGAAGTATCAAGTTTTGGTTTTTGCCTCGTTTTTCCCGTTGACCGCAGCAATCGCCGATTCAGGGTTTGTTGCCGGCCTGACTCCCTCGGCACGACCGGCGAATGCGCCGGTGATCACGACTTTTGAACCGGCCGATGCCTGGAAACGCCAGGCGCTGCGCGGCATCCACGAGCCGCATACCGGGCTGGGTTTCCTCAAAGATCAGGGCGCCTGGTATACCCCGTTCAATCGCCCGAATCTTCCGGGCTATTACGATATTCGTGGCCTGCACGACACCACCAAGAACAAGAAAGACTGACCATGGAAAGCCCCAAAACCGGCATCCTGATTCTCGCCCTGGTCGCCGTTGCCACCGTTGCCGGTGGCTTTCTCGGCTGGACCATCCGCCAGCAAGGCCCGTCACCACGGAATGCTGTCGTTTTTCCGGCCGGTGGTCCGAGTACCGACCATCTGCGCGCCACCTACGATCCGATTCACTTCAAGCCGGCCATCGACAGCGCTACAGATGCCCAATGTCTGGCCTGCCATCGCGAGGTACTGGAAGACAAGGTGCGCGAAACCTCGCCGGCCGGTGTCAAGGCCAGTACCAGCAAGGCCTGGTACCAGCAGCTCAGCACCTATCAGGGCGAGCAGGACACCTTCCACCGGCGCCATCTCGCGACGCCGATGGCCAAGGAGCTGATGAACCTCAGTTGCACCACCTGCCATCAAGGG
Source organism: uncultured Rhodocyclaceae bacterium (assembly GCA_937892345.1). Taxonomy (GTDB): domain Bacteria; phylum Pseudomonadota; class Gammaproteobacteria; order Burkholderiales; family Rhodocyclaceae; genus Azonexus. Next base: position 11,019 of record CALAGF010000325.1, on the reverse strand, counting down.
CATGATCCGCGCGAAGAAGCCCAGGGCTCCTCGGCGACCGCCACGCCGCAGAGCGACAAATCCTTCACGCTGCGCAAGCAGGTCAATGTCGAAACCACCTGCCTCAAGTGCCACGGCCAGATGAATTCGCCAGTCATGGGGCTGCCCAGCCCGTGGCCGGAATCGAAGGAAATGTTTGGCAATTCCTGCCTGACCTGCCATGCGGCGATTCGCACCAACCGCCATCAGGTCAGCTACCTGAAGGCCGAGGCCATCGAAGCGGCCGGCGCCAAGAACGCCGACACCTGCTACGGCTGCCACGGGGGACGTTCCTGGTACCGGATCAGTTATCCCTATCCGCGCCACGCCTGGGAGGGCATGGCCCCCGAGGTTCCCGACTGGGCCAAGGATCGCCCGACGGAAAGCGAAGCACGCTTCCTGATTCCCACGGTCAACACGAAATAAAGGCAAAAAATCATGGACCGGAAACGTAACTGGCTTGATCTCCTCAACCCCAATCGTCGCAGCTTCCTGAAAACCGTCGGTGCCGGCACGGCCGTCGCCACGACCAGCGGCCTGATCGAACTCGGCACCGGCCAGCAGGAAGCCAAGGCCTTCGCCTACGAGCCTTATCCCAAGGATGACCAGCTCACCACCGTCGTCACTTCCTGCGACCACAACTGTGGTTCGCGCCACATGCTCGTTGCCCACAAGAAGGGCGACGTCATCGTTCGCCTTTCCACTGACGATGGACGCTATCAGGAAGGCGGAAAATTTGGCGACGACACCGAGCAGGTGCCGCAACTGCGCGCCTGCCTGCGTGGCCGCTCGTATCGTTCGCGCCTTTATTCGCCGGAGCGCCTGCTCTACCCGATGATGCGTGTCGGTGAACGTGGCGAAGGCAAGTTCAAGCGCGTGTCGTGGGATGAAGCCCTTGATCACGTTGCCAAGAAGATGGTCGAACTGAAGCAGAAGTACGGCCCGACGGCCATTCTCGACCAGGCCTATGCCGGCACCTCCTACGGCGTGCTGCACAAGTCCGACCAGATCGAAGGCCTGCTTGCCCGCTTTCTCGGCATGTTCGGCTGCCGCACCAACTCGTGGTCAGTGCCGAGCTATCAGGGCACCACCTTCAGTTCGCGGATGACTTTCGGCACCATCACCGATGGCAACGAGGATGACGCCTTTGCGCATTCCAAGCTGATCATCATGTGGGGCTGGAACCCGGCCTACACCTTCCACGGCGGCAACACCTTCTACTACATGCGGCTGGCCAAGCAGCGCGGCTGCAAGTTCGTCGTCATCGATCCGCAATACACCGACAGCGCGGCCAGCTACGACGCCTGGTGGATTCCGATCAAGCCGAATACCGACGCGGCGATGCTGGCCGCCATGGCGCACCACATTTTTGTCAATAATTTGCAGGATCAGAAGTTCATCAACAAGTTCTGCCAGGGTATGGATGCCGGTACGACACCCAAGCAATTTGCCGACAAGGAGAACTTCAAGGACTACATCCTCGGCAAGTACGACGGCACCCCGAAAACGCCGGAATGGGCCGAAAAGATCTGCGGTGTGCCGGCCGCCGATATCAAGAAGCTGGCCGAAATGTACGCCACGACCAAGCCGGCCGCGCTCAAAGCGAGCTGGGCGCCTGGCCGGGCCAGCTATGGAGAGCAATACAACCGAATGGCAGCGGCTGTGCAGGCGATGACCGGCAACATCGGCATTCTCGGCGGCTGTGCCGAGGGGGTCGGCAAGGGCTGGCACGCTGAAGCGGTGGCCTACCCGTACGACGAATATGCCAATGTCTGGTACGCCTCGCTCAAGTCGGATCGTTGGGCGCATTGCGTGCTCAACTACCCCAACGTCAAGCGCGAGGAAATCGGTTGCTGGCCACGTACTGATGAGCTGGATGGCAAAATTCCGAACATCAAGGCCATCTTCTGGCATGGCTCCGACTGGTTCAACCAGCTGACCAACATCAACAAGGAAATCGAGGCGATCAAGAAGCTGGAACTGGTGGTCTGCATGGACTCGACCATCACGCCGTCCGGCCTGTGGGCCGACGTGCTGTTCCCGATTGCCACGCACTTCGAACGCCATGATGTGGCATTGCCCTGGTACAAGGGGCATTACTACATCCACCGCCCGAAGGTCATCGAGCCGCTGGGCGAATCGAAGACCGACTTTCAGGTATTCACCGAGCTGGCCTACCGGATCGAGAAACTGGACCCGACGGTCAAGGATTTTGGCAAGCGCTACAACCCGAAGTCGCAGCGTGATTACTTCGAGAAGAACGACGTCACCGACGAGTCCTACCTGACCGATTGGTGGACCAACAAGGTCCAGAAACATCAGGGTGTCACCATGTCCTGGGAGACCTTCAAGAAGCATGGCGTCTACAAGTTCACCTTCGACAAACCCCATGTTGCTTTCGAAGAGCAGATCAGCAAGGGTGTCCCCTTCGAGACTCCGTCCGGCAAGATCGAAATCCTGTCCACGACACTGGCCAATATCAAGGACTGGACCAAGACCCAGTACGGCTACGAGATTCCTTACCTGCCGAAGTGGATCGAACCTTTCGAGTCGCTGAATCACGAGAAGGCGAAGAAATTCCCCTTCCACATGATCACGCCGCACCCGAGATGGCGGACTCACTCCATCTTCCACAACATCCCCTGGCTGCGCGAAACCTACCAGCAGGAAGTGACCATCTACACCAAGGATGCCGAACGGCTGGGCATCAAGACCGGTGACATTGTCGAAATCTGGAATGAACGCGGCAAGGTGGTGGTGCCGGTCTACGTGACCGAGCGCTGCATGCCCAATGTGGTCGTCCTCTTTGAAGGTGCCTGGATGGACTTGGCCAAGGACGGAACCGATCGTTCCGGCAACCCCGATTTCCTGACCCTCGATCAGCCCAGTCCGGCCGGTGCCTTCGCCTACAACACCATCCTGGTCGATATGAAGAAGACCAACCTGGATCATCGTCCCGGCTGGGATACCCAGGCGACCTCGCGTTCCGTGATCTTCCGGAGGGACAAATAATGGTCAAGAAAATCGACAAGGAAGAGCTGCGTTCCGCCATCGAACGCAAGGTGGCGCAGACCTACGAACCGGTCAAGCCGGCCAAGCAGCTGGGATTTGTGCACCACAACGTCGACTGCATCGGCTGCCGGGCCTGCGAAATCGCCTGCAAGGACAAGAACGGGCTGGCGCCCGGGCCACGCTTCCGTCGCGTCATGTACGTTGAGGGAGGCAGCTATCCGGATGTCTACGCTTACAAGGTCAACATGGCCTGCAACCATTGCGCCGAGCCCGCATGTTTGCCCGTTTGCCCGACCGGGGCGATCTGGAAGCGGGCCGACAACGGCGTGGTCGACATCGATTCGACGCTGTGCATCGGCTGTCGCAAGTGCGAGCCGGCCTGCCCCTACGGTGCTCCGCAGTGGGACCCGCAGGAAATGGTGATCAAGAAGTGCAATATGTGCATCGACGAACTCGAAGCCGGCCGCAAGCCGTACTGCGTGCAGGCCTGCATGATGCGCGTGCTGGACATCGGGCCGATCGAGGAAATCTGGAATTCGACCCTCAAGTCCAAGGCCATCGGGCCGCATGAAAAGACCGTCAGACAGGTCAAGAACATGGCCAATCCGGAACTGACGAAACCGTCAATTGCCTTCATTCCCCACAGCAAAGGCAAGGTCGATGGAAACTGAACTCAACGCGGCGCTCGCCAGCGACCTGGTACAACTGATCCGCCTGCACGACCGCGAACTCGACCCTGCCACGGTCGACGCGCTCAAAGCGGTAAATTTCCCGCAGGGACTGGCGCTCCAGCCTGGCGGAGAAGGCGGTGCGCTCGGCCTGAACAATATGGCCGCTGCCGTGGCTGAACTCGAAACCAGTCAACTCGATTTGCTGGCTGCCGATTTCGCTGCCATCTACCTCAACAACCGCTACAGTACCTCGCCATGTGAATCAGTCTGGCTCTCCGATGAGCATCTGGCCTGCGAACGGCCCATGTTTGAACTACGCGAAATCTACGCAGCAGCTGGCCTGCAGCTGGCCAACCGCCGTCAGCGTTTCGACGACCACCTGGTCCTGCAATTGCACTACCTTGCGCATGTACTTTTGCGGCCAACGGTTGACGGGACGCAACTGGCAAAATTCATCGACGAACACCTCGGTTACTGGTTTCCGGAGTTCGCGCAACGCGTGTCCTTGCTCTGCGCGACGCCCTTCTATGCCGCGCTGGCCGAACTGACGCACTGCTGGCTGATCAGCTTCCGGCAACTGCTGGCTGATTTTTACGATCAACCGGTGGTCGACCGTGAACTCATCGCGCAGCGCATCCAGCGCAAGCTTGCGCTGGACAAGGCCGAAATTGCGCCCATCCGCTTCATGCCGGGGGTTCAGGGGCCGAGTTGGTAAGTGCTGTTCAGGTCGCTAATACCGGCCAGGCATGCCCGGTAGCACGTTTTGCGCGGTGCGCAGATTGAAGCCCTGAGTTTCCATCAGCGCTTTGCCGATCAGGCTGCGCCAGTCCAGGCGGACTGGAAGGTCGCGTTTCTCGTTAAGTGCACTGTCGGCGAGGCCGTCGAAGCCGCCGAGCATGCGCCCGCCGTTAATGTTGCCGCCGGCGAGCAGGGCGAGGCTGCCGTGACCATGGTCGGTGCCTTGAGTGCCGTTTTCACGGACGGTTCGGCCGAATTCAGTGCACACCAGAATTTGCGTGCGCCGCCATTCGGCTGCGCCCAGTCCGTCGCGCAGTGCGACGATGCCCTGACCCAGCAGCGGCAGGGCGCGCGAGAGTGCGTTTTCCTCGCCGGCATGGGTGTCGAAGCCGCCGAGTTCGATGAAAGCCAGACTGAGCTTGGGATTTGCCGCCAGCATGCCGGCGACCGTAGTGGCCATGCGGGGAAAGCCGTTGAGGCCGGCCGCGCCGCGTGCGGCTTTGGGGTCCATCCCCTGCAGGGTGTCGATTTCAGCTTGCGTGCTCATCGCTTGCTCGATGGCGACGCCACTTTTCTGCTTGTCATGCATCGCCCGGATGGCATCCAGTGCCTTGTCCTGACGCATTTTCAGGCCGCCGCCGGTGAGCGGGGCGATTTCCGGCGGGATGTCGCTACCTTGCAGAATCAGCGGTTGGTTGCCGGTGAATGCGATCAGGCTTGGCTGGCGGGCACCGAGTGCATTCTGGGCCCGGGCCAGCAGGCCGCTGCCTCCCTGTGTGCGGCCGCTACCCAGTTCGAACAGATCTTGTGCCTGAAAATGGCTGCGGCTGGTGTCCGTGGTGCCGGCGCTGGGGGCAAAGCTGAGTTCGCGCGTGGCAAACAGATCGGCCAGTTCGCGGGCGCCAGGGTGGGCACTGAAACCGCTGCTGCCAAGTGCAATGCCGCTTTCCTGAACCTGTCGTGAAAGTGTGGGACGCAGGCTGCCCAGACGGCTGTCGGCCGTGGGGGCGATGGCAAACAGGCCATCGAGTCCGCCGCGCAGGAAGAGCAGAATCATCCGGCCCGGGGTGGGTTGCGGCGCCGCCAGCAGGTGCACGCCGGGCAGCAGGCTGGCGCCGCTCAGGGCCAGTCCCTGCTTGAGCCAGTGGCGCCGGGATGTCGATGCGATGTTGCGGCTCATGGCAGTCCTTCCTTATCGGTGCATGAATTCCGGGCTGGCCAGCAGGGCGGCGATCTCGTCTTTCGGGTTAAGGCCCTTCAACGCTTGCTCGGTGCTCTCGGAGAGCGGGCCGACCAACTGGCGAATGCTTGCAATCTCCGGCTTGCAGATGGCGCCTGCGTGTTTGGGAGGGTGGTCTGCTGCCAGTGGCAGGCGAGCCGTGGCAATGGTTTGGGCCAGTCGGATGCGGCGGGCCATTTCCGGCGATGAGAGCCAGTCTTTTTCCAGTGCGCCGTAGCCATCGGGCGTCGTGCGCATGAAGGGCAACTGCCCGAATTCGCGCACCGTGCGCAGCAGGATTTTGCCATTGGCAATGGGTTGACCGTTGCACGCTGCTCGCGCCGAGGAAATGACGTAATCCAGCGGTTCCTTGAATTTGGCTGGCGGTTTCAGAGTGTCGACAAAAGTGCGGCTGTTGACCATGGCGAAGAGCGTTTCGGAAATCCGTCCGCCCGAGCGCACAAAGGCTTCGCTCATCACCCGCAAGACCTCGGCTGGTGGTTCGTCGCCGTAAAAGCGCAGGGCCAGTTTGCGAGCGACATGGCGGGCGGTCGCCGGGTGGGCGGCGAGTTGGACCAGCGCCTTTTCAATTTCCGCAAAACCCTTGCCGGCTGGATAGTCGGTGCCCAGCAGGCGCTTGGCATCGTTGTCGTGGCGGCGGGGATCGAAGAAGAAATAGCCGATGCGCACGCCGCCGGAAATGCTTGTCGGGTCCGGGCGCATGCCGTTGATCACCACCCCGGCGCCAGTGATGATGCGGGCCAGCGCTTGAATGTCTGCCTGGGTGTAGCCGCCATCAATGCCCAGTGTGTGCAGTTCGAGCAGTTCGCGGGCCAGGTTTTCGTTGATGCCGCGTTGCTTTCCATTCTGGCTTGCCCGCTGTCCTTGCAACGAGTTGGCTGCGGTCGACTTGTCGTTATCGAGATAAATCTGCATCGCCGGGTGCAGGAAACTAGCTTTGAGCAGCGCGAGGAAAGTGTCTTCGCGCATGGCCAGTTGCAGGCTGCGGGCGTAGTCGGCGGCGAGATATTTGTTGACGGTTTTCAGGCCATTGATCGAGAAATGGTTGAGCCAGAAATTGAGCAGGATTTCGTGGCCAGGATTGTCCGAGTTGGCTGTTTGCAGCAGGCGCGTTTCGATGGTGCTGTCGAGAATTTCGCGGCCGGCCCGTTCGCGGGCATTGCGCATCGGCTTGCCATCGGCATCGGTGGGCTGCAGTGGTGCGACAAACTTTTCCGTACCACCCGGACCGTAGCGCGCCCAGAGTTCGGGGAGCGGGGTGCTGGCGGGCAGGGTGTCGATGTGCGCTTGAACCGCCGGCGGGTACACCGGCGTTTCGCGAATGGCCCGTCGCAGGTACTGGCGCGGACTCAAACCGAGCGTGTCGTGCAGGCTGGTCTGGTCGGCTCCGTAGCCAAAGCGGGAAAGCAGGTTGCGGGCGCCGGGTTCGCGAACCGGGACATCCAGATAGGCTTGTGCGGTCGACGTGGCAATCAGCGTAAAAACGGCGACCAGATAATGGCGGGGGCGGGGCATGTGTGTCATGTCAGGGCTGCAACTGGATATGACCGTCGTTGTCGAGGTGGACGAATGGGTTGTAGCAGACCTCCCAGAGATAATCATCCGGGTCGGAAAAATAGCCACGGTAGCCGCCCCAGAACACTTTGTCAGCGGGACGGACAAGGCGCGCACCTGCAGCGACGGCTTCGGTCAACAACTGATCCACTGTCTTTTCGTCGGCCACGTTGTGCGCCAGGGTAAAACCGGGAAAGCCGCTGCCTGCCGCCGGGACATTGGCGTCTTCGGCCAGCGCGGCGCGGGGAAACAAGGCAAAGGCGAGGCTGCCCGCCTGGTAGAAGGCAATGCCCTCCTGGCTGGATGAGGATTCGCGCCAGCCCAGCGCCTGGTAAAAAGCCCGGCTGCGTGCCAGATCGGCAACGCCCAGCGTAATGAAGCTGATGGCCTGTTTCATGTGTCTCCTTGTTGAGTCTGCGAGAAAGCACGTGGGTTTGGCGCTTTCCCCGGAAGCTGACCTATTATGCGGTTTCGCCGCCGTTTTTTGCGAGCTTCACACGGCGGCCGGACAGCATGGGGAAGGCTGCACAGGATGAGACAAGAGGCATGAATATTCCGGAAAGCTGGGACCCGGGGGCGCAGCAGCGCTGGTTGGCGGGCGATCGGCATGGCGCCGTACAGGCTACGCTTGCGGTGATTAACAGCAAGCCCTCGCCGATGCCGCCGGGCGCGAGTATGCAGTTCGTGTACTACGTCTCCATGATGGGGGATTGGGCCAGTGCCGCCCAGATGCTCGAAACCCTGTGCCGCGACCATCCGGACGATGTGCAGGCGCTGCTGAATCTGGGCGTGGCCTGCTCGCGCTCCGGGCAGTCGGCGCGTGCCATCGAGGTGCTGCGTAAAGTCCTGGCGATCAACCCGGATCATGTCGTCGCCTGGGATAGCCTGGCTGCAGCCTGTGCGCGCAGTGGGCGTTACGATGAAGCAAAGCTTGCGGGAGAGGCAGCGTTGCAGCGAAAACACGCGGCGGCCATGCGCGCGCCCGGCATTGGCAAAATTCGGCCCGCACCGCAGTTGACCGCAGAAAAACGCCGGATCATTGCTTTCAGCCTGTGGGGCAAGCAGCCGCGCTACCTGCGTGGCGCCTTGCACAATGCCTTGCGTGCAGCGGCGGTCTTTCCCGATTGGCAATGCCGCTTTTATGTCGATGCCTCGGTGCCGCAGCCATTTCTCGACAGCTTGCGCGAAGTCGGCGCCGAGCTGGTCATCGATACGGCGCCGGGTTGGGACAGCACCCGGCGGCGACTGACTCGGCGTTTTTTTGTCGCCAATGATTCAACTGTCGGCTATTTTCTGGTGCGCGACTGCGATTCCGTGCTCAGCGAGCGGGAAGTGGGGGCGGTGGGCGAATGGCTGGCCTCGGGCCGCAGTTTCCATGTGATGCGCGACTGGTGGACACATACCGATCTGATGCTGGCAGGCATGTGGGGCGGCGTCGCCGGTCTTTTGCCCAATATCGAACGCTTGACGGCGATGTACGACTCAAATCGGGTGGAAACGCCCAATTGGGACCAGTGGTTTCTGCGGGATTGCATCTGGCGGCGGGTGGCGGACGACTGCCTGATTCACGATCGCTGCTTTCAGGTGCTTGATGCACGGCCGTTTCCGGGCGAGCTGCCGCTCGGCAATCGCCATGTCGGGCAGGATGAATATGCGGCGCGCCGCCAGGCACAGGCCGACTATCTGGCCGCGTGGATGAGCCGCCTGCCCTGTCTGCTTGAGGCGCTTCCCGCATGATGCTCCGTGTAAAGCGACTGCTGTTGTGCGCGCTGTTGCTGCTGGCCGGATATGCCCAGGCCGGAGAGGCGGATCTGCTGGCCAGGATTGGCGGACAAACACGAGAAATTGAACGGCTCAATGCCTTGCCGGCCTGCGCGCCGATGGACGATGTGCTGGCGCTGTCGCAATCCCTTGATGAAGTCGCCCACGGCTGGTTCCGGCGCGGATTACGGACGCTGGCGATGGGCTTGCTCCCCGCCAATAGCGAGGTTGATGCGGTGAGTTCGCGGGCGATTCGTGACGGTCTGCTGGGGAGCCTTGCCTGCCGGCTGTCGCTCAAGGCGGCGCGCTTGCAAGACGAGGGAGCGAGTTCGCCCGTGGAGCGCAGTGCGCTCATTGCCCGACTGGACGAAATCCGGGTGCTGGAGCGCGGCTTGCAGCGCTTTCGCATGCTTCAGGACGGCCGCAGCCTGGACCCGGAGCGCTTGCCCGGTGCTTTCGATGCCAGTGCCGTTGATGCCTACGGCAAGGCATGGCCCGAGGGCCGGGTGCAATCGCCCTTGATCCTGCGCTATCTGGCTCATCTGCCGCCGCCCGTGCTGCCTGCCATGGCGCCGGCTTACCGGGAGACGCTGGCGGCGGATTTTCGCCAACAGGCAATCGCGCTCAGGGAGGCGCTGCTCGGCGAGCAGACGCGCATGATCAAGCGGCTGGCCGACTACCTGGCCGGCGAAGTTCAGGGTGATGCGCAGTTGCAACAACTGGATGGCTGGCTGAAAGGGGTGCAGGCCAGTTGGCTGCCTTCCAGTGTGCTGAGCAATCCCTGTGAAGATCTGCGCAAGCTGCTTGCGCCTGGTATTGATGATTTGCTCAACCTGTATGGGTATCCGTCTGTACTGGCGAGTTTGCCCCGCGAGTTCGAAACCGACGCCTGTTATCGGCCGGTGATGACGCAGTTGCGTCAGGCCGTATTTCCGCCTTATGGCCCGCTGGCCGCACCGGATGACGGGCGTCAGGTTAACTCGGCGATTCGTCGGCGGATTCAGGAAATCAACGCCACGGCCCGGTGAGCGGCATCAGCGAACGCAATAGCGGTCGTTGGGTGGGCAGGGCTTGATTCCTGTTGTTTTGGGCTCGATAGCGCGGACCGGGGCTTCAGGCCGTATTTCAGGCCTAGGCGCCGGCCTGGGCTCCGGTCTGGATTCCGGCCTTTGCGGGCGGTTGACCGTTGTGCTGCCCTGGCAGGAAAGCAAGCGCTGCTGCTGAATCTGGGGCGGGAGTCGCTGCGCCAGCACCTGTTGAATGCACTGCGTGGTCCAGTCCGGATAGCTGGGGGCGGGATTGGTGAAGACCGGCCGGTCCGGCTGGTTCGGCGCACGCACGGCCATCGGTTTGCCACGACATTCAGCCAGCAATTCCTTCCCCTGATCGTCGTCGACCGCATGACTGGCCAGGATTTCAAGGCAGGCTTCGCGACTGGTGCTGCGGCTCACTGCCAGGCGCGCCTTGTGTAGTTGCTCCTCCTGGTACTTTTTCTCTGCTTCAGCCTGGCGCGTGCGGATGTCCGCCGACTGGTTTTCAGCGTACTCCTTGATCCGGGCGAAATCGCGTTCGGCCTGCAGGCGTGCTGTTTCATCGACCGTTTCGGTTGGACGTACGGCCATGGTGTTGGCGGCGCCTTTGCAAGGCGTACTCGAAATTTCCACTCCGCCATCCGGTAGCCGACATTTGTAGGCATCGGCATGTGCCGGCAGGGCTGGCAGGAAAAGCAGCAGGCAGAGGTAAGGGGTCAGGGGATGCATGATGTGAATGATGCATCAAAAAAGCCCCGGGATTCGAGGAATCGCGGGGCTTCTGTGTGGCTGGTCCTTGTCCGCCGACAGCATAAGCTGTGACTAGGAATCAGGCCAAATCAGCCGCTTGCAACTAGGCTGACACCGTATCGTGCGATTGAATTGCCGCATAAGTTGCGAGTTTCTCCGTAATCAAGCAACCCGTTTCAAGGCATGCCTCTAGGGGCTGTTCACAAATGACGAAATTATGTACATTCTCGCTTTTTGGAGTCTG
>CALAGF010000324.1 GCA_937892345.1 uncultured Rhodocyclaceae bacterium | reverse complement strand
AGGTAAACGACAGATTGCAGCCCGATTCCTCGCATTAGGCCAACGGCCGGATTGGTTTAGGTTTGTTTGACGTCAGCCCCCACGGGAAGGGGGTTCAGGACGCACGAACGCCTGTGGGCTGACGTTGAATAAACCTCCAGGGACGAAACCGCGGAATGCTGCAATGCGGTTTGGGGTGGGCGGTGGCCTATGGGGTTTTGACCTTTGCACCGATGGCTGAACAGGCCGATGACGCCAGAGTCGAGGCATCGCCAATGCTACGAGCACCGCCAATAGCCTTGAATGAGGTGATGAATGCGAATCCCTGAGGCCGCAAATTCCGGCGATATGGCCGCGAGTCGCAACAGATTGCCTTCGGCACCGGGAATCCGGAAGCCGACCTGGGCAAATCACGAAGATACTTCCGGTGGAGCATCATGGCGGTGCGCGGATCAGTTGTCGGTGGATGATGATTTCAACGATGCGCATGGTGGCGCCGCAGCACCGGCACACGAAATTTGGCACCGCTGTGGCAATCGCGTCATCCACGACCGGCTCGGGCGGGGGTACGTTCAACAATCGCCTCGCCCTGGTCAGACTCACCTGCCGTCTGGCGTTGGCAAGTAAGCCGTAGTGGCGAATACGGTGAAAGCCACTGGGCAGGACGTGCAACAGGAAACGCCGCATAAACTCTGCGGGATCAAGCGTCATCGTCTTGTGACGGGTACGCCCCTTGACCCGATAGTCCTTCCAGCGGAAGGTCACGCCCGTTTCGTCCATGGCCACCAGTCGCCGGTTTGAGATCGCCACGCGGTGGGTATAGCGTGACAGATAGGCCAGCACAGCCTCGGGGCCAGCGAATGGGCGCTTGGCATACACCACCCACTCGCAGGCGCGAAGCGGTGCCAGCCAACGGCTGAACGCACCGGCGTCGGCCAAGTTCTTGTGCTCACCGAAGAACTGAAGTTGTTGCGCATGATGCAGCTTCTCCAGTTCCTCGGTGAAGCGTCGCCGAAACAACCGCGACAGCACACGTACCGGAAGAAAGAATCCCCGTCGGCATGCTACCCAGCGCTCACCGTCTCGAGAAATACCGCCACCCGGGACGATGCCGTGGACGTGAGGATGGTGAGTCAGCGCAGAACCCCAAGTATGCAGGACCAGCGTGGCGCCGACTTGCGCGCCCAGATGCTTCGGATCGGCAGCGATGGTTATCAGCGTTTCTGCGGCCACTTCAAACAATAGGCGGTAGATCGCTGCCTTATTAGCGTAAGCGATCGTGCTGATGGGTTCGGGCAGCGTAAAAACGACGTGGTAATACTCAACTGGCAGCAGATCCGCTTGTCGGGCCTCCAGCCATTTCTGCGCAGCACGCGCCTGACACTTCGGGCAGTGTCGGTTGCGACAGGAGTTGTAGCTGATCTCCTGATGGTTGCAGGCATCGCAATGAAGCGCATGCCCTCCCAGTGCCGCGGTGCGGCACTGTTCAATGGCCGACATCACTTTGAGCTGACCAAGGCTCAGGTGTCCTGCCTGCTGCTTGCGCCATGCTGGGCCATGGCGGCGGAAGATGTCGGCGACTTCCAAGGCGGGCCGCCCCATGATGCCCCTACGCGGAGTTCAGTCTCTCCAACGGACTGACCACCTCACGCAGGATGTCGGTGGCGACCTGGGCATACAGCGCCGTCGTTTCCAGCTTCTTGTGCCCGAGCAGGACCTGAATCAGGCGGATGTCGACCTTCTGCTCCAGCAGGTGGGTGGCAAAGGCATGGCGCAGGGAATGCATCGATATGCGTTTCTCGATGCCCGCCTCGTCAGCAGCTACGTGGATCGCTCGGTTGAGTTGCCGGGTGCTGAGGTGCCGGACCGGGTTCTGGCCCGGAAACAGCCAGCCACCGTCAAGCATCTTGCCTTGGGCACGAGCGACGCGCCACCAGACACGCAGGCGTTCGAGGAGAACCGGCGAGAGCAAGGCGTAGCGATCCTTCTGCCCTTTGCCTTGTTCAACCCGAAGGGTCATACGCTGGCTGTCAATGTCGCCGACCTTCAGATGAACCACTTCATTGACCCGCAGCCCGGTCGCGTAGGCCAGCGCCAGTGCAGTCTGGTGCTTCAGGTTGCCGGCGGCGGCTATCAACCGCTTCACCTCGTCGGGGCTCAGAATCTCCGGCAGCTTGCGTGGCAAATGTACCGGCTTCATCTTGGCCATCACCTCGGGGCGGTCCAATGTGACGCCGAAGAAAAACTTCAGCCCACAGATCGCAGCATTCAGCGATGCTGGCGAAGTCCCGCTGTCGACCAGGTGCAACTGATAGTTGCGCAGGTCCTCGATACTGGCGGTATCCGGTGATCGCCCGTGGTACTTGGCAAATTGCCTGACCGCACGCAAGTAGTGGGTCTGTGTCTTCTCCCCAAACTTGCGCATCCGCATGTCTTCGATCATCCGCTGACGTAACGGGCTGATGCTCGGCTTCTGAGTTTCCATGGCTTGCTCCTGTCAGAAATCGAGGCGGGATTGCCTCATTTCCAACATCGGCAATTCCCAGCCGATGCAAACCTCTTTCTTTACAGAACCACCGATGACCGGTGAGCACCTCCACTACCGCGCGAGCGGTTTAGTCCAAGGCCGAAAAGCAGCCGTCCCGCATGCCCTCCACTATGGCCCCTTCACACGCGCCC
>CALAGF010000323.1 GCA_937892345.1 uncultured Rhodocyclaceae bacterium | reverse complement strand
CATCCTTCAGGCCTTTCGGCGGCTCAGGCTCTTTCAAATAAGCGAGCAGCTTGCCGACTTCGCGCAGTGCCTGCACCGACTCTTCGCCCATACCCAGCGCAACGCGCTTGGGCGTACCGAACAAATTGGCAAGCACCGGCATTTCGTGACGCCGACTGCCGCTGACCGGCTTCTCGAACAGGATCGCCGGGCCGCCAGCACGCAGTACGCGGTCGCCGATCTCGGTCATTTCCAGCTTGGTATCGACGTCGACCGCAACACGCTTGAGTTCGCCGGTTTTTTCCAGCTGCGACATGAAGTCGCGTAGATCGTGGTATTTCAAAATATTGCCTTGAACAGCGCCGGTTCAGACCTCGCCCAGCAGAATTCCATACACAAAGGCAGCCAGCGAAAAATGCGTCTGGCTGTCCGGCTCTTCAAACTGGATACCGTAGCTGAACGGCATCTCCGGCTCATCAACTTTGGTGGTGATCGAACAAATTCGGCCGCTGACCGTCACAAAAGTATCCACGCCATGCACCGACAACTTGAATTTCAGGCGCAGCACATCGCCATCGCCGGCCAGTCGCTGCCTGCTGCGCAAGCCGGCACCGGAAGTACTCAGATTGAACACTTTCGCGGAAGCCTGTTCGCTGCGCCCCGGGTATTCCACGGCAGCAATCAATTGCACATCGGCCCGCACGCTGTTGCGGATTTCCTGATAACGCAAGGCTCTCGGATAGCTCAGGTACAGGTGGGGAAATGGCACGCTGGTCTGCTTGAGCAAAGCGGTCGAAAAAGCAAAAGCCCGCTGTCCGGAGAAAAAACGCCCGACAAAGGGCTGTCCCTCGCGCAGCATCATCAAGGCGCCGGCGCATTCAGGCGGGGTAACGATAATGCCGCGGTTTTTTAGATAACCCACCAACAACACGAGGTGACGCGGCGCATCGGGTTCTGTTTCAAGCTGGATGACATCTCCCACCCGAATCCGCGAAGTCTCGAACGAAACGTCACGCGAACCGCGCGGCTGGCCGCTCGAACCTGCCTCATCACCTTCCGGCAGGCTCGCATCGCCACCGGGCAGACGATAAGCCCCCTGCTGGATCAGTTGCTCGGCCTCGGCAGCCGTCGGCACCATACCGCCCTGCGGCACCACCTGTTCGCGGTTGCCGTTATAGATCGCCCAGCGCACCGGCCGACCGATATCGATGTCACTTGCCCTGAGCTTGATATAGCGCTGCTCGCTCAACCCCATGCGATCTCCCGGCTTAATACAGGTAAGCGCCAGCAAGGCCGATGAACACCGCCATGCCGACATAGTTGTTATGCAGGAAAGCCCGGAAACAGGCCATGCGGTCCCGTCCCTTGATCCAGCGATAATGCAGCAACATGATGCCAGCAGCAATGCTCAGCCCCAGCCAGAACGGCCAGGCCAGCTCCCGGCCGCAACCGACCTTGGCAATCAGCAACAAGGTGACGGCGTAACACGCCATGACTGCCGCCACATCAAAGCGCCCAAACGTGATGGCCGAGGTCTTGATGCCGATTTTCAGGTCGTCTTCGCGGTCGACCATGGCGTATTCGGTATCGTAAGCCACGGCCCAGAACACATTGGCCAGCAGCAGCAGCCAGGCCTCCTCCGGCACGGCGCCGGTATGTGCGGCATAGGCCATGGGAATGCCAAAGCCGAACGCGATGCCAAGATAGGCCTGCGGAATGGCGAGAAAACGCTTGGTAAAAGGGTAACTCGCCGCCAGAAAAACCGCAGGCACCGAGAGCCAGATAACCAGCGGCCTGCCCAGCGCCAGCACCAGGGCAAAGGCCAGCAGGCACAACCCGGCAAACAGGAGCAGCGCCTCGCGCGTACTCACGTTGCCAGCAGTCAGCGGCCGATTCCGGGTGCGTTCGACATGCTTGTCGAAATCGCGATCGGCATAGTCGTTGATCACGCAGCCTGCCGAACGCATCAGCACCGTCCCGAGCACAAAAACCGCCACCACCATCCATTCCGGGCGACCGTCGGCAGACAGCCACAAAGCCCAGAGCGTGGGCCACAGCAGCAACAAAATACCGATCGGCTTGTCCAGTCGGGCGAGGCGAACGTAAAGGCTGAATCTTTCGGCGAATGCAGGCGAGATCATCGGGCGATTTTACCTTTCAGCCGCAGTCGACCGGTGTGATTGCCACGCCAAGATCAGGCATCCTGAGTCCGAAGCGCGCGCTGCCAGCCGATCACGGCCTGACCGGAATGCGCAAGGATGGCCTGATAACGCGCCTGCGGCAAAGCCGCACGCAAGGAAGCAAAAAGCTGCTGCGTGCCTTCCTGCGCCACCGCCGAAGCCGGAGGATTGGCCGCCAGCAGGGAAATCTGGATGCTGGCCAGCGCATCTGCCAACAGGCGCCAGCCCAGTTCGGGCATCGCAGCATCGAGCCTGAGCATCATGCTGCCCAGCGGCTGCACGATGGCGGCAACCTGTTCAGGAGTTTCACAGGCTGCCATCGCATGCCACAAAGCCAGATGAATCGCCCGCCGCAGATCAACCTTGAAATCGATGGCGTCGAACTCGTTGTCGGAGATCGCGGCAAAGCACTGCTGGAAACGGGCATCGTCCTGCGCATCCAGACGCGTGCGCAAACTGCCGATCAATGCGGTCAACGGCGGAATGGCCTGCAATTTGAACGCCTGCGTGTACGCCAGCCCCCATTGATCGAGGCCACTCACCAGCAACGCAAGGCGCAGTACTCGCGCTTCGTCATCGACAGCCGCCCGGCTCCAGTTGAAACAACGTGCCGTCACCTCATCCAGCGCAGTTTCGTCATCCGCTTCGGCATCCACTGCCATCCGGAACAGCCCCGCGAACACCTCCTGCGCCATGCGCGCGGCCAGACGCTGTGTATCGGCATCGACCAGCGGCGCAAGTTGATCGGGAGGCAAGGAAACGGGGCTGGTCATGGCAAACTCGGGCGAGACGTGAAAAGACGGGATTTTAGGGCAAAACACGCGCTTGACCGGCAACTGCGCAAGCGTTCATCGCGCTTCGCCACGCAATGCAAGCACTGCTGCATGCAGACTCTCCGGGCTGGCGCACTCAGGTGGCACAGCCACCCCGGCACGCAGCTTGATCCGGGAAAACAGTCCCCTGCGAAAAGGCGTTTGCATGGCCTTGCCATCGATGCGCGAGAAACTGCTGCCCCACAGACCGGACAGCGCCAAGGGGATCACCGGCACTGGATTGGCGGCAAGAATCCGGCTCACGCCACTGCGAAAGGCTTGCAGCTCGCCATCCGGCGTAATTTGCCCCTCGGGAAAAATGGCGACCAATTCGCCATTCGCGAGTGCGGTCGACACCGCGGCAAAGGCCTTTTCCATCAATGCCGCATCCTCCTTGGCCGACGCAATCGGAATCGCCCCGCAATGACGGAAAACGAAACTGAGCAAGGGAATGCGGAAAATCCGGTGATCCATCACAAAACGGATCGGCCGCGGCGAGGCCCCCATGATCACCACCGCATCGGCATAGCTGACATGATTGGCCACCAACAGCGCAGCACCTTCCGCCGGGATATTTTCCAGACCGTCACTGCGCAGACGATAGGCTGCTTTCACCATCATCCAGGCGATGAAACGCAGCAGGAACTCAGGCACCAAGCCATAGATATAAATCGCCACCGCCGCATTCAGCAGTGCCGCCAGCCCGAACAAGGCCGGAATCGACAATCCGGCGCCGAGCAGCGCACCGGCACCCA
>CALAGF010000322.1 GCA_937892345.1 uncultured Rhodocyclaceae bacterium | reverse complement strand
CGCCTTGGAGGCCAGTCCGTTTGCCGACCTTGCAGCCTACACGGCCGCGCAGTTACCGGCCGAGCAACGCCAGCAGCTACAGCAACAAAAAGAGGCCCTGTTCGAGGCCAGGAAACAGGCTGAAACCTTGCTCAAAGCGGCGCAGGAAAAACTCGCCAACCTGCGCGCAGTTGAAGCGGAAAACGCCGTCCCGTCACTGGCCGAACTCAAGGCGGCACTCACGGTGCTCGAGCATGAACAGCGCACACTCAGCGAGCAGCTCGGCGCCCAGCGCGCCCTGCTGGGGCGCGATGAACAAGCCCGCAGCAGCCAGCAAGCACTGTTCGCCCAAATCGCAACGCAAACCCATGACACCGATCTCTGGCAACGACTGGATGGCCTGATTGGCTCAGCCAAGGGCGACAAGTTCCGAAAGTTTGCCCAGGGACTGACGCTCGACCATCTGCTGCATCTGGCCAACCGCCACCTCGGCCGCCTGCACGCGCGTTACCTGCTGCGCCGACGACTGCGCGGCGAACTGGAACTGGACATCATCGACAGTTGGCAAGGTGATGTCGCCCGCGATACGCGCACGCTGTCGGGCGGCGAAAGTTTTCTGGTCAGTCTGGCGCTGGCACTGGCGCTATCCGATCTGGTCAGTCATAAAACCTCGATCGACTCGCTGTTTCTCGACGAAGGTTTTGGCACCCTGGATGGCGATACGCTGGAAACCGCCCTTGCCGCACTCGATACACTCAATGCCAGCGGCAAGATGATCGGCATCATCAGCCACGTGGACAGCCTGAAAGAAAGAATCCCGACGCAGATCCGCGTCGACAAGGGTGGCGGCGTCGGCCACTCGCGGCTTAGCGTCAGCGCAGGCTGAGCCGATCCATTGCAGGAGTCCAGATTGAATTTGCAAACAATCCACCTGATCACCGCTGGCGGCACCATCGACAAACGCTATAACCCGCTTTCCGGGGAACTTGATGTCGGTCCGCCAATTGCGGGCAATATCCTGACCCAGGCAGGCATCAGCCCGGATCACTATCTGCTGACTGAATGTCTGCGCAAGGACAGTCTGGCGATGGACGATGCAGATCGAGAACGGTTGGCGGCGCAAGTGGCCGCTTCGACCGCCCGCTGCATACTGATCACCCACGGTACCGATACGATGGGGCTATCGGCCGCGCTGATCGAAACGCGATCCGGCGAAAAAACGGTCGTTCTGACCGGCGCCATGGTGCCTTGGCAGATCGATGGATCGGATGCCGAATTCAATGTCGGCTTTGCTTTTGCCGCAGTACAAACCCTGCCGGCAGGCGTCTACATTGCGATGCATGGCCGGGCGTTACCGCACCGGCAGCATATCAAGGACAGAACACAGGGGCGTTTTATTGCGATGTGATGCGAAAGCAGCACAGCCACAAACTTACTGGTCCAGCGTTTTCTCGATGGCAGCAAGCAACATCAACGCGCGCTCACGATTTTTGGCAATGGCTGCCTCACGTTCGGCGACCTTTTCCTTGTCATCCAGCGAAGCCTGCAACAAGGCTTCATGCGGGGTCATGCCACCCAAAGTCGCTTGAAGCATGCGTTCGGCCTGTGCGTCGAAATCTTCGTCCGGCATGGATCGCTCCTAATTGATTGCAGACCTTTTGTCTGTATTCTGGCTGCGGTAAAGCAGGTTAATGCAGCCGGGCCGGGGCATGCCCCGGCCTGTTCAAGACTTACTTGGCTGCCGGTTTGCGCCCCGGTGCCGGACGCGGCACGTGGCCGGAAATACGGCACTGAAAGCCTTCCACGACCTTGCCCTTGACGTAGCTGGTCACGGTGCAACGAGAAATATCGCCGCTTGCCGAAAGCTCAGAAAGTGAAGCGCGGACTTCGTCGATGGAAATCTTGGTTGCTTCGGCAATTTCGAGGTCGAGCAATTGCCCATGCTTCTTGAGGTGTTCGAGAACCTTTGCGGTAGTCATCAGGATTCCTTTCCCTTACTGAATTGGCCCGGATTTCGCCGGGAGCACGGCCAAGAAAAAAAGCCCGCGCTCTGGCGGGCTAAATCCATTTCTTGGAGGAGATGGAGGAGACAGCCCAAATAATACACAAAAACATTGTGCACCGCAACATCTTTTTTGGCTTATTTATAGTAGACGTAAAAAAACCCTGCCGAATCGACAGGGTTTTTTGCCGGCCTGAACCGGGCGGGTATTACTTGGACTTCTTGGTCATCGCGGCGATGTTGGACTGAGCTGCGTCAGCGAATTGCTTGGCGACGGAGTTCATGTTGCCAAAAGCAGAGTTGGCAGCAGCGATGGCGTTCTGGATGGCGGCAACAGCACCTTCGGAACCGGCCGGAGCGGACTTGGCAGCGGTTTCG
>CALAGF010000321.1 GCA_937892345.1 uncultured Rhodocyclaceae bacterium | reverse complement strand
GTTCGGAAACCGGTATCGGTGCTGCAGGCGCCAGCGGCCACTAAGCCTCTGCCTCCTGCTATTGAAAAAGCCAGCCTTCGGGCTGGCTTTTTTTATTGGCTGATTGAATCCGGTTTTGCAGCGGTCGACAGCCAAAAAGCTCAGTTTTCTTCGTCGGCCTTGAGCTTTGTAATCACCAGCGGAAAGGCGCCTGAGCCGAACAATGCAATCGCGGAAACGATGAAAGCCAATCCGGCCATCGGGTCATCGAGGACCGGATGCAGCATGGCGCCCAGTCCGGAAACACTGAGCAGACCGGGAATCAGGCAGACTGTTCCGAGAGCAGTCAGGACGATGAAGGAAGTTGGGTAGCAGCGCATGGCAGAAGTGTAGACGAGCTATGGATTCAGGGAGAAGATAGCAGCCTATTTTAATAATTCAGGAGACACTGATGAACCGGCGAAATTTTTTGCGTTCCGCAGGCGCTTTATCAGCCTTGAGCGTGGCTGAATTCGCTCCCTGGCAGGCAATGGCAGCCTTTGCCGAGGAAATGGAGCATTTTGTTCGGGGGCCGGCGGTGAAGGATCATCCCTTGCGTCAGCTTTCAAAGCATGTCTGGATGATTTTCTCGCCGGATGGTTTTCCGACCCCGGAAAATCAGGGGATGATGTGCAATCTCACCTTTATTGACACTGCCAAGGGGATTGTTGCGATCGACACGGGCGCTTCGGTACAAATCGGTGAAATGGCCATCCGCCAGTTGCAAAAAGTCCTGAAAAAACCGGTTATTGCGCTGATCAACACCCATTTCCATGGTGACCACTTTCTGGGTAATCACGCCTTCGTCGAGGCCTACAAGGATTTGCCCATTTACGCTCATGCCGGGACCATCGCCGAAATTAAGGGCATGCAGGGCAATACCTGGCGAACGCTGATGGAGCAATGGACCAATCAAGCGACAGTCGGCACCCGCGTGGTGCCTCCCAATGTGGCGGTCGACCACGGACAGGAGCTGAAATTCGGCGATGTGACCCTGCGCCTGCATCATTACGGTCGTGCCCATACGGCCGCCGATATTTGCGTGGAAGTGCTGGAGGATCAGTTAACCTGTGTCGGAGACGTGGCGATGAACGGACGGATTGCCAATATGGACGATGGTTCCTATGTCGGTTCCCTGAAGACCTATGAGGCCTTGAAGAAGCATGCAGCTTCCCGGATCTGGCTCCCTGGTCATGGCGAGCCGGGCGCCGGGGTGCTGGACTGGAATCGCAGTTTGTTCGAAGGCATTTACGAAAGCTGCGTCAAGGCAGTTCAGGCCGGAGAGGGTCCGGATGCGGCCAAGTCGCGGGTACTGGCCGATCCCCGAGTTGCAAGCCAAGCCAAAACAACCAAGGGTTTTGACAACAACATCGGGAAATACGTCAGCCTGGCGTATCTGGAAGCGGAAACCAACGCGTTTTGAGGGTTTGTCACGGTCAACAAAAAAGGCCGGCGATTTTCGCCGGCCTTTTTTAGTCTACCCAGTGCGTTTTATTGCACCTGCTGAATGCCTGCAATTACCCAACCCCGCTGGCCATCACGCGGCTTGGTCATGTGCCAGATTTCGGCAAAGTTGGCGACCGGACCGCTGCGCTCTTCACGGATTTGACCGCTGAACTGGACGCTGACGATGTAGCGGCTGGCTTCCTCGACAACTTCCAGCACTTCGGCATTGAGATGAATCACGTCAGTTTCCTGCGCGGCACCGTTGCGGTCGGCAATGGCCATCTTGATTTCGGCGAACATTTCCGGCGAAGTAAATTCCCGGATGTCGTCAAGATTGCCGGCATCGTTGGCTGCTTGCAGGCGAATGAAGTTCACCTTGGCGTTACGCACAAAGCCTTCAACATCAAAATCGGCCGGGATGCTGCTGACGCTGCTGGTTTCTACGCCCTGCGTGGATGGCGTAAAGGCTGAACCACCGGCCGGGGTGAAGTCAGGGCGTGGCGCCTGGCCCGATTGAGCGCCATAGTTGGCGCCGGCACTTGCGTATTGCAGGCCTTGCGCCTGAGCCCCCGCTTTTTTGCGCATGAAGAAGCCGATTGCCGCGATGACTGCAAAAGCGAGCAGGGCGATCATCATGAAATTGGCCAGACCTTCCCCAAAACCGAAGTGTGAGGCGAGTGCAGCCAAGCCCAGTCCGGCAGCCAGACCGGCGAGCGGGCCCATCCAGGAACGCTTGGGTTGCGCTTGTGGTGCCGCGCTGGGCGCTGCTGCCGGTCTGGCAGGCGCGGCTTGATTCGCGCTATGGGACGGTGGGGTCATCTGGCGCTGCATGCCTGACGAACCCCCGCCGCCGAGGCGCTTGGCTTCTGCATCGTTGATGTTAAGCGTAAAGCCGATGATCACAGCAGCGGCCATCGCGAGGAACTTGTTCATACGTGTCTCCTTGGGACAAGATTGTGCAGCTACTTTAGCCGTATCTTGGGTTTCAAAAAACAAGGGTGTTTCTATCTTATTGTTCGCAAAATACGAATAGTTAGCGCCGGGAGAAAAGCGCAGCCGTTGCCGCTGGATTCGAGGGAAAGTAGAAGTGGACGTAAGACGCAGTCAAAGCCTCCCGGCGATAGATTGCTTCGCCTGGCTGATCCTGTTGGGTGCGAGCATGAAGCAGGGGAATGAGCGATGTTTCGCTGCGTGAATAATGAAAGGTATGCCCGGCAATACGGCCTTCCGGAAACTCGGCGAACTGCGTACCCAGGGCCGTCAGGCGCGGCTGCATGACCGAGCGGCCTGTCAGCAGGCCGGCAAAACGATGGCATGCCCCGGTCTTGTCCACCACTTCCTCGAACAAGCTCATCATGCCGCCGCACTCGGCAAGCAACGGTTTGCCGGCGTCGACGTGGGCCTGCAAGGCTTGCCAGAGATCTGCACGGGCAGTGAGCGTGTGGGCATGGAGTTCCGGATAGCCGCCAGGCAACCAGATGGCATCGCAATCGGGCAAGGGGTCGCCTGCAACCGGAGAGAAAAAGCGCAACTCTGCCCCGAGCGCAGTCAGCAGCTCCAGATTGGCCGGATAAATGAAACCGTAGGCCGCGTCGCGGGCAATGGCGATACGCCGGCCGGCAAGGAGCGGAGGATGGACTGGCGAAGGACTGTCGGTAAAAAATACCGGGGGCGGCAAGTCGACCGTTGCCGTGGTCGCCAACGCATCGGCAAGCTTGTCGAGGCGGGCGGCGAGGTTGCGGAACTCCTTGCCTAGCTCCTGGCGGGCTGATGAGAAATCGAAGGCGGTGCGGGCGATGAAGCCCTTGTCGGTCACCACGGCATCGGTGGCGAAGCCGGCCAGGAAGCCGAGGGCGCGCGGGTTGTCGACCAGCGTGGCAGCGGCGCGGTGGTAATCCTCGGGGCGGATCTCGCGCAGGTGCACAACTGGCGCCGGCGTGCCGCCGCCGGTGCCCACTTTGAAGTTGAATTCCGGCGCCTGATGCCGGCCGCGCATGTGGTCGGCGAGCAGGGCGAGGAGCGACAGGCGATAGCTGGCGGCCGGGAAGCCGCCGCCGGAGACCAGCGCGGCCAGGGTTTCGGCCTGGTCTTCGACGGTGGCCAACTCGGTGGCGCTGGCGGCAAGCACCAGCGGCACCAGCAGGGCTTGCGTTGCCGGCGGACCGGCGTCGAGGGCGGATTTGAGTTGTTCGTAGAGGATGCGTTCGTGCGCCG
>CALAGF010000320.1 GCA_937892345.1 uncultured Rhodocyclaceae bacterium | reverse complement strand
AGGTCGCCTACGCCTACGACCTCAAGGACAACCGGACCCAGACCGTCGTGAAGGACTCGGCCGGGACGATCCGCCGCCAGGTCGACTACGCCTTCAATGCGCGCAACTTCCTCACCAGCATCACGGCCGGCGGTTCGGCTACCCAGATGGTCCTGGACGCAGTTGGCAACACGACCAGCGTCACGGACCCGAATGGGCACGGCACCACCTACGCTTACGATCCCCTGAATCGCATCACCAGCGTCGTGGACCGCCTGCAGGGCACCATCAGCACGGGTTACGACAGCGCCGGTCATCTGGCAAGCCTGACCGCCCCCAACGGCGCCAACTGGGCATTCACGACGGACGGCCTGGGCAGTCAGGAGGCCGAAGCCAGCCCTGACCGAGGCCAGATCCAGCGGACCTTCGATGCGGCCGGAAATGTCCTGTCCAGCACGGACGCCCGTGGCATCGCTGCCAGCTTCGCTTATGACGCGCTCAATCGCCTGACCAGCCTAACCTACCCGACAGCGGGCGAGGACGTCACCTACGGCTATGACACCTGCGCCAACGGTATCGGGCGACTGTGCTCTGTCACCGACCCCACCGGAACCCGAACCTACGCCTATGACGGCCTGGGCCGGACTGCCTCGGTCACCTGGACGACCAGCAACCAGGTCTTCACGACGAGCTACACCTGGACGCCGGCGGACAGGCTGGCCAGCATCACCTACCCCAGTGGGCGAGTCGTCAGCTATACCCGCAACAGCCTGGGCCAGATCTCGGCGATCGCCACCGGTGGCC
Organism: uncultured Rhodocyclaceae bacterium; assembly: GCA_937892345.1. GTDB lineage: Bacteria > Pseudomonadota > Gammaproteobacteria > Burkholderiales > Rhodocyclaceae > Azonexus. The sequence goes on along the minus strand of CALAGF010000320.1, from coordinate 2,106 downwards.
AGAACATCGTCACCGGCCGGACGTACCGCGCGGACGGGCTGCTCACCGGTCAGACCTATGGCAACGGCCTGGTGGATACCCGTGCCTACGATCTTCAGGGCCATCTGGCATCCTGGGCCACCGGTTCCATCGATAGCCGCTCCTACGGCTACGACGCCAACGGCAATATCACCTCGATCAACGCCACCACCTTCGGTTACGACTGGCTCGACAGGATCGTCAGCAGCAACTCCATGCTGAATTTCACCTGGGACGCCAACGGCAACCGCCAGGCGGACGGCGCCGGCGGCTACGCCTACTCGCCCAACTCCAACCGGATGACGAGCAACCCGTCCGGCGCGGTCACGCTGGATGCCGCCGGTAACACCCTGTCGGCCAATGGCCTCAACTTCGAGTTCAACCAGGCTGGACGACTGGCGGCTGCGCGCTCGAGCGGTAATCTCCTGGGGCAGTACGCCTACAGCTTCGATGGCCACCGGGCACAGAAGCTCGTCCAGGGTGCCACGACGCTGTTCCACTATGGCGTCGATGACAACCTGCTGGCTGAGGCCGACGCGGCGGGAACGACGCTGAAGGAATACGTCTGGGATGATGAAGGCCGCCCCCTGGCGCAGATCAGCGCCGGCGTCATCACTTACCTGCACCCCGACCACCTGGGCAGCCCGCGCGTCGGTACCGACAGTGCAAAGAATGTCGTGTGGCAGTGGCAGGATGTGGCGTTCGGTATCGCGGCACCTACCGGGCCTGTAACAGTCAGCCTGCGCTATCCCGGCCAGTATCACGAGGCCGAGACGGGATTGTTCCAAAACTGGAATCGGACCTATGACAAGGCATCTGGTCGATACTTGGAAAGCGATCCGATTGGGTTATTGGGAGGGCTCAATACTTTTGGCTACGTTGGGGCAAATCCCCTTACGCGGATCGACCCAAGAGGCAATATCTGGTGGATACCTCTCTACTATGGAGCGGTCTACGCAACAGAACTCACTATCGCTACCGTTATGGTCGCGGAAATTCTTGGAGGAGTCCCGAACCCAATCACATCCCCGGTTAGCGCCGCTTCAACTGTTGCCAAGACGGCTGTTCCTGTTGCCAAGGCGGCTGCACAGCAATGCTACCTCTACCAAAAGTTAGGGGCATATGGTGAGCACTTGAAGTATGGGATATCAAACAATCCTGCGACGCGATACACAAAGGAGCAGCTTGCGGGTGGGCGGCTTAAAATACTTGCGGTAGGAGAACGGCAGGATATGCTGCGTCTTGAGCGGAGCCTTCACGAGACACTACCGATTGGTCCCGAGGAAGCTCAACGTTTTTACATCCAGAAGCAAATTGAAAAGGGGCTCACCCCCCCTCCATACCAATGAACTACCAACTTGTATTGCAGTGGCCCGCTCCCTTATCGGCTGATCTTGACGACATCGTTCAAGCCGAGGATCGACTTATAGAGTGCCTGAGCGATGAGATTTCTGTTGATGGGCACGATATCGGAGCATCCGAGGCCAACATCTTTATTCTCACCGACGATCCGATAAGCACTTTCGGAAAGATTCGGGACATTTTAGGGAAAGATTCTATTTGGGCGGGGGTTAGGGTTGCGTACCGCGAAGTTACAGGCAGCAACTACTTCATCCTCTACCCGGAGGGATTGACTGCATTCCAAATTGCATAAACTTAGAACTGGCCCGCTTCTGCGGGCTGTTCTTCCCAAAATACGATGGAACTTCACCAACGGGTGCAATCAGTTTGCGCTAAGGAATCGCTTGCTGATTTCGTTGCGGCTCTGAGGCGTGATTTAGAAAATAATCCGTCTCAGTGGGAGAATGTCACGCTCAATCAGTTCTTAACTGCTATGGAAAGTTGGATCATGGACATGGACCAGTATTACAAAAATACAGGTCAGGAACCCCCCGTGAATCCCACATGGAAGACTTTTGCAGACATGCTTTATGCCTCCCGTATTTATGAATAGTGAAGGAAATGGCCCGCTCCGGCGGGCCTACTGCATTTCCAGAATGAACAAACCTATCGACCAAAGACTCATTGACCTCATCCGGTTGATCGTTGGGTTGCTTGTATCAGGCGACTACGATGCAATCGAGAGTC
>CALAGF010000319.1 GCA_937892345.1 uncultured Rhodocyclaceae bacterium | reverse complement strand
ATCTACACAGGCGAAGACACTCTTTCCCTACACGACGCTCTTCCGATCTCGCCCCAAGTGCCGAACCAATGACAAACGCTGCGGCAATCACGCGGTTGATGTTGACGCCCATCAAGCTGGCCACCGCCGGATTTTGCGAGGTCGCCCGCATCGCCATGCCGAGCTTGGTGCGATACACCAGAAACAGCAGTCCGCTCATGGTCGCAGCCGCAATCAGCACAATGACCACTTGAACCAGCGTGAAATGGGCGCCGGCAAATTCAAAATTCATTTTGGGCAGCAAGGCGGGAAAAATCAGGTAATTGCGCCCCCAGATCATCATCGCCAGATTCTGCAGCACGATGGACATCCCGATCGCGGTAATCAGCGGCGTCAGACGCGGTGCGCCGCGCAGGGGACGGTAGGCAATCCGTTCCAGGCTCCAGCCCAGCGCCATGCAGCACAGCACCGCCGCCAGCAGTCCGCACAAGCCGGCCAGCAGGCCAGGCACGCCTGCTGCCAGGAGGGTGGAGGCGACCGAAATGCTGATCAACGTGCCGATCATCACCACTTCACCGTGCGCGAAATTGATCAGCCCCATGATCCCGTACACCATGGTGTAACCCAGCGCGACCAGCGCATAGATGCTGCCCTGGACCAAGCCGTTGATGATCTGCTGCAGGAATATATCCATATTGAATCCGTCGACCGCAAGATGAGGAAACGGCACCTTGCGGTGCCGTTTCCCGTTTGCCTTGCCAGTTACTTACTTCTTTTCCACCGCCGCCTTGGTTGCCGCTGCGGCATCCTTGACTGCAGCTGCCGCGTCCTTGACGGCGTCAGCGCCGGCCTTGACCGCTTCGGTACCCACCGCAGTTGCTGCCCCGGCGACTGCCTGCGCAGCCCCCTTCACTTCGGCCACCGCTTCCTTGGCTTCCCCTGCAGCATCCTTTACCGCCGCCTTGGCTTCTTCAACCGCCGGACTGCCGCCCAGGGTTTCCACATACGCCAGTTTGCCGCCTTCGTACTTGTAGATCGAGATTGCGCCGCCCTTGAGGTCGCCGAATTCGTCGAAGGCCAGCTTGGCCGTCACCCCGTCGAGGCGGGTCTTGCCAACTTCCGGCAGATACTTGGCCGGCTCAACCGAATTGGCGCGCTTCATCGCATCGGCCACGACCATCACAGCGTCGTAAACATACGGGGCGTAGAGCTGAATATCGGCATTGAACTTGGCGGTGTACTTGCTGCGGAAGGCCGGGCCATTGGCCAGCTTTTCCAGCGGCATGCCGGGCAGAGAACAGTACTGCCCCTCGGCAGCCATGCCGCCCAGCTTCATGAACTCGGGAGTACACACACCGTCGCCACCCAAAAAGCCCGACTGCAGACCCAGCTCACGCATCTGCTTGACCATCGGACCGCCTTGGGCATCCATGCCGCCAAAGAAGAGAATATCCGCCTTGGTCGACTTGATCTTGGTCAGGATGGCCTTGAAATCGGTCGCCTTGTCGTTGGTGTATTCGTTGGCCACAACCTTCAGGCCGGCAGCCTCGGCGGCCTTGCGGAATTCATCGGCCAGGCCTTGGCCGTAAGCCGTCCGGTCATCAACGATTGCCACGGTCTTGGCGCCACTCTTGATGGCAAATTCGCCAAGAATCTTGCCTTGCTGAACGTCGTTGGCCATCACGCGGAAGGCCGTATTGAAGCCCTGCTGGGTGTACTTGGGGTTGGTGGCGGAACCGGAAACCTGCGGAATCCCTGCATCGAAGTACAACTTGGAGGCCGGAATGGTCGTTCCTGAATTGAGATGGCCGATAACCCCATTGACCTTGGCATCCACCAGCTTCTGGGCAACGATGGTGCCCTGCTTCGGATCCGCCTGATCATCTTCGGCCAGCAATTCAAACTTGACCTTGGCGCCCCCGATTTCCATCCCTTTCGCGTTCAGTTCCTCGATGGCCAGCATGGCGCCATTCTCGTTGTCCTTGCCCAGATGGGCTTGCGGACCAGTCATTGGGGCAACGTGGCCGAGCTTGACCACGATTTCCGGCTTGGCTTCTGCTGCCGGGGCGGCCGCGGGGGCCTGAACTTCCTTCTCGCCACAAGCGGCAAGTGCGAAGGCGGCTGCTACGGAGAGGGCAACTACGGAAAGCTTGGCTTGCATATCGGTGGTTCTCCTGAACAAAACGTGGAAGATTGAAGAAGGATGTCTGATGGATTGTCCCGATGCATTCTCCATGCGTCAACATTGGCGACCATTCCATTTTCCGGCCGGTGGCATAATTCCGGGCATGTCACCCACTTCCAAACGCCAAATCGCGCTTCAGGGCGCAGCAGTCATTCTCGTCCTGTCATTGGCCTGGCCCTATTACGGCTGGAATGCTGCCAGCCTGCCCTGGCTTCCGCTTTGTCTCGCCATCGGCAGCGTGGCCCTGGCCTTTGCCACCATGGCCCGGCAGGCTTGGTGGTGGCGCGTGATTCACGCCATCTTTTTGCCCATGGTCTGGCTGGTCCATTCCCTGGCCATTGACCCCGGCTGGTTCCTGCTGGCTTTCATCCTGTTGCTGCTGATTTACCGCGGGGCTCTCAGTGGGCAAGTGCCGCTTTATCTGACCAACAAGGAAACGGTGGCCGCGCTGGATGAATTACTGGGTGAAACCGAGTCCGCACATTTCATCGATCTTGGCGCGGGGATCGGCAGTACCGTTCGCCCCCTGGCCGAGCGCTGGCCGGAGCGCAGCTTTGCCGGCGTCGAGAATGCACCGGCAACCTGGCTGGGTGGACGCCTGCTCAGCCTGGGTCAGGCAAACCTGGATTGGCGCTGGGGCGACTTCTGGGAAACATCGCTTGCTGAATTCGACATGGTCTATGCCTTCCTCTCGCCGGTTCCGATGGCGGAACTCTGGGAAAAGGCCTGTCTGGAAATGCGGCCCGGCAGCCTGTTTGTGAGCAACAGTTTCCCGGTACCGGGCATTTCGCCCGAAAGAATCATCGAGGTCGACAGCACGCCTCATCGCGAACTGTATTGCTACCGCCTGCCCGGCTAAAAAACGTTGCCAAAATCGATGCGGTAGCGGTTGGCCGCAACCAGCGCCTGGCTGCGACTGCTGACGCCCAGCGCCTTGTACACTGCGGTTGCGTGGATTTTCACCGTCCCTTCGGACAAGGCGAGTTGCTCGCCGATGTCGCGGTTGGACATGCCGCGCACCATCAGACACAGCACCTGCGCCTGCCGGTCGGTCAAACCCATGTCCTCAGGCAGCATATGCACTGCATTGGGCATCAACGTTGCCTCCAAATCGCTGATGGAGGCATGGGTAATTTCGGGCCTGAAAACTTCGCCATCGAGAATGCGCCTGACCGCGGCCAGAAGTTGCTCGCTGGAATAGGCCTTGGGGATGAAACCGGCAGCCCCCATGTTGAGGACACGGTTGACAGTCAAGGTGTCGTCGAAGGCCGAAAGCATACTGACGGGCAAAAAGGGAAACTGCTCACGCAAGATCGACAATCCGCTAATGCCGTCCGTACCCGGCAGGGCGATGTCGAGCAGGACAAGATCGAAATCTTCGCGCTCGTTCAAGACCGACAAGGCATGTTCAAAATCGGGCGACTCGACCACTTCGGCCCCGTCCTCGTAGCCCGCCAGTAGCCGGACCAGCCCTTCGCGCACCAGCGCATGATCTTCGATCACCAGAAATCTCATGGAATACCCCCTTTGCATGACGCTAATTTATCATTTGAGCGAGGCAAAGTGATTTAAGATCATCGGATATCGCACAGAGGAGACTGACATGAACGAAGAATTCGGCAAGGACCCGCTCGCTTTCATGCGCAACATGTGGGGCAACATGGGCTTCTCACTGCCCGGCATGGTGGCCCCGACCTTCGATCTGGAGGAACTGGACAAGCGCATCAAGGATCTGAAAGCCGTTGAAGGTTGGCTGCGCATGAATCTTTCGATGCTGCAGATGACCATTCAGGGTCTGGAGATGCAGCGCACCACGGTCAACACGGTGCAGGCGATGGGTCAGATGGCAAGCGATGCTGCCAAAAAAGCGGGCGAACAAGCGGCGCCGGAACCGGATGCAGCGGTCAACGGCAATCCCGGTGCTTTTTCCGAAGCCGCCATGTGGCCTTGGCAAATGATGCAGCAGATGCGCGAACAAATGCAGCAAGCCGCCGAGAACGCCGCCGCCACGGCCAGCGCCACTGCCGCGGAGACGGAAGCAGCCAGCAAGCCCAAGAGCCGCAAGCCCGCGGCCAAAAAAGACTAATTTGCCAGCAAATACGCTGCCCACAAGGGCAGCGTAAGCATTGCGCCCAGCGTAGTCGCGGAAATCAGCCAGGCCACGCTTTTGCCATCGCCCCCCATACGCATGGCCAGAATATAGGCGGACGAGGCAGTCGGCATCGCGGCAAACAGCACGACCACATTCAAATTCAGACCGCTCAGACCGAAATGACGCCCCACAGCGAGCGCAATAAGCGGCAAAGCCAGTAATTTGACGCTCAGCAACCAGCCAGAAAACACCCTGACCCCGCCAGCGCCATCCAGGCGCAAGGCAGCGCCCACGGTAATCAGACCCAGTGCGATCGATGCGTCTGCCAATCGACCGAGAAAGGCCTGAATCGGCATCGGCGGAACGAAGCCGATCAGATTGAGCAGAAAGCCACTTGCCGTTCCCCAGATCAAAGGATTGCGGGCCACCTCGCGCCACAAACCGGCGTCACCATGACGCGCCAGCATCCAGACCGACACCAGATTGGCAATCGGTACGGCGGCACCGACGATCAAGCCCATGGTGGCAATGCCCGGCGCTCCGAACAACATCCCGGCCACCGCGAGCGCGATATAGGAATTGAAGCGGTAGCCACACTGAAACAGCGAGGCATAGGTCAACGCCGGCATATGGAGAAATTTGCGCGGTAGCAGGGCCAATGCCATACCACCGGCCATCGCAGCAAATGCGGTCGACAGCAAGGGGAATGCCGCAGCCAGATCAAGTTGCGTGCGCACGATGGCGTTGATCAGCAAGGCAGGAAACAGCACGAAGTACACCAGTTTTTCGACACCAGCCCAGAAGTGGTCGCCAAGCCGCATCCAGCGGCGGATGGCGGCACCGAGCAAGATCAGCGCGAAATCGGGAAGCAGGGCAAGAGCAGTGTTCATGCGCAGCATTCTAGTCTCCGGCAAACACTGGCGGCATCCGTGACTTCCACAGTTCACCTTGACCCGGGGCTGCAAACCCGAAATACTCAAAGCCCAAGGAGGACGACATGCACGCGGAATGGTGGCACTGGATCGTCGGCGGCATCATCCTGGTTCTTGCGGAACTGGCGATACCCGCTTTTTATATCATCTGGTTTGGCTGCGGCGCCCTGCTGGTCGGGTTGGCGCTGGTTTTACTGCCAAATCTCTCGTCGACCGCACAAGTGATGCTTTGGATCGTCACCTCGGCGACGCTGACAGCGCTCTGGTTCCGCGTCTTTCGCGCAGGGCGTTCAAGAACGCGCAGCGGGACTGCGGACGGCGACGCGATTGGCGAAGCCGGCCTGGTTGTCCAGGCCATCGCCCCATTCGCCCGCGGCCGGGTTCGCTTCCAGCGACCCATTCTGGGTGCCGATGAATGGGCGTGCAGTGCTGAAACCGAGATTCCGGCCGGCGAACGGGTTCGCATCGTGGCTATCGAAGGCAGTTATCTGAAAGTTGTGAAATCCTAGGAGTCGTTCATGGAAGCAGGATTCGTCGTTGCCGTTGCACTATTCGCCTTTGTCGTCGTTACCATTGCCAAGGGAGTACGCATCGTCCCGCAAGGCGAGGAATGGATCGTCGAGCGCCTGGGGAAGTATCACGGCACGCTCAAGCCGGGCCTCAACATCGTGATCCCCTATCTCGACAAGGTTGCCTATCAATTGGTGACCAAGGACATCATCCTCGACGTTCAAGAGCAGGAGGTCATCACCCGTGACAACGCGGTGATCCTGACCAACGCCATCGCTTTCATCAAGGTGACCGACCCGGTCAAGGCGGTTTATGGCGTGACCGATTTTTCCGAAGCGATCCGCAACCTGATCATGACCACGCTACGTTCCATCGTCGGTGAAATGGAACTGGACGAGGCGCTGTCCTCGCGCGACAAGATCAAGGCCAGGCTACGCGAAAGCATTGCCGATGAGGCGGTCGACTGGGGTTTGACCGTCAAATCCGTTGAGATTCAGGACATCAAGCCTTCGCAGTCGATGCAAAAGGCCATGGAAATGCAGGCAGCAGCAGAGCGCGAACGCAAGGCGGTCGTCACCCGTTCGGAAGGCGCCAAGCAATCCGCCATTCTGGAAGCCGAAGCGCGGCTGGAGTCGGCCAAGCGCGATGCCAATGCCCAGGTGATGCTGGCCGAAGCCTCGGCCGAAGCCATTCGGCGAATTTCTGCCGCCATTGGCGATCAGACCGGGCCCATGTCTTACATCCTGGGTGAAAAATACATCGCTGCACTGGAACGCATGGGCGACAAGGAAAACAGCAAGCTCGTCGTGCTGCCAGCGGATCTTCAGGAGGCAGTCAAAGGACTTTTCGGGCGCAAGTAAGCACCCGCTTCCACTCGACGGCGCCTAACCAAAGGCGCCGTTTTCAGTCAAGCGGGTGACATCGGCCGCGCCGTAACCCAGTGCGGCAAGGATTTCCTGCTGGTGTTCTCCGCGAGCCGGCGCCGGGCGCGGCGTACCGAACTCGAATTCAGACATCTTCAAGGGTGGCGCAAACTGGGTTAGCCCACCCTCGGTCAATACCATGCCGCGTGCCTGCAACTGCTCGTTGCACAAAGCCTCTTCCGGCGACAAAACCGGACTGACACAACAGTCGACCGCAAGAAAGCGCTCTGCCCAATCGTCACGGTTGCGGGTCGCAAACAGCGCAGCAAGCTCAGTCCGCAACGCAGGATCCCACTGACGCGCCACCCACTCCGGACGCTCCAGCACCTTGCAACAGACTTGCCAGAACTTGCCTTCCAGCGCGCCAACCGCCATGTAGCGCCCATCAGCGCAGCGATAGGTGGCATAGCAAGGCAGTCCGCCGGAGAGTAAATCGCCCCCACGCGGAGCCGCTTGCCCCGCATCGTTGAGGCGCAGCATGGAAAAATAGGTATGCGCCAGGACGCTGTCGGTCATCGAGACGTCAACATAGCGCCCCTGACCGCTACGCTGCGCATCCAGCACGGCCGCCAGAATGCCCATGACGGCAGTCATCGCACCGCCGAGCAGATCGGCAATTTGAAAATTGGGAATCGCCGGCTGTCCGCCGTCAACACCGATCTGATCGAGCACGCCAGCGTAGCCGAGATAATTGATGTCATGCCCGGCCAGCTCCCGATAAGGCCCATCCTGACCGTAACCGCTGATCGAGCAACACACGATGCGCGGATTCACTGCCGCCAGATCAGCGTAACCGACACCCAATTTGTCCACCACGCCGGGCCGGAAGCTCTCGATGACCACGTCGGCATCCCGTGCCAGGCGGAGAAAAACCTCCACCCCTTCGGGCCGCTTGAGATCGAGCACCAAGCCCTGCTTGTTGCGATTGATCATCCGGAAATACGCGCTATCGCCGCCTTTCCCGGTGCCCAGGGTCCGCGCGTAGTCACCCAGCTGCGGGTCCTCGATCTTGATGACTTCGGCGCCCAGATCCGCGAGATGCAGCGTCGCCACCGGACCCGGCAGCAAGCGGGTCAGGTCGAGCACACGGATGCCGGCCAAAGGCGCCGCTCGGCTCACGATTGGCACATCCCGAGCAAATCGGCTTCGAGTTCGATTTCCATACCCTTCTCCAATTTTTTATCGAGGAACATGCCGCGATACAGGCGTCCGGCATTTTCTGCCTTGCGCTCGTGCGGCGTTTCCCATTCGCTCACCCGTAACCTGACCATGCCGATTTGTACGTCGCGCTCAAGCTTGACCGATGAAACACAAGGATTTGCGTAGACATAACGGACAAACTCTTCCCGCGAGTACTGCGCCATCTGCTTGCCTGGCACCTGCGGACAAACCTTCAAATGCCGGGTCTGCACACCGGCTGCCACTACTTCGCCACGCAGGTAGAAAAGGGGGGCTGTCGCAATCCAGCCCGCCCCGCCTTCTTCATAGGAAACGCAAGTTCCGGCCCTGAGTACCTCGGGGTGCTTGAACAGCAGGCTGGCCGAGGGGCGAAGCGCAGGGTCCCCAGCCATGACCGAACCCGCGGCAGAGAGCAGAAATAGAAACAGCAGGCGCATGAGCGGACTCCGGATCAATAGACCCGGCTATCTTCAATCACCTTTCCATCATTCGGCAAGCTTCCCGGCGCGACAAAGCGAACTTCACCACGCAATTTGGTCACGTCACGCAATCCGTCCACCAGCACGCCTGCCAGACCTTCGGCTGCTTCAGGAACTTCGCAATGCAAAACCATCCGGTCCTGTCCATCCGGGTTGTCGACGACCAGACGCATCCGGGAAACATCGACATGGCGTTTGGCCAGTTCGGCAATCTGCTCGGGATGGACAAACATGCCTTTGACCTTGGTCGTTTGATCGGCACGCCCCAGCCAGCCGCGCAGTCGGATATTGGTCCTGCCGCAAGGAGACACGCCCGGCAAGATGGCCGAGAGATCCCCGGTCGCAAAACGGATCAGGGGGTAGTCGGGACAAAAACTGGTGACCACCACTTCCCCTACTTCCCCGTCAGCAACCGGATCACCGGTTCCCGGCCGGACAATCTCGACCAGCAGGTCTTCCTCGACCACCAATCCGGCTTCGGCCTCGGTCTCATAGGCAATCGCCCCGATATCCGCCGTGGCATAGCACTGACGCACCATGATTCCGCGCGCACGCAACCAGTCACGGGTCACACCCGGCAGGGCTTCGCCCGATACCAGAGCCTTTTTCAGCGAGGAGATATCGGCCCCCAACTCTTCCGCCTTTTCCACAATGATGCGCAGAAAAGACGGGGTACCAACGTAGCCATCCGGTCGCAGATCGACCATCGCCTGCACCTGCTGTTCGGTCTGTCCGACGCCGCCGGGAAATACCGCACACCCCAGCTTGCGGGCACCACCTTCCATCAAGTAGGCCCCTGGCGTGAAATGGTAGGAAAAGCAGTTGTGAATCAGGTCGCCGGCGCGAAAACCCGCCGCGTAAAGCACCCGGGCCAGACGCCATGTATCGGTCGACTCCCCCTGAAGCTCATAAATCGGCCCCGGCGAAGAAAACACGCGAAGAGCCCGCGCCTTGTCCAAGGCATTGAGCCCGCCAAAGGGGGGCGTCGCCTTCTGCAACGCGATCATGTCGCGCTTGCGCGTCAGCGGCAGTGCGGCCAGCGCTTCCCGTGTCGAGCAGGCAGCGGCATCTACCGCGGCCAGAGTCTGCGCATAGTAGGGCGTGGCAGCTTTTGCGTGGGCTACCTGCCCGGCCAGTGCGGCCATCAAGGCCGCTTCCCGCGACGCCGGCGAACGGGTTTCCTGAGCGTCGTAGTAACTCATGACAGCCACCGTTTGCGACGACGGTAGTGCTTGACGTCACGGAAGGATTTTCGACCCGCAGACGACAGGCCGAGATAGAACTCCTTCACATCCTCGTTGGTGCGCAAATCTTCGGCCTCGCCTTCCATCACGACGCGGCCATTTTCCAGAATGTAGCCAAAATCGGCGTATTTCAGCGCGACCATGGTGTTCTGTTCGGCAAGCAGGAAACTGACCTGCTCGCGACTGTTCAGATCCTTCACGATCTCGAAGATTTCTTCAACGATCTGGGGCGCGAGGCCCATCGAAGGTTCATCCAGCAGCACCATTTCCGGGTTGGCCATCAGCGCGCGACCGATCGCGCACATCTGCTGTTCGCCGCCGGAGGTATAACCCGCTTGCGAGGTACGCCGTGTCTTCAGGCGGGGGAAATAGTGATAGACCTTTTCCAGGCTGTCTTTCAGACCGACACGGGAAATACTGCGCGTGTAGGCCCCGGTGAGCAGGTTTTCCTCGATGGTCAGGTGGCCAAAACAATGCCGTCCTTCCATCACCTGGATAACCCCCCGCTTGACCAGTTCATTGGGCGTCAACTGGTCGATACGCTCGCCCTTGTATTCAACCGATCCCTTGGTGACATCGCCGCGTTCGGCATGCAGGAGGTTGGAAATGGCTTTCAGTGTGGTGGATTTGCCGGCACCGTTGGCACCGAGCAGGGCCACGATCTTGCCCTTGGGTACGGCCAGCGACACCCCTTTGAGTACCAGAATCACGTGGTCGTAAATGACCTCGATGTTCTTGATGCTCAGATAGTTGTCGACTCTGGGGTCAGCCGTTGTCTCTATGGTCGCAGCAGCTTGTGTATTCATGTTGTTTCCTGAAGCGTGGCGTCGCCAAAATGGCGGGAGGCAAGCCCCCCGCCGCTTCTGTAATTCGCCTTACTTTTCCGTGCTGCAATCACGTGGCGTGATGCCCTTTTCCTTGGCGTACTGCTTGGCGGAAGCCTGGAACAAGGGGTGGATCAGCGCCTTGTTACCCTCGATCCAGCCGGACACCGGTACCCATTTGGCACCATCCCACTGCTGAATCTTCACCTTGCCGGAACCCTCGTGATTGCTGCAGGAGGTCTTGATTTCCGGCAGCAGGTCGGTCGCGCCAAGCGCCTTGATGCGAGCCTCGGTCATGTCCAGATGCTCCAGACCCCAGGCGACCTGGGTGCCGTTCATGGCCTTGCCCTTGCCGAACTTCTCCTGTGCCTTGCGGATCGCTTCGACCGAGACAACCGCTGCGGAAACACCGCGGTTGTAGAGAATGGTGCCAATCTTGTCCTTGTCCTGCATGTTGCCCTTGCCGGCGCCGTACACCACTTTCTCGATATCGGCGATCACCGGGACCTGCTTGCCGGCAACGTTCCAGGTTGCCGCCATGTAGCCCTTGGCCGCATCACCGGCCGGAACCACGTCTTCTTCAGAGCCCGTCCACCAGGAGCCGATCATCTTGTCGCGCGGATAGCCCACTTTCTGCGCTGCCTTGAGCGCCGTCTGGTTCATCACGCCCCAGCCCCAGAACACGACGAAATCAGGCTTTTCCTGACGAATCTTCAACCACTGCGCACCTTGCTCGTTACCCGGGTGTGCTACCGGAATCAGCACCAGGCTGAACTTGTTCAGCGACGCTTCGGCCTGCAAGGCGACGATGGCTTCCTTGCCATAAGCGGAGTCATGGTAGAGGTAGACCAGCTTCTTGCCGTCAAGGCTGCCGCCCATTTTCTCCTTGACGAACTTGATGATCGCCGAGGCCTGCATCTGGTAGGTCGTCACCAGCGGGAAGGCATACGGAAACACCGAACCGTCCACCGCATCCGTCCGGCCGTAACCCATCATGGCCAAGGGCAGCTTGTCCTGTGCCGACTTGTCGACCAGCGCATAGGAAATACCCGTGGACATCGTGTGAATCGGACCGGCGGACGCACCCGCTTTGCTCTTCAGCCGCTCGTAGCACTCAACGCCTTTGGCCGTGTTGTATTCGGTTTCGCATTCCTCATAGGCCATCGTCACCCCATTGACGCCCTTTTCCTTGAGGTTCACGTAATTCAGATAGTCGATGAAACCGCCGTAAAACGACTGGCCGTTAGCACCATAGGGGCCAACGCGGTAACCGGGGATCGGGAAAAACTGCTCTGCCGAGACAGCGGCTTGCGACAGCATGGCCAGTGAAACTGCGGCGGCGGCAACAGCGGGTTTGAAGGTTTTAATCATCGTATTTGTCTCCTCTAGTTATTTAAGGAAGCGACGCAAGCGCCGCCCCGGTACTCCAGCCTTTTCCCTAGTGAGGGAAAGGCCACAGGCGCAGCTTCTCCTTGGCGATTTGCCACAGACGGGCCAACCCGTGCGGCTCGACGATCAGGAAGAACATGATCAATGCGCCGAACACCAGAATCTGGATGTGCGACACGGTGGCATTGGAAAACGGCAGACCGAACAGCCCGGCCACAGCGGGCAGACTGAGGTCGAGAAAAATCGGCAGCAGCAGAATGAATGCCGCCCCCAGGAAACAGCCAAGAATGGAACCGACGCCCCCGATGATGATCATGAACAGGATCTTGAAGGACATTTCCAGCGAGAACCCGTCCGGTTCGACCGAGCCGAGATAGCAGAAGGCATACAGCGCGCCGGCCACACCGCAATAGAAAGAACTGATGGCAAAGGCGAGCAACTTGGTCGGCATCAGCTTGATCCCGATCACCGAGGCAGCCACATCCATATCACGCACCGCCATCCAGGCGCGGCCCGTCGACGAGCGCACCAGATTCTTGGCGGCCAGTGCCATCACGCTGACAATCGCCAGCACCAGGAGGTACTTGGACACCGGCGTATCGAAATGGAAGCCCAGAATCACGACGTTCTGCGTGGATATCACGCCGGACGACGAATGGTTGGACAACCAAGGGAACTTGGTCAGGCACCAGACAATGAAAAACTGTGCGGCAAGTGTCGCCACCGCCAGGTAGAAGCCCTTGATGCGCAGCGACGGCAGGCCGAACAAGATGCCGACGCCTGCAGCGGTCAACCCGGCGCACAAGAAGGAAACCAGAATCGGAATGCCCTCGACCCGCAACTGGAAGTTATAGGCAGCGTAAGCGCCCACCGCCATGAAAGCGGCCGTCCCCAGCGACAGCTGGCCGGCGTAACCGGTCAGGATATTCAGTCCCAGTGCGGCCAAAGCAAAGATCAGGAAGGGAATCAGGATGGCCGAAAACCAGTATTCGCTGGCAAAAATCGGCACCCCGAAAAAGGCTACGGCCAACAGAAACAACGGGCCGATGCGATCCTGACGGATCGGGAAAAGCTGCTGATCGGCAGCATAGGTGGTCTTGAACTGACCGGCTTCGCGGTAAAGCATGCGTTAATTCCTTTCTTCTACGGTCAACCGATCAAACGCGATCAATATGCTTTTCACCGAACAGCCCTTCAGGCCGAACGAGCAGGAAAAGCAGCGCGAGCACATAAGGGAACCAGCCTTCGATACCGCCGAAGTTGCCGCCGAACCAGCCTTCCATGACCGGCGGGATGTAGATTTCAGCCAGTTTTTCCGAGGCACCAATGATCAGCCCGCCGACAATCGCCCCCGGCACGGAAGTAAAGCCGCCCAGAATCAGAACCGGCAAAGCCTTGAGTGCGGTGAAAGTGAGCGCAAACTGCACCCCATTTCGCGCCCCCCACATCATGCCGGCAACCAGCGCAACAAAACCCGCGACGCCCCAGACAATCGCCCAGATGTTTTGCAGCGGAATACCAATCGACAACGCCGCCTGGTGATCATCGGCCACCGCCCGCAAGGCGCGCCCGATCCGGGTGAATTGGAAGAACAGGGCCAGGGTGGCAACCAGCACAGCACCGACACCGGCAGCGACCAAATCAAACTTGGAAATCACCATGTTCCAGTTGTCCAGAATCCAGGGAATCGGCTCATCGACAATGCCCAGATCCAGCGCACGCGGCTCGGAGCCGAAGATCATCGGCGCCAGACCTTCAATGAAGAAAGCCAGACCGATGGTCGCCATGAACAGGGCAATCGGCGGCTGATTGACCAGTTTTCGCAACACGAACTTTTCGGTCGCGATACCGAATGCGGTCATGATGGCGAAGGCCAGAATCACCGCCAGCCACAGCGGCGCACCCCACTCCATCACCCCGACCACCGACAGCGCAGCGAGATAGACCATGGCCCCCTGGGCAAAGTTGAATACGCCGGAGGCCTTGTAGATCATCACAAAGCCGAGGGCGACCAGCGCGTACATCACGCCGGATAGCAAACCGCCGACCAGAACTTCAAGAAAGAAATTCATATCCCCGTCTCCTTAGTGACCAGCGCCCAGATAGGCCTTGATCACTTCTTCGTTGTTTTTGACCTCATCCGGCACGCCATCACCGATCTTCTTGCCGTAGTCGAGAACGACAACGCGGTCGGAAATATCCATCACCACGCCCATGTCGTGCTCGATCAGCACGATGGTGGTACCGAACTG
Source organism: uncultured Rhodocyclaceae bacterium (assembly GCA_937892345.1). Classification (GTDB taxonomy): domain Bacteria; phylum Pseudomonadota; class Gammaproteobacteria; order Burkholderiales; family Rhodocyclaceae; genus Azonexus. Next base: position 2,501 of record CALAGF010000319.1, on the reverse strand, counting down.
GTCATTCACATCAAGGATGAAGCGGCACATGTCCTGCTTTTCTTCGACATTCATCCCGGCCATCGGCTCATCCAGCAGCAGCATGGAAGGCTCAGCAGCCAATGCCCGGCCCAGTTCAACCCGCTTTTGCAGGCCATAGGGCAGTCGACCGACGGGGGTCTTGCGGATGTGCTGGATTTCCAGGAAATCGATCACCTCTTCCACCTTTTTGCGGTGTTCGAGTTCTTCCTTGCGCGCCCGGCCAAACCACAGTGCATGCTCGATGAAATTGGCTTTCATCTTGGTCATGCGTCCGGTCATGATGTTGTCGAGCACGCTCATGCCCTTGAACAGCGCAATGTTCTGGAAGGTGCGCGCGATGTTCTGCTGGGCCGCCATGTGCGGTTCCATGCGCTTGCGTTCCTTGCCGTGCCAGAAAATCTTGCCTTCCTGCGGGTGGTAAACACCGTTGATGACGTTCAGCATCGAACTCTTGCCGGCACCGTTCGGGCCGATGATGGCGCGAATTTCGTGCTGGCGAACGTTGAAGGAAATATCGGTCAGCGCCTTCACGCCGCCAAAACGCAGCGAAATATTTTGCAGGTCGAGGATGACGTCGCCTATTTTCTTGCTCATTTTCAGGCGGCCTTTCTGACAATGGGGAAGGTCTTGCAGTCGCGAATCACCAGATCAGCGGACACCTTGCCGCGCCGTCCGTCTTCGAACTTGACTTCCGTTTCGATGAACTGGGATGCCTTGCCGTCGTACAGCGCATCGATCAGCACCTTGTATTTTTCCGAGACAAAATTACGCCGCACCTTGCGGGTACGGGTCAGCTCGTCGTCATCCGGGTCCAGCTCCTTGTGCAGGATCAGGAAGCGATGCACCTGGGAATCGGCCACCATCGCATCATTCACCAGCAGGGCATTCACCTCTTCCAGGCATGACTGGATCAGGTCATAGACTTCCGTCTTGCCGGCCAGATCGGTGTAGCCCGCATAGGAAATACCGCGCCGCTCGGCCCAGTTGCCCACGGCACCCACGTCGATATTGATGAAAGCGGTCACCATGTCGCGATTGGCACCGAAACAGACGGCTTCCTTGACGTACTGGAAGAACTTGAGCTTGTTCTCGATGTAGTTGGGCGCAAACATCGCACCGTTCGACAGCTTGCCCACGTCCTTGGCACGATCGATGATCTTCAAATGGCCTTCTTCGTCGAGGAAGCCGGCATCGCCGGTCAGAAACCAGCCTTGCGCATCGCAGGCTTCGGCGGTCGCATCCGGACGCTGGTAGTACTCCTTGAGCAGCATCGGCCCCTTGACCAGCACTTCGCCACTGTCGGCAATCTTGATTTCGACGCCGGGGGCCGGTTGACCGACGGAATCGAACTTGATCGCCCCATCCGGCTGCAGGCAGACATAGGCGCAAGTTTCCGTCTGACCGTAGAACTGCTTGAGGTTGATACCGATCGAGCGATAGAACTTGAACAACTCCGGCCCGATCGCCGCACCGGCGGTGTAGGCCACGCGCACCCGGCTCAGGCCAAGGACGTTGCGCAAGGGACCGTAGATCAGCAGGTTGCCCAGCCAATACTGAAAGCGTTCACCGGTCGACACGGATTTACCGTCAAGAATGTCCGCGCCACAACGCTTGGCAACTTCCATGAAGTGGTGAAAGAGTTTCTGCTTCAGTTTGCCGGCATCTTCCATGCGGATCATGACCGAGGTGAGCAGACTTTCGAACACGCGCGGCGGCGCAAAGTAATAGGTCGGCCCGATTTCACGCAGATCGGTCATCACCGTATCGCCGGATTCAGGGCAGTTGATGGTGAAACCGGCCACCAGCGCCTGGGCGTAGGAGAACAGGTGGTCGCCGACCCAGGCCATGGGCAGGTAGGACAGGATGTCGCCATCGGCGGTCATCCGGTCAACTTCGATACCACCGCGCGCCGCAGCGATAAAGGCCGCATGCGTCTGGCACACGCCCTTGGGCTTGCCGGTCGTACCCGAGGTGTACAACATCACCGAGGTGTCGTCGAAATGGCCTTGTTCGATTTCGGCATTCAGGAAATCCGGGTGGTTGCGGTCATGAATCCGCCCCATTTCCATCAACTCGTGAATATCGTGCAGGAAAGGCTGGTTGTAGTGACGCATGCCGCGTGGATCGTCATAGATCACGTGCGCCAGGGTCGGCACCTGATCGCGCACCTCAAGCATCTTGTCGACCTGCTCCTGATCCTCGACCACCACAAAGCGGATGCCGGCATCCTGCAGGACAAAAAGCATTTCGGAAGCAACCGCATCCTGATACAGCGGCACCGGCACGCCGCCCAGACATTGGGCAGCCGTCATCATCATGTAGAGATGCGGCCGGTTGTCACCGATGATGGCAAGATTGTCGCCGCGCTTGAAACCCAGCGAGGCCAGGCCGCAAGCCAGCGCCCGTACGCGCTCGGCGACATCGCTCCAGCTCCAGGTCTGCCAGATGCCAAGGTGTTTTTCGCGCATGGCCGGCGCATT